>JAJBUH010000233.1 GCA_020860445.1 Bacteroidales bacterium | reverse complement strand
AGGACCAGCCATCGGGCATAAATGAGGATGAGCGTCAACTTGCTCTCGCTGCCGCCCACCAGGCAATATTAAATGAAAAATTAATAATGAAAAATGAAAAATGAATAATGAAAAATGAAAAATGAAAAATGAAAAATGAAAAATCGGGAGGGTGTTGTGTATTGCTGGGATTAGTGGGTCATAATTAGGGCTACCATGTAGGCGATGTAGAGAATGACTAAGACAGCGCCCTCGGGTCGCGAAATCTCCTTGGGACCTTTGCCAATCATGGCAAGCAGCCATACGATGATTGCCGCGCCAGCCATGGTGGCGAAGTTGAGGAGCGACACATGCCCGGCATTGAGGGGATGGATTACGGCGCAGGTGCCGAGCACAAAGAGCATATCCATTATGCAAGCCCCCACCACATTGCCCATGGCCAAGCCGGCTTGGCCCTTGAGGGCCGCGGCAACTGACGATGCTATATCTGGCACGCTGCTGCCAATGGCCACGATGGTGAGGCCGACCATGGCCTCAGACATTCCGGCCTTGAGGGCGATGCCCGAGGCTCCGTCGACGATCCAGTCACCGCCTATCACCAGGGCGCCAAGGCCCAGCACTATGCAAGTGATGGCAAGCCACATCTTCATCGGCGGCTTGGTTGCCGCCTGCTGTTTCTGCACCTGCCGCGTGGCGCGGTCGGGCATCGTGGCTTGTTTGCGGGCATTGTTGAAGGTATACAGCATGAACAGCGCGAACACCAGCAGCATCACCAAGCCGTCGCCTCGGTCGAGAATATCGCTGGTGGCGTGGCCGTCCATCAGTCGGTCTTCGGCGCAGAAAAATATGATCAATGCTGCCACCACCATCACCGGCAGGTCGCACCATAGGGCGCTCTTGCTGATTTTGATTGGCATAATCAGGGCGGTGATGCCCACAACCAACAGCAGGTCGAAGATGCCGGCGCCGACCACATCGCCGATGGCCAGTTCGGATTTGTGCTGCACAGTCGACAGCACGCTCACCACCAGGTCGGGCGTGGACGAACCAAAGGCCACCACAGTGAGGCCGATTACCGCAGGGGAAACTTTGAAGCGAGTCGCCATCGCTACGGCTCCGTCTGTCACATAATTGCCGCCAGCGACGATGAGCACCAGGCCCATCAAGAGAAAAAGAATGTCATGCCACATAGTTGGTAGTTTTTAATCCTCGCGGCTGAACCGCGAGTCATTTTTATCCTCGCGGCGGAACCGCGAGGCACAAGAAGCCGCTATCCAGATGGGGCTGCCAGCAGAGCTGGCAGCGAGGTGCCATAGAGGAGGATAGTCATAATTATTACGCTTGATGGGGGGCTATAGTTCAGTAGACAGAGGGGAAACGGGCTATTGGGCCACGGTGAGGCGCAGGCCGTGGAGGGGCTGTGGAGCCGATTTGACGGCGAGGGCCGCATAGCGGTAGGGCGAGCCGAGGATGCCATCGATGGCTGGTACTGCGGTCGAGGCGATAATCGACCAATGGCGCAGGTCGTCGCTGCCATACAGCACCCACTGCATGGGCCCGGATACGGGCGGCATTAACTCGATTGCGGTGACGCGCACTCGATTGTGATTATTGAGGGTGATGGGGCGGGTGAGGATGGTCATTTGGGTTGTGTCAGTTTTTGCTTCGCCCCACTGCTCTGAGCTGAGGTGGTAGACCAGCGCCGAGCCATCGCTGATGGCCCATAGCAGCTGGCGCGCGCTGTCGTAGGCAAAGCGGCAGTCGATGGCCATTGCGGCCCATTGCAGCATGGCTGTCGGCATCCATTCCTGCCAATGAGGCAAATCGAGGGTGGGGCGCGGCAGCTGGGTGAGATTGGCGGAGATGCACTCGCATTTAGACCCGCTCAGCATCATCGCGCCGCGCAGCGAGGCGAAAGCTACGCTGTCGTCGAGCTGGCAGATGCTTGTCGCGCTTGAGCATGGCACCGAGGTCACTTGCTGCTTTACGGCAAAACCAGAAGAGGTGGCTTGCAGCGCCCATACGCCATCGGTCGAAAAAGCATATAGCGGATATTCTCCCCATTGGCCAGAAGATACTGCCCGCATTGCTGATGCCACGCCCATGAGGGCGCCTGTGCCAATGGTGTTGGTGATTGGAAAACAAAGAGGATTGTCGGGCAGCGAGGTGCGTAAGATATTTGGGGTGGGGTAAACCGCACTATATTCGCCATCGGGCGCTTGGCAGTCATACCCTGGGGCGGCAAGCGAGTCAAGACTGCCCATCCAATAGGCCCCGTCAAGGCCCGAATGAGGGAGGAGCGGTACCAGATAACTCGCGCCTTCGCATTCCAATTCCATCAAGAAGGCCCCAGGGTGGGGGTAGAAAAGGCAAGGCGGAAAAGCCTCTGCCAAATCTTGAGGCGATTGCCATTGGTCAACTGCTTGGTAGATAGCCTCTTTATGCAGAATCCATACCCGAGCGGTGACAGTGTATGAGGCCGCGGTCGATGCAGAGACGCATCTGGCAGATGAGGCCAGTAGAGGCAGCGGCGTGGGAAATGTCATAGCTCCGGCACCGATGTGCCATCGCGTGCCAATCTGGGTGGCAAAGGTTGGAGCGAGGGTGAAATGCGACAGGTTGTATTCCTCCATCACTGGCATCGCGGCAATGGCTGCGCTTGTGGCGCAAGTGACATCTACATTGGCGAAGTCGCTCATCACCGAGGCAAAAGGATAGGGAATCGAGGCAATGCGATGAAACTCGCTGGCCGAGGCCAATTGCTGAGCCAATGCACTGTTGGGCGTAACGGCCCACGCCCTGAGTTGGGCCCAGCCCAAGCTGCCAACGGTGTGGATGGCGTAGGCATCGTTGGCATCTGCCCACACACCAGCCAAGGGGTCGTCGGCCTCGGCGCGGCCTCGCAGTGCGCCGCTCTGAGCAGCAGCGATTTCGGAATAATTTACCACGCCGGTTTGGGCGATGCTGTCAGCATCATAAGTGGGTATTGGCACGGTCGCGAAGATGTCGATGGCGGCTATGCGCGATGCCCATTTCGGGTCGGGGAGCGAGAGAATGCGGTAGCGCAGGGCGCAATAGGGATGGCTACTGCTGCTGAGAGTGAGGATGTTGCAATCTGCATCGTCGGCATCGGTTGTCACGGAATCGATGGCGAGGCAGGGAGGCAGGATTGTCGGCAGCATCAGGATGGGGGAGGAGGGGAGAATGAGCGAACCATCGGTGAGACGCAGCGCATAGCGCACAAAGAATGGCTGGTGGAAATAACCTTTGGCTTCGGTCTGCTGCCGTGCGGCCTCGGCGAAGGCTGAGAAGATGGCAGTGGCTGCCGCCGAGGTATCAGCAGTCGAGGCCGCATCGGCGCGGTGCACCTGAGTCATGCCGCCTGTGGCGGTTGAGACTGGGGCCAGCGAGGCTGGCACGCTGTATGGCTGGCTGAAAGTCAGGTAGCCGGCGCGTTGCAGCCCGAACTCAATGATTGGAAACTCTGGATAACCCTCAGGCAGCGAGGCGTCTGTACTCTGCGCTTCTGGGATTGCTGGCAGCGGCCAAAGCGAACCCTCGCGAGCAATGCAGCCGATGCTGGCAGCGAGGCTGCCGGGGGCGCTCCACGCCTCGGCCGGGAGGGTTGAGAGGCCGCTAAATTTGATGTCGGTGGTTTGGATTTGATTTTGCATAACAATGGCCATTAAGAATCATGCTGCAAAAATACAGCAGGATTCTTAATGGCCATTGTTATTCTCATACATTAAATCTGAAATGCATGATGTCGCCATCTTGCACCACATATTCCTTGCCCTCGACCGAGAGCTTGCCAGCGTCCTTGACGGCGGTTTCGCCGCCGAGGCCCACGTAATCGTCATACTTGATTACCTCGGCGCGGATAAAGCCCTTTTCAAAGTCGGTGTGGATGATGCCGGCGCATTGCGGAGCCTTCATGCCACGGCGGAATGTCCAGGCGCGGCACTCGTCGGCGCCAGCGGTGAAATAGGTCTGCAGATCGAGCAGCGCATAGGCTGCGCGTATCAGTCGGGCCACGCCTGATTCCTCGAGGCCGATCTCGGCGAGGAACTCTTGGCGCTCCTCCCAAGTTTCGAGTTCGGCGATGTCGCTCTCGGTCTGGGCAGCCACGATGAGCAGTTGGGCATTCTCGCCCTCGATGGCTTTGCGCACAGCCTCGACATACTTGTTGCCATCGACAGCCGATGAGTCGTCGACATTGCAAACATACATCACCGGCTTGTTGGTGAGCAGGAACAGGTCGCGAGCGAAGCGCTGTTCGTCGGGTGTCTCAAGCACTACCGAGCGGGCCGGAAGCCCTTGGCTGAGAGCCTCTTGGTATTTCTGCAGTACCGATGCTTGCAGCTTTGCTACCTTGTCACCGCCGGTCTGGGCGGCTTTGAGGGTCTTGGCAAGGCGAGCCTCTACGGTCTCGAGGTCTTTGATTTGCAGCTCGGCGTCGATGATTTCTTTGTCGCGCACGGGGTCGACCGAGCCGTCGACGTGGGTCACATTGTCATCGTCGAAGCAGCGGAGCACGTGCAGTATTGCGTCGCACTCGCGTATGTTGGCCAGAAATTTGTTGCCGAGGCCTTCGCCCTTGGAGGCGCCCTTTACGAGGCCGGCGATGTCAACGATTTCGACCGTGGCTGGCACGATCGATTTGGGGTTGCACATCTCCACCAGCTTGTTGAGGCGGTCGTCGGGCACCGAGATTACGCCTACATTGGGTTCGATTGTGCAGAATGGGAAATTTGCCGACTGCGCCTTAGCGCTCGACAAGCAATTAAAAAGTGTGGACTTGCCAACATTGGGCAATCCTACTATGCCGCATTTTAGTGCCATCTATTTCAAGTCAAAAGTCAAAAGTTATAAGTCAAAAGTAAGCTTCGCGAGGGGGAGCCATAGAGTGGGGCTACACAGCTACCCCGTAGGGGTTGTTTCATCTATCCATAGCAATGCGCCAGCCAAGCTACCCCGTAGGGGTTGTTTCATTAATTCGCTGCAAAGTTACGAAAAATTGGCGATATATCCTTAACCTAACTGAAATTGGCACAAAGGCCCTCATATACATCGGAATATTTCATGTGATCCATGATTCTTGAAAGCATTCCGATTTGAGTTTCGGTATGCTTCAATTCTTCAAGATATTCCTGTGCATGGTCTATGTCATCGAGCAGGTCGTACTCATCGCCGAATTCCGTCTTTGCGGTAGTGGAATGCGTTAGGGCAATGCGTTTGTAATTGTGGGCGATGCGTTGATTTGTATTATCTATGCGCTCCTTCAGCTCATCAAAGATTCTATCAAAGAGATATTTATCTATGTCGGTGTATCGAGCTGAGAATTCTACTTTTCCGCTCTCGTAATCCTCATCGGAATAATTATTCCAAACGATATTGCCCTCTTCTTCAAAGAGGCTATA
Organism: Bacteroidales bacterium; assembly: GCA_020860445.1. GTDB lineage: Bacteria > Bacteroidota > Bacteroidia > Bacteroidales > Muribaculaceae > CAG-873. The sequence goes on along the minus strand of JAJBUH010000233.1, from coordinate 2,752 downwards.
CATATCTTCGCATCGCGATATCCACATCAGGCTCTCAGGGTGAGCCTTAGTCTCTTCAGCTCCCTTAGGCTTAAGATAAATTGTCAGTGTCGAGCTCATAAGAAATCAATTGATTATTCATAAAATTTAGAATAAAGATTCTGGTAATGAGATTGTTTCTCTTTTACCATAAGTATAAACTTAGATAAGGGCCAGATATCTTTTCTGTACCTTTCGTCAAAAGTTTTTATATAATCTTGAGGCACAACCAGAGACAGGTTTTCATCTTTCATTTCTTGGAGCTGATTGGCGGATACACCTTGTTGCAAGGTGAACAGATATTTATTAGGTATTCTGTCAGCCTCATTCAGAACTTGACGCCATCTGTCTTTGCAGGTTGTCTTAGCGCCTAGAAAGGTTAGTCCATCGGTAGGGAAAGTCCAATTATGGTAAGATAGACCATTAGGAAAAATAAAATCAGGTCTTTTATTACCCTCTGTTCTTACTTGCTCCTCAAAAATGAGAGAGGAGATAGTGAAAATTGAGGATAGATGATGTTCTAAAGATTTTCCTGCTCTCGCTTTTCTGCGATTGGTTAAGGAGTTGGCATATTCAATGAGCTCTTGACAATTTTTGAAATTATTAGGATTCTGGGTAAAGAATTCTTTGTCCTCAAAGGCTCTAAAGAGAGAATATTCAGCATTTACCCACCCCAGTAAAGCCTTGTCAGGCTCTCTGCGTGCTTTTGCTTCAGAGGAGTGATAGGCTCTGAAAAATAGCTCGCGAGCTAATCTCGACATTTCCTCAGTGATTGGAAATTCAGAGGTGTTTTCTATTATCTCTTTAATTCCTAATGCGAGTGTCTCTTCTGGAGTCTGTCTCACATTAATGATTCCTCCTATTGAGGCTGGAGAAAGGTCAAAGTAGGCTATAAAATCATCTATATCCTCACTCGTCAATACAAAGCCATTGTATTCTCCATCCTCCATTTGGGCTAAGACAAAGAGGTCGCCGGCGCGGTCTGGGAGAAGATATGGGAAATCCTTACCAAATCTGGTGATTCGGTATTCATTGCGAGTCCCTCCGCCATAATAATGGGCCTTGCTATCTGTTTTTAGTCCATTAGGCCAATTGATTCTGATAAATTTGTGTTTATTGGTTCCCTTGACACCGGGACTATCAAATATTAGAGGCCAAGCATGCTTATTTAGAAAGAATCCACATTGATGGCTTCCAGTCGAACCGACCTCATTTGCCACTATATAGTGACAATAGGCTACCTTAGCTTTATTGACACTTGCTATGGCATCGTTTAGTAATTCACTCATTGCAGTTTAAGGTATGTATTATTTGTGCACCGATTTCTTGGATTAAAGGCATCACAACAGAATTGCCAAATTGGCGGTAGGCTTGCACTTCTGATACCGCATCGATTATAAATTCATCGGGATATCCCATTAGGCGAGCGCATTCTTTGGGAGAGAGGCGACGGGGATTTTTACCACCATCTTGAGGTATTAGAATTTCTGACCCGTCTTTGTAATATCGGGCAGAAAGAGTACGAGCAATCCCATCCAGATTGGTCATTCCAAATCCGAAACCGTTTCCTTTCTCTTTATGCTTTTCTGCGTAATTTTGGAGATAACTCCATAATTTATCCGACAGAGTGTATTTTGGGTCAATGTTTGGATCCAAAATATCCTTTATCTTATGATTAGCATTGTCAGGATTGGGAAAGTTGAATATTTCTTCCCCATGGAATACCTCCTTGTCAAATCCCACTAAGAAAATTCTCTCTCTGTGTTGCGGCACAAAATGCTTCCCATCTATGATTTTTACATAGAGAGAATAGTTGAGTTCTTCTAAGGTCTCTTTAATGACCCTAAAAGTATTTCCTTTGTCATGTGACATTAGGTTCTTTACATTCTCAAGAAAGAAGGCTTTAGGCCTGTATTTGGATATTATATCAGCCACGTCAAAGAATAGAGTGCCTTGGGTTTTATCTTTAAACCCTGTCTCGCGTCCTAAGCTCTTTTTTTTAGACACTCCCGCTATTGAGAAGGGCTGACAAGGAAAGCCAGCACATAATATATCAAAATCCTCAGGGATAAAGGACTTTGTGTATTCTTGAGTGATATCTCCAAATGGGATTTCTCCATAATTTGCAAAATAAGTTCTTTGAGCGTATGGATTCCATTCAGAGGAGAACACACATTTCCCACCTAGATTCTGCATAGCCATGCGAAACCCGCCTATCCCGGCAAATAAATCTATAAAAGTAAATTTAGGATTTTCAGGGGCTGGAAAGGGTACGTTAAAAAAATCTTGGAATAGATTATACTGGAGAGGAGACTGTTCTGATAGGGAATCTTTAGGCAAGAGTTTATTAACAGAGCTGCTGTTGGTCCAACAATCTAAGAATTGTTCAGCTTTTCTCTGAAAGGGTTCTCCCCATTGGGTATCTTTAGATAGGATATAATGGGATACTATTGCCATTTGAGTGTCAAAGGATATTATATTCCCTTTATCATCTAATGAATTCTCGTCATATAATTGTATGGCTCCAGCTTTCTTAAGCCCGAGGTCAAGGAGTGTAAAAGTGAAATTTCTCAGATTTCGCATCTTATTTTGTTGAGTACTTGGGGACATTTCCTAATTTATTGCAAATTTAATCAATTTTGATGACATAAGACATAATAAAGTCAAATTTTAGTCCTCTGAAGATTAAACAAGCAAGTGCAAATTTACGAAAGATTTTGGAAAAACACTTTAA
>JAJBUH010000236.1 GCA_020860445.1 Bacteroidales bacterium | reverse complement strand
GAAAAGAACCATTAAGAACTATGGACATTCGATAAGAATGAAACTTAACAATTTGGCTCAGAGACACCAAATTCCATTCTACAACAACACATGAATAAGCTAATCATCTGTTCCGCTATATTGATGCTATTGGCGTCATGCGGACAAAACAAAGAACAAACAGAGATGCAGATCAACGACTCTACTGCCGAAGTTTGCAAGTTTGACATTGACAGACTGGAATGGACGCGCCAACCCAAGGATTTTTGATGCGCAGGCCGGAGAGATGTACCACAATCTGCGTAAGGATTTCAAGTCGTATCTGCTCACTCTGGGCGACGGCTCGCGCTTGGAGTTGATGATGCGTCCAGGCATGACCGAAGGCCGTGCTCTCGGTGCCTGCCACATCTCGCTGAGCGTGGGGAGCAAGGAAGCCGTTGACGAAATGACCGAAAGGTTGCGCAATGACGGTTATGAAGTGACCGACGGCCCGCGCACCACTGGCGATGGATATTACGAAAGCGCCATTGTAGGCGTTGATGGAAATATGATTGAGATAACCGTATGACAAAGCTCGAGACCACTGACGAGGAAAGCAAGATTGACTATGAACCTGTAAAAGAATAAATCATGGTCAGTGTGCGAGAACATACAGATATAGAATTTGCCCTCCGACTGTTTGCAGACGAAAGGCAGGCGGCAACATATAGACGCTTCTTCAAGACCGGCCCCGGGGAATATGGCGAGGGAGATTGCTTCCTCGGTGTCACCAATCCCAAGGTAAGACTGGTGGTGAAAGAGGCGTGGAAAGATGTTGCGATAAACGATGCCACTGAATCGGCAAAGAGCCAATGGCATGAAGTGCGGCTCTGTGCTCTGCTGATTTTCGTCGCTAAATTTGAAATGGCATACAAGAAGAAAGACGATGCTACCATGCGTCGCATCGTGGAGCGATACCTCTCGCTGCATCCCTATATCAACAACTGGGACTTGGTGGATCTCAGTGCCTACAAGATTATCGGCCGATACGAACTGCTGCATCCCGAATGGACGCTGATGGACGAATGGATACAGGCAGACCACACGCTATGGCAGCAACGCATTGCAATGGTGGCAACATGGTGGCACGCCCACGAGGGTTTCTATGACAAACTGGTTGCGCGAGCCGAAACCCTCTTGACTGCCAACCATGACCTTCTGCACAAAGCAGCCGGATGGATGCTACGCGAGATGTACAAGCACGATGACTGTGGCAAAGAGACATTAGAACATTTCCTCGAACAGCATGTGGCAGAAATACCTTCGGTAATGCTCAGCTATGCCATGGAGAAAATGCCTGAAGCCGAACGTCTGCAATGGAGGAAACAACGCAAAAAATGAAAATACTGTTTCTACATGGGTTTACTTCCAGCGGTCAGTGCGAGATAGCACAGACGCTACGTGCGGAGATGGAGGGCATGGCGGAGGTCATTGCCCCGGACTTGCCGTTGTACCCTGAGGATGCCATTACCCTTGTGGACAAACTGTGCCAGGAACACCGGCCGCAGGTCATCGTCGGTTCAAGTTGCGGCGCGTTCTATGCGCAGATGTTCGTCTGCTCGATGCGCAAGGTGATTCTGGTCAATCCGTTCTTCCGTATGTCGGAGTTCTTGGAGCCGAGGATTGGGTTGCGGCAATACAAGTCACCGAGAGCCGATGTCAAGCAGGAGTTCGAGATAACCCCCAACCTCATTGAGCACTTCAAGGCTATCGAGGAACGGCAGTTTGTCAGCTACACGCCAGATAACAAGCCCTATGTCTATGGGCTGTTCGGTAAACAGGATACTTTGGCTCATTTCCGCTCGATGTACGACAGCCTCTACACCAATGCCCGTGAGTTCGTCGGTGGCCACACAATGACCGCCGAGAATGTTCGTCGAGACCTTGTGCCTCTAATCAAAGAGATTGGTATCTATCCACAGCTCACTGATGTTTGGGCGAAGTCGGTAAAGGCAATGCATACGTTCCTCTCCAACGAGGATTTTGAGTTCTACAAAGGGCTGATGCCTACATATTTGTCAGCCGTCAGGCTCTATGTGGAGTATGCCTCAGAGGATACTCCCATCGGCTTTATGGGTTTGTCAGACGATGCGATTGAGATGCTGTTCGTTTTACCAAGCCATTTCCGCAAAGGCATTGGCCGACGCTTGGTTGAACTGGCCGTGTCAAGGGGTATTCGCAAGGTTGATGTGAACGAGCAAAACACGTCAGCACGGCACTTCTATGAGGCGATGGGCTTCAAGGTTGTAGGTCGCGACGAGACCGACGGAGAAGGCAAACCATATCCGATATTGCATATGCGTAAATAAGTAGGGTGCCCAAAATTTTGTGACATTGTATTCGAAATCTGTTAACAAAAATTTGCATAACTCACTGACTCTTCTTAACTTTGTCGAAAAATAAAATTTCCAAAAAGATGAAGAACAAGGACCAGCGAATAAAGGAGCTCGAGCAAAGGTGCTGCTTTTCTCCAAATTGACCAAATGTTTTGTTGGAAGAGTGGTTCTTTTTTAGAAATTATCTTTTTGATTTCCGAGATAAATTCTTACTTTTGCACGTGGGTATAGAATGGTTGTGTAATCGGGATTAGACCCAGAATTACATCACGCCCGACAAGAGCCGTGCTACGCACTCATACCTTGGCGATACTCATACCCACCCCACATTCCGTGCTATCGCACTCTATGTGGGACGGACAAGAGACGTGCTACGCACTGATAATACATTATCATAATTTAAATTGGAAACTTTCTTATAGTTGAAATAGATTTAGAGACGATGAGCGAAAAGTGGAGAGAGTTAACTGAATGGATTAGTGTACTGTAAAAACTGTAGGGCTATGCGGATAATACATACGAGTGATTGGCATATAGGCCAGAATTTTTATGGGTATGAGAGGGATGACGAGCATCGTTATTTCTTTGAACAGCTTGCCGAGATAATGGGGCGAGAACGCCCCGATGCGCTGGTGGTGAGCGGCGACATCTTCCATACCGCAGTGCCATCGGCTGCAGCCCAACGGCTGTTTGTCGATGGGGTGCTTATGCTGCATGATGCCTCACCAAGCAGCACCATCGTCATCACAGCCGGAAATCATGATGGAGCATCGCGCCTTGAGGCGCAAAGCCAATTGTGGCAAAGATTAGGTATCAAGGTGATAGGAGGCTCCCGAATTGATACTGATAGGGAATTTAGCGCCGAACAATTTTTGGTAAATATCCGTGGCATTGGAGTAGTGGTAGCCGTACCATATTTTCACCCGTCGTATTATCCAGCAGTGCATCCCGATGTGATGCGCGAAGACAGGCAGTCGGAATTTTTTGCGGCATTGATGCAAGCGGCCCAGAGAGACGAATCACCCGTAGTATTGATGGCTCATCTGGCAGTAGAGGGTGCAAATCTGCGTGGCCATGAGGATGTGCCAGTGGGAGGTATGCTAAAAGACAACATTGACCTGCTTGGCGATGGCTATGACTATTTGGCCCTTGGCCATATCCACATGCCCCAGCGCATTGATAGCCGTTCGTATTATTGCGGTACACCGCTGCCAGTAAGTTTCAGCGAGGATTACGACCATTATGTGAATCTGGTAGAGATTCCAACTCATGGAGAAGTGCCGGGCGTAACCAAATTGCAACTACAGTTAAAGCGCGGAGTCAAAACCTTGCCGCCTGATGGAGGCACACTGAATGAAGCCTTGGCACAGTTAGAGGCTATGGCTCAGACAGATCCGAGTTATGTTAGGCTGCTTGTTGAACCAGAGGGCGGACCTCTGCCAGCCGATGCCGAGGATAGGGCTCGAAAAATGGCACAGGGCAAAGACTGCCGATTCTGCGAGATACGCATTAAGCCACGCAAAGAAGCCACGAAGGACTCTCAGCGCCTCAAAATAGTAGAAGTGCAAGATTTCAGGAGCATAGAGCCTATCGAAGTGGCCAAACGCCACTATCGTGACAAGATAGGCCAAGATATGAGCCAAACTATCTCAGAAATGATGACCAAGGCTATTGAATTAGTCCAAAATCTAAGAAGCGAATTGCCATGAAGATACAACGCCTACAAATCAAAAACATAGCATCAATCGAAGACGCTGAAATCGTTTTCGATCAAGGTCCATTGGCTCAAGATCCCATCTTCCTTATATCAGGAGACACCGGCACGGGCAAAAGCACCATATTGAATGCTATCTGCTTGGCACTATACAACGAAGTGCCAGCCCTCAATGACAATGGCACCAAGGATAATGACCGCGAAGGAATCGGCGTGAACAATCCTCGGCAGATGATGCGCCGAGGCACCGGCTCGGCCGAAGTAGTGCTCTATTTTATGGGCAATGACGACAAGCCATACAAAGTAGAATGGGCATTGCAGCGCGCTCATAAGAAGATTGAGGGCAAGATGCAGGATGTCAAGCGAGCCATTACTCGATTGGACCAGAATGTCACCGAGACAGGCGACAAGAAAGTAAAAGACAGGGTGGTGAAGGCCGTAGGCCTCACCTTTGAGCAATTCACCCGCACCACGATGCTGGCGCAGGGGCAATTTGCGGCTTTTATGAAGGCTAAGGAGGCGGACAAGTCGGATATCCTTGAAAAACTAACTGGCACGGATATATATGCCGCCATAGGTAAGGAGATCTATGCTCAGAAGAGCGAAAAGGATAAGGCTAAATTGCAACTTGAGGCAGAAATCAAGGGAGCAAACCTGCTCACTGCCGAGCAAAGAGAACAGCTGCAAGAGCAATCCGTCAAAGCCGAGACTTTAGCCAAAGAAAAGGGCCAAGCGGCTGCTGAGATTGATAAGCAATTGCAATGGCTAAAAGGACAACTCAATCTCGACCAACAACTGAAAAACAAGCAAGAGCAACTATCAATCGCAGAAGCCAATCTCGCCCAGAGATATACACGAGTAGCAGTGGGCAAAGCTTGGATAGAAGGCCAAGCCAATCGCGAACGCATGGCGATAGAGGAAATAGAGGCAGCAGTAAAGGATGGCTTCGATGGTCTTGCTCCTGATTCTGAAGCTGCGCGCTTGGGCGTTACCTTGAAACAGGCGCAGACCACCCAACAAGAGGCTCAGAAAACCCTCGATGCAAAGGAAGAAGAGAAAAAGCAGGTAGATATCGACACCTCAAACCGAGCTTTGAAATCGGTGGATGAGGCTTTAACCCATACCCAAAAAGCCATCTCTGCGGTAAAGGAACTGAGGAATCATCAAGAGGCTTATGACAATGCCGCCAATCTCAAAGCCACTAAAGAAAAAGAAATTGCCGAGGAGAAAGAGAAGCAAGATGAAGAAAAATCTAAACTCACCGAGGCCCAAAAAGCTTATGAAAAAGCAGAGGCAATCTTAGAAGGACAGAAAGAGCTAAGCAATCATCTTGATTCGATACGCGAGCATTTCAAGGGAGAAGAGGTGTGTCCTCTGTGCGGCTCACAAGGCGTGCATTTCCATGCGGCTCAGATAATCGACTCGGCCCTTGCCAAAGCTAAGCAAAATGCTGACCAAGCGAAATCGGCCTACACTGAAATTCAGGATAACATCAATCGCAAAGGCGTAATAATCAAAGAATTGAATCGTATTATCTCTATTACTCAAAAGGAAATGGAGAGTAGGAGAATTCCTCTTGCCAAAGCTAAGAAAGAAGCAGAGACGCTGGGCGTTGATGTGGCCAATCCTAAAATCTTGGAGACCTTAAACGCTCAGGCTAAGGAACTGGAAACCCAGAAACAGGAGAAACAAAAGACTGTTGACATTGCCCTGAGTATCATAAAACAATATGATCAGGCACGCCAAGCATTAGATAAAGCCAATACGCAAGTGACGAAAGCCCAAGAGGCAATCTCGCTAAGCATTGAGAATCATCGTAAAGCCTTGGAGAATATTGAGCGAAAGGTCAACGAATGCAATTCGGCCCTTGAGCCCTTTGCTGGTCTATATCCCGAACCCAATGAATTGTCGGAATACGAAGCCAAGACATTCGGGTCGAGAATTAGCGTGGAGTTGGCAGAATTTGGCAAAGCCATCGCGGCTCGCAATACAGCCAATGACCAAATCGCTGTGTTGAAAGAACAGGCCGAAAACCACCAAGTCCAAAAACCGGAAATCCCAGAGGAAGCCTCAATTGAGCAGCTTACAGAATGCAAAAAAGCAGCTGACAAAGCGAAAGATGAGGCCCTGAAAGAGCGAACAGCTGCCATAACTCGCCTGACAGACGACGCTAATAAAGCCGAAGCATTAAGGCATAAAGAGACGCAGCTGTCTGCTCTCACAAAAGAGGTGCAAGATTGGAGCCTCCTCAACGACCTGTTTGGTGGGGCCGATGGCAAGAAATTCCGCAACATAGCGCAGAGCTATGTATTGCGCGTGCTCCTTGGCAAAGCCAACTACTATTTAGAGATGCTTTCGCCTCGCTATAGCCTTGATTGCGAAGACGGATCATTGTCAATCAATGTTATAGACAATTTCCAAGGTGGAGCAGTGCGCAATGTCGGCCTACTGTCTGGCGGCGAGGGCTTTATCGTTTCATTGGCTCTGGCCCTGGGCCTCTCGGCCATCAGCAAGGAGAGGCTGAATGTTGATACCCTCTTTATCGACGAGGGCTTCGGTACCCTTGACCGCTCAACCCTCGAGACCGTGATCACCACCCTCGATCGACTACATCAAATCGGTGGACGACGCATAGGCATAATAAGCCATGTCGAGGCCTTGAAAGAACGCATTCCCACCCAAATCCAGCTGCGCCGGACAGGTCCAAGTTCGTCGGAGGTGAGAATCGTCACACTATAGTTACAATTTAATCAAGATGAATCAAAATCTGTCCAAGAATGGATGAGAAAGTGAGAAAAATTTCGTAACTTTGCAGTTTAAAATAGCACTTACTAACGACATCAAGATATGGGATTTTTCAAAAGTCTGTTCAGCCGCGAGAAGAAAGAGACCCTCGATAAGGGCTTGGAGAAAACCAAACAGGGATTCTTCAGCAAGCTCAAGCGAGTGTTTGTGGGCAAACGCACCATCGATGACGATTTCCTTGACGAACTCGAGGAGATTCTCATTACCTCAGACGTGGGCACAGAGACCACCTTGAAAATCATCGACCGCATACGCGACCGCGCTGCCCGCGACCAATATGTGAGCAGCGACGAGCTCAACGAGATGCTGTGCGAGGAGATTACTTCGCTCTTGGCAAGCGACAAAGATGAGAATGCCACTGGCGAATTTAAACTCCCAGATGGTCGTCGACCCTATGTAATCATGGTCGTCGGCGTCAATGGCGTAGGCAAAACCACCACCATCGGCAAACTCGCCGCGCAATATAAAAAGGCTGGCTACAGCGTAATGCTCGGAGCCGCTGACACATTCCGCGCTGCCGCTATCGAGCAGCTTGAGGAGTGGGGCAGACGCGCTGGAGTGCCAGTGGTCAAGCAGCAACTTGGCTCAGATGCCGCCGCTGTAGCCTACGATACTCTGTCGTCTGCTGTAGCCAACGGCATCGATGTGGTTATTATCGATACCGCAGGACGCTTGCATAACAAGAAAGGCCTGATGGATGAGTTGACCAAAATCAAGAAGTCGATGTCGAAGGTAGTGGCTGGAGCACCCGACGAGGTTCTGCTCGTGCTTGATGGCTCAACCGGTCAGAACGCATTTGAACAAGCCCGCCAATTCTCGGCCGCCACTCAGGTCAGCCACCTCGCAATCACTAAGCTCGATGGCACAGCCAAGGGCGGCGTGGTGATTGGCATCAGCGACCAATTCCGCATCCCAGTGAAATATATCGGCTTGGGCGAGGGGATTGACGACTTGCAAGTGTTCAACAAAAAAGAATTCGTGGGCTCGCTCTTTGGGCGCCGCGACTGACCTGTCGGCAATGGCAAGAAAAAAGACTGTAGACATTATCACGATGGGCTGCTCAAAGAATCTTGTCGATTCTGAGCGGCTCATCAAGATGTTTGAGCGCGCTGGCTACACCGCGCACCATAATCCATCGGAGGTCAAATCTCAGATTGTGGTGATTAACACCTGCGGATTTATCGGCGATGCCAAACAAGAATCAATAGATATGATCCTTGAGTGCTGCCAAGCCAAGGAGCAAGGCGCAGTCAAGAAAGTGTACGTGATGGGGTGCCTGAGCCAGAGATACGCTCAGGAATTGCCCGAGAGTATCCCCGAGGTTGACGGCTGGTTTGGCAAATTTGACTGGAAGGGCATCCTCGGCGAAATCAATGATGAGACCGCTTCGCATCAATGGGAACGCACTTTGACCACTCCGCCTCACTACGCTTACCTGAAGATAGCCGAGGGGTGCAATCGCTTTTGCGCCTTCTGCGCCATCCCTCTAATCACCGGCCGTTACAAATCCCGTCCCATCGAGGAGATAGTAGAGGAAACCCGGGAATTGGCCAAGCAGGGCGTGAGGGAATTCAATGTGATTGCCCAAGACCTGACATACTACGGCTTGGACCTCTATGGCAAGCAACGCATAGCCGACTTGGTTGATGCGATTGCTCAGGTCGAGGGTGTCAAGTGGATACGCCTCCACTACGCTTATCCTACGCAATTTCCCTACGATTTGCTGCCAGTGATGGCTCGGCATAATAATGTATGCCGGTATATGGATATCGCTCTGCAGCATATCTCGGACCCTGTGCTGGCCAATATGCACCGCCATATCACTGGCGCAGAGACACGCGAATTGCTGCGCCGGATGAGGGAGGAAGTGCCTGGGATTCATATCCGCACAACTCTGATGGTGGGATTCCCTGGCGAAGGCGAAAAAGAATACCAAGAGCTCGTCGACTTTGTCAAGGAGCAACGCTTTGAGCGTATGGGGGCATTTGCCTATTGCGAAGAGGATGACACCTACGCCGCCAAGCATTTTGCCGATGAGGTACCAGCCGAAGTGAAAGAGCGCCGACTATCCGAGCTCATGGAGCTGCAAGAAGAGATTTCGCTTGAGCATAATCAGGCCAAGGTTGGCATGACAGTGCCAGTAGTGATTGATTCGCGCAATGAAGAATACTATGTCGGTCGCACCGAGTGGGACAGCCCAGAGGTTGACAACGAGGTGCTGGTGCCGGTAGCCGATTCTCCCCGATTGGAGATTGGTAAAGTTTACGATATCGAGCTCATCGAGGCTATGCCCTTTGAGCTGATTGGAAAATTGAAAGAGAATGTTTAGTCTTAACACATATAAGGCCATAGAGTGGTGCGCATTTCGACGCGTGCCTTTTGTGGCGTATATAGAAAGAGGAGAAAAGAAAGGACATTTTTTCTCTGCTCCTTCAATCCTCAATGCTCCTCTGGAGGGAGCGCCCGAGGAGGGATTTTTCATTGGACAATTCAATCAGAAAAGCCCAGACTATCTGTGGATACCCTTTGAACTCAATGGCGAGGAAACTTGTAAGCGCCGTATGTCTCTCCCCGACAATTCGACACTGCCAGACCCTCCCTCACGGCCAGATACTGACCGCGAGGAATATATCGACGAAGTGAGCCAATTGATCAGAGAGCTAAAAGAACTTGGTGGGGCAAAGTGGTGATATCGCGAATCAAGACAGAATACTACGTATCCAAAAATTTTGTGGATATGATGGAGAATCTGTTCGCATCATCGCCAAATTGTTTCTGCTATTGCTTTTATCATCCTACCGTTGGCTTTTGGATGGGTGCAACTCCGGAATTGCTCTTCTTCCAGGATGCCAAGGAAACAGCCTTTTTGACAATGGCACTCGCTGGTACTGTTGGAGTCAATGACGAATGGGATGAAAAGAATATCGAGGAACAAGACATAGTGGCTGGCGACATCTGCTCTAATTTAGAGGAAATCGGCCTACAGCCCATGGCTATGGAGGAGTTTGATGTGACTTATGGCTCAATCAAGCATAGATGCACTCCGATTACAGCTGACTGTAAGGATAAGACTAGCTTTGAAATCATAGATGCCATAAATCCCACTGCGGCTCTTTGCGGATTCCCGCGCAAGGGTGCTTTGGAGGCTATACTCCAGATTGAGCACCATCCTCGCTCATGCTACGGCGGAGTGGTGGGATTTAAGACTAAGCGCACGATTGAGGCTTACGTGAATATCCGCTGCGTAAACTTCAACAAGTCCAGATTCACCTTCTATGCCGGCGGGGGCATTATGCCCGACTCGGTGGCCGAAGATGAATGGGAAGAAACCAATAAGAAGATTGGGAATCTAAAGAAAAGAATGTTGACTGATTAATACCCCAGTGTGATGGGTTACAGATTATGGATGATATAAGAAATCGCGCCGAGGCGGAATTGCCGATTGAGCAGCAAGGAGCTGCTACGGCTGTCGAGGCGCAACAGACCAGGAATGAAAGGAATAGGTGGCAGAGGGGATATCCCTTTGTGGCAGTTTTCGCTGCCGTAGCCATAGTTTATGCTCTGTCGTTTGTCCCCTGGGGCAAACTGACGGGCAATTACGCAAAAGACTATGACCTATTCGCTGACCTGTTCCCAAAAGATTCGACCGCAATGGTCATTGCGAGTAATGAACCAATAGACCCCGAACTTATCCAGGAGGTAGCCATCCTCTCGCCAAATGGCCAAGAGGCTGCTGCTTTGGAGGAACAAACCACTGCCGCAGAAGCGCAGCCTGTAAGGACTGTGCCGGAGTACAATCCTCGAGTTGACGGCCAGATGGTGATTGAAGACTATACACCCGATGGCCGTGGCCTCAGCCGTTTTAAGAGCGCTTTGGCTGGCACTGGCCCGGCAAGAATCGCTGTGATAGGTGACTCATATATCGAGGGCGACATATTCACCCAAGACCTGCGCGAGCAATTGCAGTCGCGCTATGGCGGTCGCGGCGTAGGCTATGTGCCACCCCATAGCATGGTAGCTGGTTTCCGCCGCACTGTCACCATGAATGGCAGCGGCTGGTCGCAGCATGGCATACAGAAGAGCAATGGAGGCCGATTCCCCAATATTGCTGGCGAATACTTCATCGCTCCGGGTGCAGCCTCGGTGACATACAAAGGCAATCCCAAGGATGAACGCCTGTCTTCATGGTCGTCATCGCGCCTGCTATTCGTGGCTCCAGACTCAGGAAAGATTACCCTTACTACTGACAAAGAGACAGTGACATACGATGTAGTGCCTACCCAAGAGGTGCAAGCATTGACGGTGCCAGGCGAGACTACCTCGTTCAGCGTTGAGTCAAAGGTGCCGGGCCTTGCTTTCCTCGGCGCATGGCTCGAAGACAATGGCGGCGTAGTGGTCGATTGCATGTCGATGCGCGGCGTGAGCGGCGTAGCTCATCGCAAAATCAATAGCGAGCTGGCATCAGAGATGAGAAAGTATGTTGATTACGACCTGATCATAGTCGAGTACGGCATCAATGCTCTCACTGCCGACCAAGACAATTACTATGGCTATGGCAAACTTATGAGCCAAGTGATAGGGAAATTGCGCGAGTGCTATCCCAAGGCCGATATCCTGATGATGGGCATTGGCGACCGAGGCCAGAAAGTGGATGGACAGGTACATTCGATCCCTACGGCCGGGGCCATGGTTAAGGCTCAGCGCAAGACAGCCCAAGACACTGGGTGCCTGTTCTGGGACACTCGCGAGGCCATGGGCGGATATGATGCAATCGTCGACTGGCGCGAAAAGCGTTTGGTCAATGGCGACTACATCCATCTCAATTCGGCTGGCGGCAAAGTGCTGGCACAAGAGTTGGTATCATCGATGCTGCGCCTGATGGAATAATAAAGACATAAATACTTTTACCGCAATAAAAAAGATTGAACTGATACGTGTGATAAAGAAGATTTGGCTAATAGCGGCATTGGCAATTTGCGGCTTCGGCTTTGCGCAGGAGGCGCAGGATACGGTCGATGACCAGGCAGAAATCAGAGAGAATCCCGAATTGGGAATCTCTGACGGCTATGTCGGTGCCCAGGACTATTCTCTTTACCCTTTCCTACATCTATCGGCCAACCGCATCAACCTCAATGGTGCCGACTGGACTGATCTGAGGGGGCGCTTTGACATGTGCGGCGATACGGTGATTTCGATAGTGCATATCGGTGACAGCCATATACAGGCAGAGGGAGCCACTTCGCGCACCCGAGCCTTGTTGCAGCGCAACTATGGCAGCGCCGGGCGCGGGCTCGTAATACCATTCCGACTGGCCGGCACCAACCAACCATTGGATTACAAGATTACCTCTAATTCAACTTTCACCGTAGGGAAGCTGATGAAGCATCCCTGGGCTGTGCCTATGGGATTCACTGGCGTGTCGCTGCAGCCCGACAAGAAAAATTTTGACTTCACAATCTCAATTGTCGACAGTAAGGAGGCCGAACCAGACTTTGACATAGTGAAAATGTACAAGCAGGGCGCGACCCCACGGCTGCTGTCGGCTATCAGCGACAATGGATTTCCAGCCCTGTACAACGAATTTGCCGATCAGGATACCCTCACTATCTTTCTCTACGAACCCGTAACCTCAATCACCCTCAATTTCCAGAGCGAGGAGAAATGTCAGATTTTCGGTTTCAAGCTCGAAAACGAAATGGTGGGGGTAGAGTATAGCGCGATAGGAAACAATGGGGCTACATTCTCATCCTACAATGCCCTCGGCACGCTTGGCAATGACCTTAAGGCTCTGTCTCCAAATCTCGTGATCGTGAGCTTAGGTGCCAATGAGGCGTTTGGCCGTGTGACAGATGATGACTTCTATGGGCAGATTGACCAGCTGGTGAGCGATGTGCGCATCCACAATCCCCAGACTGAGATATTGCTGGTAACACCATCGGAATGTCAACGCGCAAAGACTACACGCGTAGGCAAAGGTAAGAATCGTAAGAAAGTAAAAACTTATTCAGTCAATACCAACATACCTCGCCTCAGAAATGTTATTTTGCAGTATGGTCGCGACCATGCAGTGCCCACTTACGACTGGTATGAGGTGGCCGGAGGCACTGGCAGCAGCCAAGAATGGTTGCTCAGGAAACTTATGAACACCGACCGCATACACAACACCTGGAGCGGGTATGCGCTGCAAGGCGACCTGCTATTCGACGCTTTAAATCGCACTATCAATTCACCATCAGAAATTATTGTCGCCGAGACCGATGAATGAATTTGACCCTCATTTAGCTGCTCAGCTACTGGCCTACGACAGAGCCAACCCACTGCTTTTCAATACAGGCCTATTTATGGTCTTGTTTTTGGGACTGCTCTTGGCCTATCAGGCTATGCGCCGATGGCGCACGGCCAAGATGCTTCTGGTCATTCTGTTCTCGCTGTATTTCTATTACAAGTCGAGCGCGGAGTGCTGCTTCATCTTGCTTGGCGTATGCCTCAGCGACTACGCCTTGGGGCGCTGGATGGGGGTGGTAACCTCTAAGTTAGGTCGTAAATTGATAATAGCCCTCAATGTTTGCCTAAATGTGGGAATGCTGGTCTATTTCAAATATTTCAATTTGATATTTTCGACCTTGGCTAATATGGCTGGACGCACGTTTGACCCCCTCGATATAGTGCTGCCGGCCGGCATATCATTCTTCACTTTCCGTTCGATAAGTTATTTGGTCGACATTTACCGAGGCCAGATACAACCGTGCCGCAGTCTGCTCGACTATGTGTTTTTCCTCACATTCTTCCCTCCATTGCTGGCTGGCCCGGTGGTGAGAGCCAAGGATATGCTGCCTCAGATTGCAGCGAATCCGCAGGCCACGAGCCGTATGGTGAGCGAGGGACTGTTCCTGATTATCTGCGGCTTGCTCAAAAAGATTGTTGTAGCCGATTACCTGAGCGGCAATTTTGTCGATCGCGTTTTTGAGAATCCCTCGCTCTACACCGGATTTGAGAATATGATGGGCTCGATAGGGTTTGCTCTGCAACTCTATTGCGACTTTTCGGGCTACAGCGATATGGCCATAGGCTTGGCTCTGCTGATGGGCTATAGGTTCAAGGAGAATTTCAATTCACCATATAAGTCGCAAAGCCCGACTGAATTCTGGAAGCGTTGGCATATCTCCCTCTCGTCTTGGCTGATGGATTACCTGTATATACCATTGGGAGGCAATCGCAAGGGCAAGCATCGCCAGCGCCTCAACCTGATGCTTACGATGCTAATTGGCGGCTTATGGCATGGGGCATCGTGGATGTATCTGCTTTGGGGTGGTTATAATGGACTGCTGCTTGTAGGCCACAAGGCGATACGCAAGAGCTGGAGATTGCCTGAGCATTTGCGCAACACCCAATGGGCGCGCTGCGGCAATGTTGTGTTGACCTTTATCCTCATTACCATTGGCTTTACATTCTTCCGTGCCAACTCAATGCAAGACTTGGGCGACATGTACACCGCGATGTTTACCAATTTCCATCTGGATGTTTTGCCTCAATTCGTGGCTGGATACGCTACGATAGTGGCATTGATGGTGGGGGCCTTTGCATTGCATTTCATGCCCGATCGCATCTATGATCGATTGATTGACCGCTTTACGGCGATGCCGCTGATTGGTCAGTCGATGATGCTTGCTATAGCCATTTTCATCGTAATCCAGACGCGCCAAAGTTCGTTGGTGCCATTCATCTATTTGCAGTATTGAATTTCGGCTAAGCTATGTCAGCGCCAGTCTTATTATTGTGCTGGCGCACTCTATCAGTAACATATACCGTGAAGAGCGGCAACATCATCATGCCCAAGATAGGCAGAATCACAGAGATGATTTTGCCAACCGGAGTGACGGCTGAGAAATAACAGCCGACAGTGGTCATATTCATCGAGGCCCAGTATAGCGCATCCCAAAATGATTTCACGTCAGGATTGACCCCAAATTCCTCGTAATAAAAAAGCATGGCCAGGATATACACGCAGGTGGCGAGGATTACAGTATATTGGGTAAGCAGAGAGACCGCTTTGTTGTTTGACACGAATCCCACCACAAGCACCAGCGAGTATGCACCACGGAACAGTGGTATGAACCGTATGTAATACAGCACCTGGTGCGAGAAATGGATATCAAACTGGTTGATGATATTGAGGTAGGGAATTGAGACCAAAAAGAAGAACCAGTAGTTGCGCAGGTACTTTTTCTTGTCCTTGCTGTAAAAAAGAGTGATGAAGAAATCCGCTAAGAACACCACGCAGACAAAAAATTGGAATGTCATGTAATGGTGGTTGCTCAGGAAGGGAATCTCCTTGAATGTGTCATAAGAAATATAGATGATGAGCAGCAAAGAGAGCACTAATACCAAAGTGTGCATTATCCTGAAGATAATACGTTCTGATAGCGGCTCTTTTGGCTTAGGCGCGGGTGTGGTGTTTGGATTTCCCGGTGTTGTGGCTGGAGTTCCCATAGTTAATAATAGTTGATGATATAATTATTAACAATTGGGAGGGGCGAAAGGTTATCTTTCCGTGTGGATAGACCAATTTCTAAAGGGTTTCGTCGAGATGCGAGCGCTGAGGAGCCTTAGGTTTTTCCTGTCTGGTTGTTGTGGATTTCTTCTTCTTGATTTTAGTTCTTTTGGCCGAATCTGGGCGCGCTTGCGGAGCATTGCTCTGCATAATCAGCGAATCGATAAGGTCTTGGGAGGGTGGAATAGGAATCTCCTGCGCTTTTTTTGACCCAGCTGACAATGCGACTACGGCGTAGATGACAAGGGAGACGGCGAGGGCAATAAGGCCCACGCGCTCGGGTGAGAACATGCGATGTTCACGCATACCCTAATCCTCGCAATAGTGGCGCAGCACACGCCTATATGAGTTGAAAATCTTGGACTTGGATACAAAGCCCACATACTTGCCATTTTCCACCACTGGAAGATTCCAGGCCCCGGTATCGTCAAAGGTTTTCATAACCTTCTCCATAGTATCGCCAATCTCAATTTTGGCCGGAGGGATGGACATGAAGGTGCTGACCGTCATCTTGCGATATAGGTCGGGGCGGAACATGATGTTGCGGATTTCATCGAGCAGTACAATTCCCATCAGCACACCCTCAGGATTGAGCACAGGATAGAGGTTGCGGTTCGACTTGGAGATGACGTCCACCATCTCCTTCAGGCTCATCTCTGGCGTGACTGGCATGAAATCCTTTTCGATCACATTGTTGATTTTGAGCAGGGTAAGTACAGCCTTGTCTTTATGGTGAGTGAGCAATTCGCCACGGCGCGCCAGACGCATGGTGTAGATGCTGTAGGGTTTGAAAGTCTTGATTGTGCCGTAGCTGACTGTCGACACTATGAGTAGAGGCAAGAATAGCGAGTAGCCGCCAGTGAGTTCGGCTGTCAAGAAGATTGCCATCAGCGGGGCGTGCATTACCCCAGCCATCACCCCAGCCATGCCGATGAGGGCGAAATTCTTGCTGCTTACTCCCATGCCAATGTCAAAGCTGTTGACTATGTAGGCGAATAGGAAGCCCGTAAGACATCCTACGTATAGCGAGGGCGCGAATGTACCGCCCACGCCGCCGGCGCCGTTGGTCGATGAGGTCGCAAATGCCTTGAGCATCGTCACAAGCGCGATGAACAGAATCACAAACCACATGTTTGGGCTCTCTTGAGCAAAAGGCGAAGCAGCCACAACTGCTGACACATCACCATCAAGCAAGTAGTTGATAGAGTCATAACCCTCGCCATAGAGTGGAGGGAAGAGGAAGATAAGCAGGGTCAGGATTGTGCAACCAATCAAGGTACGGACTCTTTGCTTTTTGAATCGACGGAAGAAATTCTCCATCATGTTCATCACATTGGTGAAGTAGAGCGATACAAGTCCGCAGATGATGCCAAGCACAAAGGCGTAGGGCAGACGACCGATTACAAAGTCTTCGCTTTGTACAAAGAAAAATTCAAAGTCGAGGCCGGTATAGAAGTATGCTATAGTTGCGCCAGTGATCGAGGCGATGAGCAGAGGCATCACTGTCACTGTGGTGAGGTCAAGCATCAGCACCTCGAGGGTGAAAAGCATCCCCGCAATAGGGGCCTTGAAGATGCCAGCAATACCGGCAGCCGCGCCGCATCCCACCAGAATCATTAAGATGCGTGGAGATAGACGGAACAGCGAACCTAAGTTTGAGCCAATAGCCGCCCCAGTGTATACGATAGGGCCCTCGGCACCAACCGAACCGCCAAAACCGATTGTGACTGAGCTTGCGATTACCGAGGTGTACATATTGTGCCTCTTGAGGCGGCTCTTTTTCTGCGAGATTGCATATAGCACATGGGTCACGCCATGGCTGATATTGTCCTTTACCACATATTTGACATACAGGGTCACAAGCACAATACCCACAGCCGGAGCGATGATGTAGGAGAAATTGATGTGGAGCGCTGGGTCTGCGCCAACTGCCAGCACTATATGGCTGATATTGTGTATAAGCCATTTGAGCACCATTGCCGCTAACCCGGCAAAGATGCCTACAAGCAGAGCCAGGAAGATGACGAAGTTTCTCTCCTTGATCTTGCGCTCTCGCCAGGCCAGAAATTTCATAAACCACTCTGGCGGATGTGATATGTGAGTCTGAGGTGCTGCCATTTCTAAATTCCTTTGCCGGTTACCACTGTGCTGACAGTGTAGAACAAAATCTTCATATCCACCACAAACGACACATTCTCGACATAGAGTAGGTCGTATTTGAGGCGCTCAATCATTTCATCGACATTTGAGGCATAGCCGTATTTGACCATACCCCACGATGTGATGCCGGGTCTCACTTGGTGCACCAGATTGTAGTGCGGTGCTCGCTTTATGATTTGGTCGAGGTAGTATGCGCGCTCGGGGCGTGGGCCTACAAGCGACATATCGCCGCGCAATACATTCCAGAATTGAGGCAGCTCGTCGAGGCGATACTTTCTCAGCACTCGGCCCACCTTGGTGATTCGAGGGTCGTGGGTTGATGAGAGGGCTGGGCCGTCAGCCTCGGCATCGGTGCGCATCGAACGAAATTTGTATATGTTGAATGGCCTCTTCTTGTATCCAATTCGCTCTTGCTTGTAGATGATGGGACCAGGCGAATCTTTCTTGATTAGATAAGCAAGCACAGCAAATACGGGCGACAATACAATCAACGCTATTGATGAGCAGAAGATGTCGCCAAGGCGTTTGAGATTGACAGTGCTCGATGGAATATTGGCTTGCGACACATCGATAAGCACCTGGCCGGCTACCATGGCAGTGCGCGGTCGAGCCGACACTATGTGGTAATTGTCGGGAGTCAGATACACCGACTGGCCAAAGGGCAAAAGGGTGTTGATTGTCTGAATTGTCTGCTGAGATGATTCATCACCAGGCACGATTACGAACGACTGTATGTTGAGGCGCTTGGCCTCTTCTTCGATCTCGGCTATGTCAAAGGTGGGGAGAGGTGACGAAGCTTTGCGTCCAGGCGCTCCAGCATTGACGAAGCCCAGTACCCGGAAGCCCATGCTGCGATGTCGCTCTTCAAAATCAGCAGCGAGAGCCAGAGCCTCGGGCGATGTGCCAACAATCAGCGTGTTGAAGGCTATCTCGCGTCGCCAAATGCGCTTAGTGGCAACCGAGGTGATGATTAGTCGAGGAATCGAGGTGAAGATTGAAAAGAGACACCATAGGATGAGAATCATTTCAAAATTTCCCAATCGATCATCAATCTTGTCGTTGAAGAGCACGGCGAAGAAAATGATAAGCGTCCCAATCAAGGCCATGCCCATTGCATTGAGGGCATCGTTGAGCCTCGACTTGAAGAAAACATGGTTGTAGTATCCCGATATTGCGTAGAGCGTCACCATCATTACCGGAAACAGACATTGACCCCATATCACTGGTCCCATGCTGAGGTAGGTACCCAATGTCATGGTTTCGTAATTGTATGGCAACGTCAAGAATCGGATTATGTTGAACACAAACCAAGCGCAGTTGGCCGAGATGAAGTCGGCCAATATGTAGTAGAATCGTTGTCGGGCAGTCTGAAGCAAAAAGGCGTAGGGTTAAATGTGAGAAGGTATTAGTGATTAGTGGGCAACGGGTCTTAATCGCGCAGGATGCGGAATAATCCTCCCGATGAGATCTTGATTACCATTGACGGCTTAGATTTGGTTTTGGAGTCGCGGCCTGATGTGCAAACATAATCGACTTGGCTCAATATCTCCTCGGGGATCTCCTGAAATGTAGCCGGGGCTGGAGCGCCGCTTACATTGGCCGAGGTCGAGACTATGGGTCGACCCAAGCTCAGACACAGCTGGCGAGAAAATTCCTCGCGGGTGAGACGTATTGCCAACGAGCCATCAGCAGCCAGCAATTGGGGCGCAACCCCTAAGCCATTATCGTACACCACTGTCACGGGGCGGTCGGATACTTGGATTAGCTGCCAAGCCACCTCTGGCACCTCCTCGACAGCGCGTTCGAGTTGGCTCTCGCTTCCCACCAGGGCAATCAGGGCTTTTGAATCGGCGCGGTTTTTGATTTTGAACACGCGCTCTACGGCCTCTTGATTGGTGGCATCGCATCCTATGCCCCATACTGTGTCGGTCGGATAGAGTATTACGCCGCCTTTGCGCAGACAGTCGAGAGCGGCTTTGAGATCGTTGTTGTCGATATTCATTTTGTCTCTTTTATCAATCCATGGCGATAAGCCCATAGGAGCTCTCGCAATTCGTCGATTTGTTTTTGCAATTCATGGCCCTTGTCGGTGTCGCGAACCAGAATGCGCTGGTTGTTGAGTTCGACCACCTGGGTGGTGCTGACAATGTCTGTGCCATTGCGCACTGAGTCTTGGGCTGAGGTGAATGGCTCATGTTGCACCAGCTGCAGCCCACGGCTGTGGAATACCAGGGTGTAGCCCGCGATGCCTGTGGTCTTATGGTAAGCTTTTGAGAAACCACCATCGATTACGAGCATCTTGCCGTTGGCCTTTATCGGGGTTTCTCCCTTGCCGGCCTTTACTGGCACATGGCCGTTGATGATATGGCGATGCGGGCCCTCAACGCCAAAGGCATCAAGGATGCGGTCGCATACCTCTTCTTTGTCGCGCAGCTTGTAGTACCAGCCTTTTTCCTCGGCGTGGGTCTCCTTGTCGGCTATGAAATAGCGCTCAAAGGTTGCCATCTTAGATTTGTCGAACAATGGGGATTCGGGTCCGCACCACAGATACCAGTAGTAATCGCAAGCGCGCTGGCGATCCTCGTCAGAGGTGTCTCGGTTGAACGCAGAGCGCATCTTCAGTCCGATTTGATCAAACAAGGCGCGTCCGCTGTATGATCCGCTGCTCAAGGCAACCTCTTTGAGAGTGCCGTCTTCGTTGAGAGGTACCGAGGCGTGGAACATCAGATTGCTGTTGCTGATGTTGTAGAGACAGCCGTGGGAGAAGAGTATGCGGATATGGCGCTTGAACTTATCACTGACGTTGAACGAGTGCAAAATCTTGGCCATCAAGTCTTTTTCTTCCTGGCTCAACTCGTAGGGGTTGGCTGGGTCGATGGTCGGGAAGCGGGTATCGCGCAGGGGATACTCTTTGCCATCGAGAGTGATGGTGCCTTTTTCCTGGTCGATGCGATGCAAGAGCTTGCGGTCTTGCATATTCCACTCGGGGTAACGCTCTATGAGCTGACCCTCGAGTTTGAATTGGATAATGGCGATAGCCTTGTGCATCTTGGCGAACAGCTGACGGCTCTTGTCAGATAGGTCTTGGCCTTCGCCCATCGGCGAAGGCATGAACAGTTCGCACGGGTCGTCGGCATAAGTCTCCATGGCGAAGGTAGCCAGAGGGGTCAGATTGATGCCATAACCATCCTCGAGGGTGGCCATATTGGCATAGCGCAGGCTGATGCGCAATACATTGGCGATGCAGCTGAGGTTGCCGGCAGCAGCCCCCATCCACAGGGCATCATGGTTGCCCCATTGGATATCAAAATGGGGTATGTTGGCCAGATAGTCCAAGATGATATGGGCACCGGGGCCACGGTCAAAGATATCTCCGAGCAGATGCAAGCGGTCGATGCTTAGGCGCTGGATCACATTGCAGATGGCGATTACAAACTCGTTGGCTTGGCCAATCGAGATGATGGTCTCGATGATGCGGTTGTAATAGCCTTGCTTGTTCTGTCCCGAAGGGGCTTCGTGGAGCAACTCTTCGATGATGTAGGCAAATTCCTTGGGCAGACTCTTGCGCACCTTTGAGCGTGTGTACTTTGACGACACTTTCTGCAGCACCTTGATCAACTGATGCAGGGTGGTGTAGTAGAAGTCGGCCAGGTCTGGCTCGGCTTGCATCACATACTCCAGCTTCTGCTCGGGATAATAGATGAGCGAACACAGCTGGCGTATGTCGCTATCGCGCATGGTGTTCCCAAAGATCTCAATCACTTTGCGCTTGATGTCGCCCGAAGCGTTGCGCAAAATATGCTCAAACGCTTCGTTCTCGCCGTGCAAGTCGGCGATAAAATGCTCAGTGCCCTTGGGGAGATTGAGAATCGCTTCAAGGTTGATAATTTCGCTACCAGCAGCTTGTACGCTGCCATGATTCTGGGCCAGCAGTTCGAGATATCTGCGGTCCTTTTCGATAAGAGCGGGGGAGAGAGGAGATTGGGAATCCATACGTTGATTTATTTAAAGGTTGGGAAAGATTTAAGCTTGTTCGGTTTCTACACCAGCCAGCTCGGGATCAATCATGATGCGGCCGCAATATTCGCAGACGATGACTTTTTTGTGCATTTTGATTTCCATCTGCCTTTGAGGGGGAATGCGGTTGAAGCAGCCGCCGCAAGCGTTGCGCTGCACATATACGATGCCGAGGCCGTTGCGGGCATTCTTGCGGATGCGCTTGAAAGCCTTGAGGGTGAACTCATCGATTTTGGGCTCGATAGCCTTTGCCTTTTCGCGCAGGTTCTCCTCTTCTTGGCGTGTCTCTGATACGATTTCGTCGAGCTCTGACTTCTTTTCGTGCAGAATGTGCTCCATGTCGGTGAGCTGGTCTTCGGTAGCGCGAATCTCCATCTCCTTGTTCTCGATTGAGCGCTGGTGTTCGCGGATATGCTTCTCAGAGAGTTCGATTTCGAGGTTTTGGAATTCGATTTCCTTTGACAGTAGGTCAAACTCGCGATTGTTGCGCACATTGTCGAGCTGCTCCTGATAGGTAGCGATCTTTGAGCGCGATTCCTCAATCTTGTTGCGTTCGGCTGCGAGCATTTGGTGGAACTCCTCCACTTCGCGCTTGTAATTCTCAATGCGGGCGTTGAGGCCAGCGATATTATCCTCGAGGTCGCTCACCTCAAGTGGGAGCTCGCCGCGAATAGTTTTGATGCGGTCGATCTCAGAGAGGATAGTTTGCAACTCGTAGAGAGCGCGTAGGCGCTGCTCTACATTGGCAGTCTGCTCTGCTTTCTTGTCGGTAGCCATTATAAGGGTTTTTGGTTTTTGGTTTTTGGTTTTTGGAACTTTGCTGGGAAAGTCAGGGAGGAATTATTGGTAATTGATGGGATTGTCGGTTGAGGATGTGCAGTAGACGGGGACCATGGGGAAACGCTTGGTGATGACCTCGGCGAAAGCCTCTTTGATGGGGGCTTCGGTCTCGAAATGGCCAGCATCAATCAGCAAGATTTGGTCGCGATAGTCTACAAAGTCGTGATAGCGAATGTCGGCAGTCACATAAGCTTGTGCTCCCATGGCTACGGCGCGTCCTATCAGTTCGCCTCCTGCTCCGCCGCATAGGGCCACTCGGCGTATCTTGGCATCGGGTCCGAAATCAACCTTGGTGGTGCGTACAGCCTTACAACCAAGCGCTTGCTTGACATGCTCAACAAAAGCCTCGGGGCTCAACCCATCGTCAGAGATGCCATATATGCCAATGCCGAGCTGCGAGGGCGCATTGAGCATGGGCGTGAATTGGTAGGCCGGTGTCTCGTAGGGGTGAACCTCAAGCATGGCCCTCTCAACAGCCCCCATCTTATGGGCTGGAAGCACAACTTGGATTTGTATCTCATCCTCCTCATGGCTTAGGCCCAAAGTGCCCACAAAGGGATTTGAGCCCTCCAAGGGGCGGAAGGTGCCTTGCCCGGGTATGCTGAAGCTGCAGCAATCGTAATTGCCGATTGCGCCGGCTCCAGCATCGAATAGGGCTGCTTGCACAACCTCGGCATGAGATCGAGGCACGATTACGCTTAATGCCACCATATATCCCTCGACCGGCTGAAGCACGCGCATAGGCTTCACGCCGAGACGCTGAGCCAGCACGGCGTTGACGCCGGCGCTTGCCGAATCAGCTGCGGTGTGAGAGCTATAGATTGCGATGCCGGCTTTTATGGCTTCAAGCGCCGTAGCTTGCGGCAGGGTAGCGCCTACGAGCTTTTTTACTGGCTTGAAGAATAGGGGATGATGGCTCACGATGAGGTTGCAACCCTTTTCTTTGGCCTCGGCCACTACGGCTGGCGTGGCATCCAAGCAAACGAGCACTCCGGTACATTCGTCATGTATCGAACCAACTTGCAGGCCCGTGTTGTCCCACTTTTCTTGCAGGGCCGGGCAAGCGTATTGCTCAATGGCGTTTATGATGGCAGCTATTTTCATAAATTATAAATTTAGAATGAATAATGAAAAATGAAAAATTAAGAGTGAATAATGAAAAATGAGCGTTTGCTGGGATTTTCCATTTTTCATTTTTCATTATTCATTTTTCATTATTCACTTTTCTTTTTCTACTACGGCGAGGGCGAGTTCGTCGAGCTGCTTCTGGTCGAGAGGAGCAGGAGCATCGAGCATGACATCGCGGCCCGAATTGTTCTTGGGGAATGCTATGCAATCGCGGATTGAATCGAGACCGGCAAACAGGGATACCCAGCGGTCCAAGCCGTAGGCAAGACCTCCATGAGGAGGTGCTCCGTATTTGAAGGCATTCATCAAGAATCCGAATTGCTCTTGAGCCTTCTCGGGGGTAAAGCCGAGGATCTCAAACATCTTGGCTTGTAGGTCACTGTTGTGGATACGTATAGAACCGCCGCCAACTTCTACGCCGTTGATGACCATGTCGTAGGCATCGGCGCGCACTGCAGCTGGGTCGGTGTCGAGCAGGGGGATGTCTTCGTCTTTAGGATGGGTGAACGGATGGTGCATAGCCATCAGGCGCTGCTCCTCGTCGCTCCATTCAAACATCGGGAAATCAACTACCCACAGGCAGGCGAATTTGTCCTTGTCGCGGAGGCCAAGCTGGCGTCCCATCTCAAGGCGCAGTTCGCACAGCTGCTTGCGTGTCTTCATGGCATCGTCGCCGCTCATAATCAGGATGAGGTCACCAGGTTCGGCTTCCATCTTCTTGCGCAATGCTTGCAGAGTGTCTTGGTCATAGAATTTGTCGACCGATGACTTCACGGTTCCGTCTTCGCCAACGCGAGCATAAACCAGGCCCTTGGCTCCGATTTGCGAACGCTTTACAAAGTCGGTGAGTTGGTCGAGCTGCTTGCGGGTATAGTGAGCGGCTCCCTTGGCGCAAATGCCGCCGATGTATTCAGCGCTGTCGAATACGGGGAATCCATGGCCCTTCATGGTATCCATCAATTCCACAAATTCCATGCCGAAACGCATATCGGGCTTGTCGCTACCGTACAGTCTCATGGCGTCGGCCCATGACATGCGCAGGAAGGGCTTGTCAAATTCCACGCCTCTGATTTCTTTGAAGAGGTGCTTGGCCATGCCTTCAAACAGATTGATGATGTCGTCCTGCTCGATGTAGCTCATTTCGCAGTCGATCTGGGTGAACTCGGGCTGACGGTCAGCTCTGAGGTCCTCGTCGCGGAAGCACTTCACAATTTGGAAATAGCGGTCAATGCCTCCAACCATCAGCAGTTGCTTGAGGGTCTGGGGCGATTGAGGCAGAGCGTAGAATTGGCCTTGGTTCATGCGCGATGGCACCACAAAGTCGCGAGCACCCTCGGGGGTAGAGCCCACCAGCATCGGGGTCTCGATTTCGAGGAATCCCTTGCTGTCAAGATAGCGGCGCACCTCCATGGTCATGCGGTGACGCAATTCGAGATTGCGGCGCACTGGATTGCGGCGGATGTCAAGATAGCGGTATTTCATGCGGAGTTCGTTGCCTCCGTCGGTATTGTCTTCGATGGTGAATGGGGGCACTTCGCTGGGGTTTAGCACCTTGAGATCAGAAGCGATGATCTCGATGTCGCCAGTGGGGAGATTTGAATTTTTCGATGCCCTCTCGGCCACTTTGCCTTTGACTTGCACCACATATTCGCGGCCAAGATGATTGGCAGCCTCATTGAGGTCGTGGTTGTCGCTTTCCTCAAACACAATTTGAGTGACACCGTAGCGGTCGCGAAGGTCAAGGAAGGTCATGCCTCCCATTTTGCGGATGCGCTGCACCCATCCGGCGAGAGTTACTTCTTGTCCCGCATCGCTGAGGCGCAGTTCGCCGCATGTTTTAGTTCTGAACATATTGTTTATCGAGTATCCTAATAATAGTTGATATTTGAAATCAAAGTGCAAAGATACTAAACAATTTGCACTTACCCAAAAAAAAGTAACGGGGTACCCCTCATTTCACTACTATTTTGATGGCCTCAGAGCCTGGGCAAGACAGAATATAGACCCCAGGAGCGAGCGGTCGATTGTAGTCAATCTGGCTGCCAGACAGGGTATATAGCTTGGGCTTGTAATCATAAGGCGAGTATATCTCGAGGGTGCGGTCGGGCAGCACAGTTACTAATGGCTTCATAGTTGGATTTGATACCGAGTTGATATCCAAAATATATCGCAAGCCAGCCAAGGCATCGATGCAACCCGCGCCCCATTTTGGATTGGTGATATCTGAATAGTCAGTCATAGCTGTCATTTGGGCTATATCCCTGGCTTCGATGCCAGTGAGGGTCGGGTCGGCTTGCAGCCAAAGAGCAAAGACACCAGCCGCATAAGGCGAGGCCATTGATGTGCCGCAGTCTGATACCCAATAGTAATTGGTAGAAAAGACAGTGGATACAGCCGCCAATGCTATCCGAGGATTATATTCTAAATATGGAGTACTCATCGCAGAGACTACATAATTGCCAGGAGCACAGAAATGCGGGAGCGCTTCGCCTTGGAAACTGTTGCCATAAGAAGTGAAATTTGACACTTGGTCAATGTCAAAGCTCCAGCTCTCCTCATTGCCCCCGAGCAACGGTGCGCTATTGCGGGAATTGCACGCCCCGACAGCTATAATGCCTTGGGTTGTACAGAGATTGCTGATTGACTGGTCGGGTGATGGGGTGCAAGCCGGTGAAATCTTGGCCTTGGAGAGCAAAGAATAAGAGCCGTCGGCATATATGTCGATGCTGGTGCCGGGTGCGCCCTTTACTGCAATGCCTAAGCGATAGCGGCTCCAAGCACCGTTGACTGAGTATTCTGGAGCGGTGATATCGTAGAGCATTGATGCGTTGTAGCGATTATTCAAGTCGTCGATTCCGGCAGCTAAGTCGACAGTGCCAGTCAAGTATTGTCCCCATTCGGTATCCTCCTCGCTTGATATGGAGATGTAGGTGGGCTCGTCAGCTCCTCCGATCCAGGGGGAGGTGTAGACCAGAGCCTTTTCGTCATTATCGTACACCTCGATGCGGCAACTCGGCAGGGTGTTGTCGTGGCCCCAAACGTCAGTCATCCCGTAAACTTCCAGTCCCGAGAGGTTGGGATTATCCATTACCATAACTCGCGTCAATGGGTCGTCCTCGGTGAAATCCCAACTGGCCGAAATATTTTTATAGCCGTAATTGCCGGCTGATAGGCAGATGATAGCCTCATCGGCACATAGGCTCAGGTAGCGGCACATCAGGTCGGTGCCGTCATGGGGTCCAGTGTATGAGCCTAAGGATAGGTTCACGACAGCGGGCTTTTGGGCCTCGCGTGCATATTGCAAGATGTCTTCTACACCACACAGGATGCCTACGTCAGAGAGCTGGCTTGTCGTTGCTACTATCTCGGCATTGGTGGCCACGCCGTAGTAGGGCGATGACAAGTAGCCGCCAGCCATAATGTTGGCGACATGGGTGGCGTGGTAATACTCATTGTCGTCAGTGGTCCAAGCCTTTATCTCCTGGGTTGTGGTAGCTGAGAGAGCAATTCCCTCAGATGTGTCATAGTCATAAATCGCGCCGATGCGGCCCTTGAATGCAATATGCTGGGCATCAAAGCCGATGTCGGAAAATCCAGCGATAATGCCAGTGCCGTCATATCCTTGAGGCAATTCCGATCCAGCCTGTATCGCATCGACATTGCAAAAGGGTCGCGCCATGTTCATGTCGGGAGCTGAGGAAAATACCGCTTGCACATTTTTTACCCCATCAAGATAGAGGGCCTGGGTAAGCACCTCGACAGGCACTGATGTGAGCAGCATATCCTCGCGTTGCCTATAGATAATGCAGCCGAGGGACAATAGCTGGTCGATGGTATCATCTGAAGATATTTGTATTATTAATGACTGATAGGGGTAATCTGCAGCTCGGGATTGGCCGCGTTGGCTGGCCGATAGGATGGCGCGCGTCGACGTCGACATCTCGGCAGCGGCAACTGGGATGGGGGATATATGGCTTAGGCTCAAAGCGCACAGGGCTGATAGAGCTATGGTGCGGGTAAGGGTCATAAAGAATGCAGAAAATAATTTTTTACAAAGTTAGCCTTTTTGGCGCAATATTTGTTATAATAACAACAAAAATATGTGTTTGTGGCTTTTCGCCACTGGATTTTTAACAAAAACTATTGAATACGACAATGGAAAAAATCGAACCTGGCAAGCATGTATCGCTTGTGTACGATCTATACGCCATCTCTGACGATGGCAAGCAAGAACTGGTGCACCAATCCGACCCCAAAGATCCCGAACAAATCATCTTCGGTGTAACCCAAGGCGTAATCGCACCGTTGGAGAAAGCTCTCGATGGCCTCAAGAAAGGCGATGAATATAATGTCGTGGCCAATGCTGAAGAGGCTTTCGGCCCATATCTTGAAGAAAACATTGTCACCCTCGACAAGGACCTCTTCTTGGTCGATGGCAAATTTGATGCCGAGTTGGTAGCTGTTGGCAAATACGTGCCGATGGTGACCCAAGACGGTTTCCATGTAAGCGGCTTGGTCAAGGAGGTAACCGACGACAAGGTAAGACTTGACTTCAACCATCCTCTGGCAGGCAAGACTGTCCGCTTCAAAGGCAAAGTGCAAGATGTGCGCGATGCCACCGAGGAAGAGCTCCACATAGCCCAAGGCGGTTGCGGATGCAGCTGCCACGACTGTGGCGACGGAGGTTGCGGTGATGGATGCGGCGACAGCTGCAGCCCCAAGGGATGCGGTTGCGGATGCGATGACTGATTGGCCTACCTCAACCACCCATCCCATCTGTATAACTCAAAA
Source organism: Bacteroidales bacterium (assembly GCA_020860445.1). GTDB lineage: Bacteria > Bacteroidota > Bacteroidia > Bacteroidales > Muribaculaceae > CAG-873. The sequence goes on along the minus strand of JAJBUH010000236.1, from coordinate 15,628 downwards.
CTCATAACTCATAACTCATAACTCATAACTCATAACTCATAACTATAAGGCGAGTGCCGAACCAAAGAGGTCTGGCACTTGTTTTATTTTCAGAGAGGGGTCCCTGGGGCTCATTCTCGACAGAGTTATACAGAAGTAGTAGCACCCAATTCATAACCAAATAAATGTCAAGGATTATGCACATGGCCGACGCTTTGGTATCACCTCCGATAGCCGCTGCGGCAGGGGTGATAGCCCTCACATTGATTGTCACTGCCTCAAAAGAAATTTCACGAAACAAGAGGGAAGGAATGATTCCACTGATGGGAATCATGGGCGCATTTGTATTTGCTGCCCAAATGATAAATTTCACCATACCCGGCACTGGGTCGAGCGGGCACATCATCGGAGGTGTGCTGCTTGGCGCGTTGTTGGGGCCATGGTGCGCGTTCTTGACATTGTGTTCGGTGCTGATTGTGCAATGCTTGGTATTTGCCGATGGAGGCTTGATGGCTCTTGGGTGCAATATCATTAATATGGCTGCCATGAGTTGCTTAGTCGCATATCCCTTGGTGTATAGGCCGCTGGTGCATGTCAACGCGTCGAATGCTCGCATAATGTGGGTGTCTATCCTGGCCTGCGTGGTGGGCCTGGAGTGCGGAGCGTTGCTCGTGACAGTCGAGACTGTTGCCTCGCAAATTACGGCCTTGCCGTTTGGCGAATTCCTCCTCTTCATGTTGCCGATCCATTTGGTGATAGGCATCTGCGAGGGCATTGCTACCGGTCTGGTTATAATGGTCATCAAGCATGGTAATCCAGCATTGTTGCAATATGATGATGACAGAGAGGTTGACCCCTCGCTGCGGTATCGTCGCCGCATGACTTTGATAGCATTCGGGGCAGCCGCAATTGCAATGGGCATAGCCTTCGCTTGGATTGCTTCGACCAACCCTGATGGATTGGAGTGGTCGATTATGAAGATTACTGGAAGCCCGGAATTGCAAGAGGCCATCAATCCTCCGACAGCCATAATGCCTGACTATAATTCACACATAGCCGGTGTGGTAGGCGGTGTGATAGTTATGGCAATGGTTTGGGCTATATCCACGCTGCTATTTCGCAAGAAAAAACATAAGTTGGCATGAGCGGCATTGACAAAGCTATTGTGGCCCTCAAGGAATTGGATACTGGGGCCACTCGGATAGCAATCGATGCACGCATACAATTAATAGTAGCTCTGGGGTTTGTGGTTGTGGTACTGACAGTGCCGCTCACCAATCCCGGAGCTCTTGTATGGATGTTCGCCTATCCGATAATAATGTCTGAGGCTTCGGGCGTGGGCTATCTGAGGGTGCTTAAGCAATCGCTGTGGGTGCTACCGCTGATTGCTGCCATAGGCATGTTTAATCCCATCCTTGACACTCGGCCAGTGGCAGTGGTGATGGGCGTGACCATTACCGAGGGGTGGATTACTTTTGGAGCCATCCTGCTCAGAGGATTGCTGTCAGTACAGGCACTATTGGTCTTGACCAATACTTGCGGATTTCGCGAGGTTTGTCGTGCCTTGCAGAGGCTTGGCTGTCCCGCTGTGCTTGTCACTCAGCTTATGATGCTTTACCGATACATAGGGGTATTGCTCGAGGAGGCTCAGTCGATGCATCGGGCTCGTCTGGCTCGCGGCTTTGGCCGCAAGAGTTATCCGCTGAAAATGTGGAGCGAGTTTGTAGGGCAACTCTTGTTGCGTTCGATCAAGAGGGCGCAGAGGGTGCATTTGGCCATGCTTGCCCGAGGCTTCAATGGCAATTGCTTCATCGAGTGGGCACGGCCCTCGCTGCATTGGCGCGATTGGGCCTTCCTGCTGGGGTGGGCAGCTGTGATTGTCGCTCTGCGTTTCCTACCAATCACTGCTTTCTTCTCAAATCTATTAACGCGGTAATGTTCGCATCCCTTCCAAAAGCCAAAAACTAAAAACCAAAGACCACTATGAGTCATCATTATATTAGATATACCAATGTACATTATAGTTATCCCTCGGGACAAGAAGCGCTCAAGGGAGTGGATTTGCTGATTACCCATGGTGAGAAGGTCGCCCTGTTGGGCCTCAACGGAGCTGGCAAGTCGACGCTGTTGCTGCTTACCAACGGTTTGCTGCTACCCACCGAGGGAGAAGTGAATGTTGGAGATGTGCCGGTGAGCAAAAAGACTGCTCCGATGGTGAGGCGCACTGTGGGAATGGTTTTTCAGAATCCCGACGACCAACTCTTTATGCCCACTGTTTGGGATGATGTGGCATTCGGACCGAGGAATATGCAATTGCCGCCATCCGAGGTGGAGAGGCGAGTGGAGGTTGCTTTGCGATCTGTGGGCGCTTGGGATTTGCGCGACCGCGCCCCGAGTGATTTGTCGGGGGGACAAAAGAGAGCTGTAGCTATAGCCACGGTGCTGTCGATGGAACCAAATATTCTGGTGATGGACGAGCCGTCGAGCAATCTCGATAGCCGCACTCGCGAACAGCTTATGGCAATAGTCAACGACTTTCATCATACGGTGGTGATAGCTACTCATGATTTGGAGATGGCTCTTGAGTTATGCCCACGGTCGGTGATAATGAAGGATGGTCGCATCATAGCTGATGGTTTGACCGAAAGGCTCCTGCGCGACCAGGAGCTGCTGGAGTTGGCCGGTTTGAGCCTCACACCAGCATTGGCGGAATACGTTGAGAAATGAAAAGTGAAGAATGAAAAATGAAAAATGGGGAATGAGAAATGAGAAATGAAGAATGAAAAATGGGGAATGAGAAATGAAAAATGAAGAATGAAAAATGAAGAATTATGGGGAGAGGTTGAGAAAAAAGTCGTACCTTTGCACTGGCAATGGAAATTAATCCCGACTCCCTTGTGGCTTTACGCCATTATGGCTTTAACCCCTCGCAGTTTAGGCCCTTGTGGTTTTATGCCCTTGTGGCTTTATGGCTTAAAGGCGCATTGCGCCTCTCCCCATTTTTCATTTTTCATTTTTAACTTTTCATTTTCAACTATGGACATCAGAGAGAAACTAATCGATCAATTAATTGACCTTGCTTTTGCCGAAGATATCGGCGATGGCGACCACACCACCCTCAGTACTATACCTGCCAGCGAATACGGCGCACAGCAACTCATCATCAAGGAAGAAGGCATCTTGGCCGGTGTTGAGATTGCCCGTAAGGTCTTTGAGCGCTTTGACCCAGACCTGGAGATGACTGTCTTCATCGAAGACGGCGCTCATGTCAAGCCTGGGGATGTGGCTTTTGTGGTCAAGGGCTCGGTGCGTTCTCTGCTCCAGACCGAGCGTCTGATGCTCAACATCATGCAGCGCATGAGCGGAATCGCTACCACTACGGCTCGCTATCAAGCCGAACTCAAAGGGCTTAAGACTCGCGTGCTTGACACTCGCAAGACCACCCCGGGAATGCGTCTTTTGGAGAAGGAAGCCGTGAAGATTGGCGGTGGCTGTAATCATCGCATTGGCCTATTCGATATGATTCTCATCAAGGACAATCATGTAGATTTCGCCGGAGGCATTCCTCAGGCTGTGGCTTCGGTACGCGAATATCTGCGCCGCAACCACAAGGACCTGAAGATTGAGCAGGAGGTGCGCAATACCGAGGAGATAGACCAAGCTCTTGAGGCTGGCGTCGACCGCATAATGCTCGACAATTTCACGCCCGAGCGTACTCGTGAAGCTGTAAAGCATATCCGGGAGAAGAATCCGACCGTTGAGATTGAGTCTTCGGGTGGCATTACTCTTGAGAATCTGCGCAAGTATGGCGAGTGCGGAGTTGACTTCATCTCTGTTGGCGCCTTGACCCACTCGGTCAAAGGCTTGGATATGAGCTTCAAGGCAGTGAAGTAAAGCCAAAGATTTTATGGCTGGAATCTATATTCATACTCCTTTTTGTCACAGTAAGTGCGCTTACTGTGACTTTTATTCTATGGCCAATGCCAGCGGCGAGAGCCGCTGGGCTGAGGCTGTAGTGAAGGAGTATGGTATGCGCCGTGGCGAGGTGCCTAAGCCTAATACTATATATATAGGTGGAGGCACTCCGTCGATTCTTTCTGAGGAATCTCTTGCCAAGGTAGTAGGGGCTCTGCCAGTTTCGGATTTGGAGGAATTTACCATCGAGGCCAATCCCGAGGATGTCACTGTCGAAAAGGCACGTTTTTGGCGCAGCCTTGGCATCGATAGGGTGAGCATGGGGGTGCAGTCGCTATGCGATGTCGAACTGAAAATCATCGGTCGGCGCCATACTGCCAATGAGGCAGAGCAAGCCATTGAGAATCTGCGTAAGGCTGGGTTTGACAATATCAGCCTTGATCTTATTTATGGCCTCCCCGGACAAGACTTGGAATCATGGCAGCGGTCGCTGACACGGTTGCTCGACTTCAGGCCGGAGCATTTCTCTGCCTACATCCTGAGTTATGAACCGAAGACTCGCCTGTCGGTGATGTTGCGGCGCGGTGAGGTGCGCGAGGCGTCTGAGGATGAGATAGGGGAGATGTACGATTTTCTATGCGCTTGCGCTCGCGAGCGAGGGTATGACCATTATGAGATTTCCAATTTCTGCCTCCCGGGTCGTGAGGCTCGCCACAACAGCAGTTATTGGCGTGACGAACCATACCTGGGCTTGGGCCCTTCGGCCCACAGCTTTGATGGCTCATGCCGTCGCTACAATCCCTCCAACCTCAAAGAATACCTCGCCAAGATCGAGGCTGGCCTCCCTGCTTTTGAAATAGAAGAGGAAACTCCCGACAATCGCTTCAACGACCTCCTGATGGTCACCCTCCGAACCCGCCAAGGTCTCCCCCTCGCTTCTGTCCCTGCCTCCCGTCTTCCCCAACTCCTCCGCGACGCCTCCCCCTGGCTTGCCTCCGGCTCCCTCCTCCAAACCTCCACCCATCTCCTCATCCCCGAGCCCCACCTCCTCATCTCCGACTCCATCATCTCCTCCCTCATGCAGTAACCCTTAAGCCAATGCCGATAGTGTGCGAAAGTTGAAAGATTTCATCAACTTTCGCACGTTATCGGCCTTGGGATTGATGAAACAACCCCTAACGGGGTAGCTGGGGGATTTCAAATGACAATCCTACACAGAGGCGACCCTACGGGCCGCGATGGGTGGATTGGTCGCCTCTGTGTAGGATTGGGAGATTTGGAGCGGGATTGTATCTATGGATTTGGGCAAACATTTAAGGTGGTTAAAACGTTATAATAGTGTAAATTAAAAGGGGTATAACACACACTGACACACACGCGCCCCGAGGAGAAATTTACACCTTTATTAATGTCTTAATTTCAACTATTATGAAAAAAATGTTTTACCTACTGATTGCAGCATTGCCGATAATGGCCATAGCGTTCGCATCATGCAGCAACGATGATGACCTGCCAAATGTCGACATTTCGCTTGACGTGTCTGAAGGCACCGTAGTCGATGACACGATTTATGTGGTGCAAGGCGATTCGTTGGTAATCTCCGGAATCACAGTAACTAACAATGAAGAGGGAAAGGCCGCTACCGTCACTAATGTCAATTATTATTGGGATGGCTATTTCATGGGTCCTTCCATTTTCTCACCCTTTGGATTCGCAATCTCAACTGAGAATGTAGCCGTTGGCACCCACACGATTGGTGTGACTTGCACGGTGCTCGCTGTGGATAAGTCGATAGCCACTGCGGCATTGTCATTCCCGGTAAGAGTAGTGGAATCATCAACCGACCTGCCAACAGCCGATGCCACGGCTGTGCATGGCTTAGCGAGATTGAAATTATAGCTTAGAGATTCTCCAATCCACGCTTGGAGAACCGACCAGAAGAAACAAGCATCCGATTCCACGCCTCGGATGCTTTTTTATTTCCTCGTCTCAACAAAATTGAGTAACTTTGCCGCATGGACAAATTCCTCAAACAAGTGGCATGCTACTACGCTGCCAAAAAGGCCGAGGGGCTCGATCTGGGCTCCTACACCTTCGTCTTCCCCAACAAGAGAGCGGCAATGTTTATGCGCAAATACCTTAAGGAAACTTACGGTCAGAGCTGTTTTATGCCGCGCATGATCACTATCACAGCCTTTACCCAAGAGTTCTCATCCCTACCCATCGGGGGCAACATCGAATTGCTTTTCCTGCTCTACCAGGCTTATGCCCAGGTGATGAAGGAAAAAGGCCGAGCCGACCAGGCCAAGGACTTTGACGCGTTTGTATTCTGGGGCCAAGTGTTGCTCAACGACTTCAACGATGTCGATTCATGCCTTGTCGACGAGTCTCAGCTTTTCAAAAACGTCAAGGCCGAGCGCGAGATAATGTCCAATTATCTCACCCCCGAGCAGATTGAGGTCGCTCGCATTCTGGGCGAGAAATACATCCAAGAAGTAAAGCCCGAACATTTCTGGCGCCATGTGGGCCATAACGATGATGCCGAGAGCGCGCAGAAAAAGTTTATCAACCTATGGGAAGTGCTCCACGAGCTGTATTGCCGCTTCAACCGCTTGCTTGCTCAGCGAGGCATCACCTATTCGGGCATGCAGTCGCGAATGGTGCAGCACGACATAGCCGACATGGGAGTTGGGGATTTTCATGGGCGCCGCTACGCATTCATAGGATTCTATGTCCTGCCTCCTGCCCGTATGCTGATTTTCAAGAAGCTAAGGGAATTGGGCATTGCCGAATTTTTCTGGGACACCGCTTCGCCGCTTTTGTCACTCCCTGGCAACAAGGCAGCAGACTTGATAAAGGCTCTTGCCAAGGAATTTCCAGCGCCCCGAGATTTCCAACTCGAGGAGATTGCCATCGACGACCTGCCCGATTTTCGCATCATAGCCGTGCCGTCAAATATCGGCCAAGCCAAGGTCGCTGCCAGAGTGCTGCGCCAATGGAGCGAGAATGACCGCGAGGCTGGCACCGATGCCATCAACCATGAGATAACGGGTCTGGTGCTCCCCAACGAAAAACTACTCACACCTGTGCTATACTCCCTGCCCGGCGATGTCAATAAGCTGAATGTGGCGATGCGCGTCAACTTCACCAACACCCCATTCGCATCTCTGATTACCGCTATCCTGTATATGCAAGAGAACTGTCGCACAATGGCTGGAGCCCACAGCTATTTCTACAAGGACGTGTTGGAGATACTGTCTCAGCCCTACGTATCATCGATGGCTCCAGACCAAGCACAAGCCCTGCGCGACAAAATCACCAAGGAGCATCTATACAATGTGCCATCGGCCGAGATTTGCCAGATGTGCCCCACGCTGGCTCCGATATTCCGCGAGGCTGGTCGCGACATCATCCTGGTTAAAGCCTATCTCGATGGCTTGATTGATGCCCTTTCAAAATTTGTCACCGAGAGCATTGGTAAGATGTCGCATAATATTGATGAGGAGATAACCACACCCTACGAAGCTCTGATTCTTGAGGCTTACGGATTGGCGATTCGCGATATCTACGAGCTTGCCGACCAGTATGGGATTGCGATGAAAGAACGCACCTTCTTCAGCCTGCTGCGCCGACTGCTCATATACACACATATCCAACTCAATGGCGACCCAGTGACAGGATTGCAGATTTTGGGCCTGCAGGATGCCCGTGGCTTGGACTTTGACAATCTCATCGTCTTGTCGCTCAACGAGCGCATTTTGCCAAAGAAGAATTTCAGTCCTTCGCTTATTCCTCCTACCTTGCGCGCTGCCTACGGCATGCCCACTGTCGAGACTGAGGAGATTACGATGGCCTATCAATTCTATCGCCTCATCACTCGCGCAACTCGCCTGTGCCTAATCTATGACAGCCGCACGCCCGACGAAGCCTCGGGTGAAATCTCGCGCTATCTGCAGCAGCTCAAGATTATGCTCAAAGACAAGGCCAAGGTAGAATCACCCTACGTGGGCATGAAGCCATTCTCGCCTCGCACAATCACGATTGAGAAAGATGAGCGGGTGATGGGAGAACTGAAAAGCTTCCTGCCCGGAGGCAATCGCAATATCTCTGCCTCGGCTCTCAAATCCTATATCCAATGCCCACTGCGATTCTATCTGCAGAGCGTAAAGGGTATGCGATATGATAATTTCGACCCGGAATATATGGATGCCGCTTCTTACGGCAGCATCCTCCACAAGGTGGCCGAGAGATTCTACTTAGGCCTGAAAGGAGAGGGAAAGAATGGATTGATCCAGCCTGAGCGGTTGCGCCAAATCTTGGATGACCCGCGCCTGATAGGTCGACTCACCTACATGGCACTCCAGGCCATGAACGAGATATACTATGGCGGCAAGTACACCGATGTCAAGCTAATACCAGGCGAGGGCAGAGTATTGGCTCGAGTCATAGCTACCTACATACGCCACATGCTGCAGTGCGAGAGCGAAGGCAAGGAGTTTGTCTTTGTGTCGGGCGAGGACGAAGGCGGCAAGCATACCCATGAGTGGTGTGTTGACGGGAATCGCACTGTTAATTTCACCATGTCGATTGACCGCATTGACCAGCTCGATGACGCTGGCCAATACCTCCGCTTCATCGATTACAAGACTGGCAGTGATGAGCTGAGGGCTCCAACGGTTGAATCTCTTTTCACCAATCACGCTTACGGCGCTATCTTCCAGCTGATGCTCTATTGCTTAGCTTATGGCGACTTGATGCAGGGTCAGCGAGGAGTGGATTATGCAATTCAACCCAAGGTATATCTGTTCTCAAAAATCAAAACAGAGGGTCTGCCGGATTTGCTGATAGGCAAAGAGCCATTGCTAGACTATCGCAAATACCGGGATGAGTTCAGAGAGCGCCTCTCTGGCTTGCTTGAGGATATCTTCGGCCCGGAAAAACCTTTCGCTCAGACCGAAGACGCTGATCAGTGCAAGTATTGTCCCTTTGCGACCATGTGCGGCCGCATCGACACTAAAGATTGAGCCAACGGCCAGTGTAGCTTTCCTCACAGGCGGCTATCTGCTCGGGAGTGCCTTGCGCCACGATGTAGCCGCCGGCGTCTCCTCCCTCTGGGCCAATATCTATCACATGGTCGGCGCATTTGATCACCTCGAGATTGTGCTCGATGATGACAATGGTGTGGCCCTGCGAGATTAGACGGTCAAACGATGCCATCAGCACGCTGATGTCGTGGAAATGCAGACCCGTGGTTGGTTCGTCAAATATGAGCATGGCCGGCTGAGGCTTCTCTTGCGACAAGAAATAAGCCAGCTTGACACGCTGGTTCTCACCCCCAGATAGGGTAGAACTGGTCTGTCCCAGCTTGATGTAGCCCAAGCCAACTTGCTGGAGCGGCAACAGGCGCTTTACAATCTTTTTGGCCTGGCTGTCACCGTCTTCGCCAAAAAATTCAATGGCCTGATTTACTGTCATATTCAGTACATCATCGATGTTCTGGCCGCGATAGCGCACCTCGAGGATGTCAGGCTTGAATCGCTTGCCATGACAAGCCTCGCAGGGAATTGAAATATCAGCCATGAATTGCATCTCGATATTTATCACTCCCGCGCCCTTGCACTCATCGCATCGGCCACCATCGGTGTTGGTCGAGAAGTATGCCGCTGTAAATCCCATCTGCTTGGCGGCTTGCTGGTCGGCAAAGAGTTTGCGTATCTCATCGTAAGCCTTGAGATAGGTAGCTGGGTTGGAGCGCGAGGAGGTACCAATTGGATTTTGGTCTACAAACTCGACAGCGGTTATGCGATGCAAATCGCCCTCGAGGCCAAGATGCGCACCGGGTGCCTCGCCTGCTTCGCCCAGACGGCGACGCATAGCGCGGTACAGCACGTCCCTAACGAGGGTTGACTTGCCGCTGCCGCTCACACCGGTTACCACTGTCATCACCCCGAGCGGGAATTTGACATCGATGTTTTTCAGATTATGCTCGCGAGCGCCTTTCACCTCGATGAAGCTGCTCCAATGGCGGCGTTGCTTTGGCGTGGGTATCTCAAGTTGATGGGCAAGATATTTGAGCGTGTACGAGTCGGGGTGCTGCTCAACCAGAGCCTTGTCGCCATCAGCTGGCACTGGACCTTCGTAAACAATCTGTCCACCCAGGCGACCAGCCTTAGGACCAACATCAACAATCCAGTCGGCAGCGCGCATTATCTCCTCATCATGCTCTACGACCACGACTGTATTGCCGATTTGCTGCAAATCGCGCAGCACTCCAATTAGTTTCTGGGTGTCGCGAGGGTGGAGGCCGATTGACGGCTCATCAAGGATATAGAGCGAACCCACCAGACTGCTGCCAAGCGAGGTGGCAAGGTTGATGCGTTGGCTTTCGCCGCCCGACAGACTGTTGCTGAGGCGGTCGAGAGTGAGATAACCCAAGCCCACTTGCATCAAGAATCCAAGTCGATTATTGATTTCGGTGAGTATGCGCTTGGCTATTGCGGCATCGGTGGGGTCGAGCTCGAGCTTGGCGAACCACTGTTGCAATTCGCTCACGGGCATTCTCACCAGTTCGGTGATGCTGCGTCCTGATACCTTGACATACTCAGCCTCGGGGCGCAAGCGAGCGCCATGGCAGTCTGGGCAAGTGGTCTTGCCTCTGAATCGAGCCAGCATCACTCGGTATTGGATTTTCGCCTGTTGGCGCTCAACCATTTTGAAGAAACCGTTGATACCCTTGAATCTCGAATTGCCCTCCCAGAGCAGGCGCTTTTCTGCCTCGGTGAGGTCGCAGTAGGGACGATGGATTGGGAAACTGATATGGGGAGCGAGATGTATGAGTTCGCGTTTCCACTCGCTCATCTTTTCTCCGCGCCAGCACACCACGGCATCGTCATAGACTGACAGAGCTGGATTAGGGACTACCAGCTTCTCGTCAATGCCTATGATTTTGCCAAACCCCTCGCAAGTGGGGCATGCTCCGTAAGGGTTGTTGAAATTGAAAAGTTGGTCAGATGGTTCAAGAAAAGTTATGCCATCGGCCTCAAATCGCTTTGAGAAATCATGGCGGCGAGCAGTTCCATCTGCGTCCCATACCACCAAGGAGCATTGGTCGTGTCCCTCAAAAAATGCTGTCTCTACCGATTCTGAAAGGCGCGACACCTCGTCTTGCTCGTGGCTGGCAGCAAAGCGGTCGATAAGCAAGTCGTAACCCTCGGGGGTAACAGGGAGCTTAGGCTGCGCCAACAGTTCGTCGATTGGCACAAACTCGGCCTTTGGAGCCTTGCCTTTGGCGCGTGTCCATTTTACCAGGCGAGAGAATCCCTCCTTAATATATATGTCGAGTTGCTGGGCCAAGGTGCGACCCTGAGGCAAAGATATAGGCGCTACTAATGCCAAGCGAGTGCCATCGGGATAAGAAGTGGCACACTCGATGACATCTTCGGGCGTGTGTTTCTTGACTTGCTCGCCGCTAATGGGCGAATATGTGCGACCCACTCTCGAAAAGAGCAGGCGCAGGTAATCGTAGATTTCGGTGCTTGTGCCAACTGTAGAACGCGGATTCCTGGTATTCACTTTTTGCTCGATGGCGATGGCTGGAGGCAATCCCTTGATCCAGTCACATTCGGGCTTAGAGAGTTTTCCCATAAATTGTCGAGCGTAAGCCGAAAGGCTCTCCACATATCGGCGTTGTCCCTCGGCATAGAGGGTGTCAAATGCTAAAGAAGATTTGCCGGAACCGGATAGGCCCGTTATGACTATAAACTTATTTCCGGGCAGCTCGAGGTCGATATTATTGAGATTGTTGACCCGGGCTCCCTTCACTACTATGTTTGCTGACATTTTCTATTCGTACCAATTGAAATAACTTACAAAGGTACGAATAATTTCTGACATAAACAATACCTATTATTGTTAAGGTCGTTGGCGGCTAGATGAAACAACCCCTAACGGGGTGGGAGGGTGAGACCGGAGACTGAGGAGAGGCGTGACTCCACCATAGGAGAATCGGCCAGGTTGCACTCGATGGTCATCGAGCAGGAATTGTCAAATTGTTGCGAGATTACCCTTACTTGCGGCATTTTGGCTATGCGCATCACTTCATTCATCGACAGGTAGGGGAATGTGAAAGAATAACGAGAGGTTTGGTGTTTTTCAATGATTTCGGCTTCGCTGAGGGCCAAGCGCGCTGCCTCGCGGTAGGCGGCTATCAGGCCTGATGTGCCGAGCTTGATGCCACCGAAATAGCGCACCACGATTACTACGATATCGGTCAGATTAAATGAATTGATTTGGCCCAAGATCGGTTTGCCGGCAGTGCCGGAGGGTTCGCCATTGTCGGATGACAGGAATTGCTTCCTCTCTGGGCCAATCATATATGCCCAGCACACATGGCGTGCATCGTGGTATTCGTTTTGCTTGCGCGCTATCTCAGCCTTAGCCTCTTCGGCCGAGGCCACAGGGATGGCAAAGGAGATGAATCGGCTCATCTTCTCCCTCAGCTGACTTTGCGATGGCTTGCTTATCGTAAAATATGAATCCATAGGGGTAAAACGTAAGCACGTAACTTAACGTAAGCACGTAAGCTTTACGTAAGCACAAAATTGATAATTATTATTTAGACAATTATTTTTTTGTTTTAGGTTAAAACCTATCACTCAGTTTGTGCTTAAGTAAAGCTTACGTGCTTACGTTGGGACGTGCTTACGTAAAGCTTACGCGCTTACGTTAAGAAGAAATTAGTAGACGTGGGAATCGGATTGGAGTTCTTTCTGGGTGAGCGGTGTGGCGTTCATCTTGTACCAGCAATACCAGATGTAAGCCAGCACAAATGGTACCAGAATCGATACCCAGCTCATCACTACCAGAGTGAAGTGCGACGAACTGCTGTTGGTAATCGAGAGCGAACTCTGAGCGTCGAGCAGCGATGGATAGTAGGCCGTGCCATTATATCCAGCGAGCCAGAACAGCACAAGTACCACAAGCACTGTGCCGATGCCGCTCCACCAAATACCCTTGAAGAAAGTGCCGCACAGAGCCGTGCGCAAGATGGCGAACAACACCATCACCACGCCAATCAGCAGGATTGGCACGCACCACCACATTTGCCAGAGGTTGGTCCAATAGATGTGAGGCTCATAAGCGAATGTGCCCTCGGGGGTCATGCGATAGCCGCCTTGCATAAACAGCAGGATGGCGAAAGCGATGAAGAGCAGGGCGAAGATTGCGCCGTTGAAGAGAGTCTTGATGCGCATCGACTGTGTGAAGCCGTTTCCGCCATCGATGTTGTTGATGAAATACATGCAAGCCTGAGCGCGAGCCAGGAAGAACACTGCGAAGCCAAGCAGCAGACAGCCCGGCACTATCATAGCCTCGAGGCCATGAGTCTCGGACCATTGCGAAATCACTGGAGCAGAACCATTGAGGATGTTGCCCTTTGATACTGTGAACTCAGCGCCGAAGAAGAACATGCCAACGGCGATGCCGAGCATCACGCAGCCAAACAGGCCGTTGAAAGTCAGCAAGGCATCGTAGGTGCAAGTGCCGTAGAGATTGCCGTGCTTGCGGCGGAACTCAAAGCTGAAGGCTTGCACCACAAAGCTGACCAGGATAAGCATCCACAGCCAGTAAGCGCCGCCAAAGCTGGTTGAGTAGAACAGTGGGAATGAGGCGAAGAAAGCGCCGCCGAACACTACCAGGGTGGTGTATGTGAATTCCCATTTGCGGCCTATCGAATTGACGATTAGGTCGCGGTAGTCGCGATGGGTCGACCAGATGAGGCTCTGTCCGCCTTGCACGAAGAGCAGGAACACGAGCAGGGCGCCAAGCACCGATATTAAGAGCCACCAATAGGCTTGTAAGCAATACATAATTTTGGTTTTTGGTTTTTAGTTTTTGGTTTTTGGAAATATTACCAATCCATAGCCCATTACAGAAATATGAAGGTGGTAATATCTATATTGGCCAAGTCGTCGTTATTGCTTGGGGATGATGTTTTTCTTCTCTGAGTTGATGATGAATCGCACCATGATGCTGATTTCAGCAAAGAGAAGCAGAGTGAATATGGCAGCGAATACCCAGAATGTGGCCTCGACTGATCCAGCCGAGATGTCTGAGATGGCTACGTTGCGCGGCAGCACATCCTGGATGGTCCAGGGTTGACGGCCCACCTCGGCGGTAATCCATCCAGCCTCAGAGCAGATATAGACTATGGGAATCGAGATAAGGCCGAAGAAGCACAGCCAAGGATTTTCGAGGGTCTTGTCAGAGCGGTAGCAAACGAAGATAAGCACCACGAAGAGCAGCAGCAGGTAACCGCCAAAGATTACCATGATATGGAAGGCATAGAATGTCATTCCTACCGGCGGAATGGCATCGGCTGGCGACTGCAGGTAGCCGTAACCGAAGTTTGCGTAATTCTCCTTGATAACCTGGGCTGCTTGGGCCATCGTCTCTTGATCGCCGATGGCCTGAGCCTCTCCATACAGTTTGAGGGCATCTTGGGCGAGCAAGCCGCTGGCCATGCGGTCGGCGTAGGTGATACCATATACGGTGTCGCCAGCCTCGTTGATAGAGATGCCGTTGATCAGGTCGTTGATGCCCGGCACGAAAGCGTCAAAGTCATGAGTGGCGAGGAATGAGAGGCCCTTGGGTATCTCGATTGCGAAGAGCATGGTCTCCTCGTCATTGTCATATTTCTTGTCGGGATTGAGGATGCCAAAGCCAGTGAGGCCCTGGCCGCGACTGCCATTGTAGACACCCTCCATAGCGGCGAGCTTCATAGGCTGAACGCGAGCTACGTCGACTGCCGAACCGTCGCCTGTCCACATCACCAGCAGGATGCCGATAAGGCCGACCCACGATGCCACGCGCACCGAATCCTTGGCCATCAAGATATTGCTCTTCTTGTAGAGGAGCCAGCTGCTGACGCCTACTACGAAGACAGCCGACAATACCCAGCCGCTGGTGACTGCGTGGCAGAACTTGTGCATAGCTACGGTTGAGAGGGCTACGTCCCAGAAATTATCCATTACATTGCGCATCTGAGCCGGATCAAACTCCATGCCCACGGGATATTGCATCCAAGCGTTGGCGATAAGAATCCAGAGGGCAGAAAGCGAAACGCCGATGGCGGTGAGCCAGGTTGAGGCAAGGTGGAAACCGCGGCTTACCTTGTTCCAGCCAAAGAACATCACGGCCACGAAGGTTGCTTCCATAAAGAAAGCCAAGAGGCCCTCGATGGCAAGAGGAGCGCCGAAGATGTCGCCCACAAACCAGCTGTAGTTGCTCCAGTTAGTGCCAAACTCAAACTCGAGGATAAGGCCGGTGGCGATGCCGCAGGCGAAGTTGATGCCGAAGAGGGTCATCCAGAATTTTGTGATGGCCTTCCATTTCTGTTGTCCCGTGCGCACATAGATGCTCTCCATGATGGCGACTATCAAGGATAGGCCGATGGTGAGGGGCACGAAGAGCCAATGGTACATGGCTGTGAGAGCGAATTGCGCCCTCGACCAGTCGACTAAGCTCGTAAGTTCGTTCATGATTGTGATTTATTGGTTTATTGATTTATGGATTTTGAGGGGATTCGGGCCACGAACTGGCCGACACAGTAGCCGCCATCCAGACTATTTTGAGGGGAGAAGCCATGGGAGGGTAGAGGGGATGGGGTCGGGATGATTAGTGAGGGGAGAGGGCTGAGCGGCCGGCCTCGGCTTTTTCACCATCGGTTGCGCAGCGC
>JAJBUH010000210.1 GCA_020860445.1 Bacteroidales bacterium | reverse complement strand
ATCCGGACCCGAACCCGGATGGCCATTTTTCATTCTTCATTATTCATTCTTCATTTTTAATTCTTCATTTTTCATTTTTCCTTCTTTTCTTGGTGCTCGGCCATGTATTCGGTGGGGGTGCGACCAAACATTTCCTTGAAGGCGGTGGCGAAATTGTTGGGGTTTTTGAAGCCCACCATGTCGCTGACCTCAGCAACATTGATGCGTGTCTGGCGCATAATCTCGGCAGCCTTCTGCAGACGCACATTGCGTATGAAATCGCGAGTGCTCTGATTGGTCAGCTCCTTGAGCTTGCGATGCAGATGCACGCGGCTTATGCCAATCTCGCGGGCTATGCCCTTGATGGTTATATTGCTGTTGCTGATGTTGCGGCTGATTACGCGCATCACTCGCTCGAGCAACTGGTCGTCATGCGATGGCGGTGCCTCCAGCTCAATCTTGTCGGCCTGCTGTTGCTGGCCCGAGTAGACATTGCGCACTTCACAGCGAGGCGCACATAGTCGAGGCTGCCGAGATAATCTTGCCAGAAGAAGTTGTTGTCGGAATCATCGCACTTCTCGGTGTAATTTAGCGGATAGTAACCCATGCCGTCGTCGCCTTCGCCAGCGATTGCCTCATTGACAACCTCCCACCCCCTCTCCCCTACTATTTTTGTAACACCTTCCTTTCCCTCGTTACATTCCATGTTACATCCTTCTTCCCCCACGTTACATCCCCTCATCCTCAGCCCCTTCCTCCCATAAAGCAGCTCGCCAAATGCCACCAAAATAGGCTCCTTATCCCACAGGGGACAGGATAGCATGGGACAGTCCCTCGCTGACCTGTCCCCTGTGGGTTAAGGAGGTAATAATTACTTTTTGGCAAATAATTGGGGAATTTAGACAAATTTAGGGTTTGGTGGGGAATTGGGAAAATTCGTAACTTTGCAGCCATGAAACGACTGATTGCATGCCAGGGGAAATATCTACAATTGGCGTTGCTGACTGGCGCCCTCTGCTGTTCGGGATGCGATATGCTCGAATCCCACCCCTATGATGTGAAAATAACCGGTGAGCGAGGGCTCACCGCTAAGAATGTCGCGCTCATCGAGGACCAGATGGCAGGGCGCGACCAGATGCGTTTTGCCATGATCAGCGACACCCAGGGATGGTATGACGAGACCGAAGATGTTGTCAAGGCGCTCAATGCCCGTGGCGACCTCGACTTTGTGGTGCATGGGGGCGACTTGTCAGACTACGGCGCCACTCGCGAATTTCTGTGGCAGCGCGACATCCTCAACAACCTGACGATGCCGTGGGTGACCGTAATCGGCAATCACGACTGTCTCAGCACTGGCGAAGACGTTTACCTCAGCGTGTTTGGCGAACTCAACTACGCCTTCAGCGCCGGCGACACCCGATTTCTCTGCCTCAACACCAATGCCCTGGAATACGACTACTCAAAGCCGGTGCCGGATTTCGATTTTATCGAAAACGAGATAAAGAATGCCGAAGACAATGGCGTGAAGCGCACCATAGTGCTGATGCACGTCAGACCGGGCGAGTTGGTGTTCAACAACAATGTCTCCAAGGTATTCCAGCTATACATCAAGATGATGCCCGAGCTGCAATTCTGCCTCTACGGCCACGAGCACCAGTTGCTGGTGAGCGACCTGTTTGAAGATGGCATTCTCTACTATCAATGCCCCAACATCGCCAAGAGAATCTACCTACTGTTTACCCTCAACGCCGATGGCACCTACGATTATGAAGCAGTGGATTTCTAAGCTATTGGCCCTACTCCTCCTCTTTGTCCCTTTGCACCATTGCGCCTTTGCCGAATCAACCGAGCCAGCCGATGATGACGACGAAAACATAGTGGTGCAAGAGCCCAGCCCGAGCAAGTACGACATGCGCGTGCACCGTTACCGCCGCGCTTGGGGAGCATTGATTCCTACGCATTTCAAGGTGCAAATGTACGGCGACATGGGCCTTGTGTCAGCCGGCATCGGCTGGGACTATGGCAAGCGCGGACAGTGGGAGACTGACCTGCTGTTCGGCATCATACCTCGCAATCAGTCTAATGGAGCCAAGGTCACCATGACCATCAAGGAGAATTTCACGCCCTGGAGCATCCGCCTTTGCGACTGGCTCGCTTTTGAGCCATTGGAAACCGGCATCTATCTCAATACCATATTCAGCGGCGAGTTTTGGACCAACCAACCCGACCGCTATCCCAAGGGTTATTATTGGTTCTCAACCCGCGTGCGCACCCATATTTTCCTGGGCCAACGCTTCACATTCATGATGCCCGAGGAGCGGAGGCGAAGGTTCAAATCGTTCACAATCTTCTACGAGCTGTCGACCTGCGACTTCTACGTTATCCAAGCCATAAACAACCACTACCTCACTCCCAAGGACTATCTGGTCCTCTCTTTCGGCATCAAAGCCACCATATTCTGACAAAATCATGCCAACAAGTATGGCTTTTTGGCATGATTTACCAGGATTTAAGGATTTTGTCGGTGTTGGGTTGTGCAATTGGGGAATAATTAGTAACTTTGCGATTCGAAAAAACAGAAATTCTGCCATGGCGCCCGGCTGCCCTTGCCGGTCTCCGGCATGGCGCTAACTTAACACAACACTATTTATAAAAATGGCACAGCAAGAAGACGTATTTAAGAAAATCGTTTCACACGCCAAGGAATACGGTTTCGTCTTTCCCTCGAGCGAAATCTACGACGGTCTGTCGGCCGTCTACGACTACGGCCAAAACGGCGTAGAGCTCAAAAACAACATCAAGCGCTACTGGTGGGAGGCTATGACCCTGCTCCACGAAAACATCGTAGGCATCGATTCAGCAATCTTCATGCACCCAACGATCTGGAAAGCGTCGGGTCATGTCGATGCGTTCAACGATCCACTGATTGACAACCGCGACTCAAAGAAGCGCTACCGCGCCGACGTGCTCATCGAAGAGCAAATCGCCAAAATCGATGACAAGATTGAAAAGGAAGTGGCAAAAGCCGCCAAGAAATTTGGCGAATCGTTTGACGAAGCTCTCTATCGCCAGACCAATCCCCGCGTGCTCGAGCACCAGCAGAAGCGCGACGCTCTGCACCAGCGCTACTCTGACGCCATGAACGCCAACAACCTCGAGGAACTGCGCCAAATCATCCTCGACGAGGGCATCGTTTGCCCTATCTCAGGCACTAAGAACTGGACCGAAGTGCGCCAGTTCAACCTGATGTTCAAGACAGAAATGGGATCCACCGCCGACGGCGCAATGACCGTGTATCTGCGTCCCGAGACTGCCCAAGGCATATTCGTCAACTATCTGAACGTGCAGAAGACTGGCCGCATGCGCATCCCCTTCGGCATCGCACAGATTGGCAAGGCATTCCGCAACGAAATCGTTGCTCGCCAATTCATATTCCGCATGCGCGAGTTTGAGCAGATGGAGATGCAATTCTTCGTGCGCCCCGGCCAGGAGATGGAATGGTTCCGCTACTGGAAGGAGTGGCGTCTGCGCTGGCACAAGGCCCTCGGCCTCGGCGATGACAAATATCGCTACCACGACCACGAGAAGCTGGCCCACTACGCCAACGCCGCTACCGACATCGAGTTCCTCATGCCATTCGGATTCAAGGAGGTAGAGGGTATCCACTCGCGCACCAACTTCGACCTGTCGCAACACGAGAAATACTCTGGCAAGAAGATCCAATACTTCGACCCCGAGCTCAACGAGAGCTACACCCCCTTTGTGATCGAGACCTCGATCGGAGTAGACCGCATGTTCCTGTCGGTGCTGTGCTCAAGCTACGAAGAGCAGAAGCTCGAAGGCGGAGACAGCCGCGTGGTGCTGCACCTGCCCGCTCCTCTGGCTCCCGTCAAGTGCGCCGTGATGCCTCTGGTCAAAAAAGACGGACTGCCTGACAAGGCTCGCGAAATCGTAAACGACCTGAAGTTTGACTTCGCCACCCATTACGATGAGAAAGACTCGATCGGCAAGCGCTATCGTCGCCAAGATGCAATCGGCACACCCTACTGCATCACCGTTGACCATCAGACACTTGAGGACAACACTGTGACCCTGCGCGAGCGCGATTCGATGCAGCAAGAGCGCGTGGCTATCGCCGACCTGCACAAGCTGATCCACGACAATGTGAGCCTCAACAGCCTGCTGCGCAAGCTGGCCTAAGACATAACAATCCATGGGGTCGCCCTCGGCCCCATGGATTCCCCCTCTCGAAAAGAAACCAACATTTTTTAGATGAAGAAATTTCCGATATTCCTACTGATTGGCATAGTGGCTCTCGCGTTGGCTATGCCTTCGTGCGGCACCGATGATAACAGCACTACCGTGGCTGAGGTCTATGCCGAGTGGAAGGAGAAGAATGATGCCTGGCTGGCCGAGCAAGTGGCTCGACTTGACGAAGATGGCAATCCATACTTTACCACCCTCATTCCGGCTTGGAATCCCGATGCCTACGTGCTGATCCACTATTTCAACGATCGCACCCTGACCGAGGGCAACCTCTCGCCCCTCTACACCTCGACTATCGATACGCGCTACTACCTCACCTACTATGAGGGCACAGCCATCGACTCATCGTATCTGCAGACCACTTACGGCCCCGGCATCTTCCGCACCCAGCTGTCGAGCTGCATCGAGGGTTGGGCCATCGCATTCCAGGATATGCGATGCGGCGACACTGCCGAGATTGTGATTCCTTATGCTCAGGCCTACGGCGTAAGCACCACATCGGGCATTGTGCCATACTCGGCTCTCAAATTCAACGCTCGCCTGGTTGACATCCCTGCCTACGAAATTAATCCCAACAGCCTATGAAAATCGGTGAGGTCGACCTTGGCCCACGGCCGGTGATGCTGGCTCCGATGGAGGATGTCACCGACTCATCGTTCCGCCTGATCTGCAAGGAGATGGGGGCCGACTTGACCTATACCGAATTTATATCATCTGAGGCTCTGATCCGCAACATAGCAGCCACCACGCGCAAGCTGCATATTCGCCCCCAGGAACGCCCCACAGCCATCCAAATCTATGGTCGCGAACCCGAGGCCATGGCCGAGGCTGCTAAGATTGCCGAGGAGGCCGAGCCTGACTTTATCGACATCAACTTTGGCTGCCCTGTCAAGAAGGTTGCCGGCAAGGGAGCGGGCGCCGGGCTGCTTCGCGACATACCCAAAATGCTGGAAATCACCCGAGCAGTGGTCAGCGCCGTAAAGCTGCCAGTGACAGTGAAGACGCGCCTGGGCTGGGACTGCAACAGTAAAATCATCGTTGAGCTGGCCGAGCAGCTGCAGGACTGCGGCATTGCCGCACTGACTGTGCATGGGCGCACGCGCTCGCAGATGTACACCGGCGAAGCCGATTGGGAAATGATCGGACAAGTCAAGGCCAATCCTCGGCTCAAAATCCCCCTTATTGGCAACGGCGACATCGCTACTGGCGAGCAGCTGAAGCGAGCCTTTGAGGATTACGGCGTAGACGGTGTGATGGTAGGCCGCGCATCAATCGGCGCCCCTTGGATATTCCGCGACTTGAAGCGTGCCCTGATTGGCGATAAGGCCGGACTCGAGCTCACCCGCAGCGACAAATTCCAATGCTTGCGCCGCCAAATCATGGAGAGCATCGAGCGCATCGACGAGTATCGAGGCATCTTGCATATCCGTAGACATCTGGCCGTAAGTCCGCTATTCAAGGGGTTGCATAGTTTCCGAGACACTCGCGTGGCTCTGCTGCGCGCCGACACACAAGAGAGCCTGCTCTCTCTGATTGACAGCATTGAGGCCGACCCGGAGTTCCGCGTCACCACCCCCCAGCCCTGACCCCATTTCTCATTTTTCATTTTTCATTTTTCATTTTTCATTTCTCATTTTTCATTTCTCATTTTTCATTTTTCATTTTTAATTTTTCATTTCAGTGCGTCACTGTATTTTATTTTTTTGTCTGTTGTTTTGTCTTGGCGCAATTGCCGAGATTAAGGATTATAGCCTCAATGTAGGGGATTTCAGCGAGTTCACAGTTGCCAGCGGCATCAATGTGGTGTATCGCCACTCGACCGATTCGGCTGGGTATGCCAAGTATTCGTGTTCGCCGAGCGTAGCTTCGGCTTTGACTTTCAGCAATGATAAGAACAAGCTTAAGATTCAGCTTGCCAACGACCGGACCCTGAGCGAAGTGCCAACTGTCACCATCTATTCGATGGCTCTGGCCAAAGCTACCAACTGGGGCGATTCCACTATCACTATCTTGCAAAGCATACCCGTCACCAAATTCCAGGCCAAGGTGCAGGGCAATGGCAATATCGTGGCTCCCGACCTGCATGCTACCAAGGTTGAGGCAAGTGTCGATGCTGGCATGGGCCGCATATACTTCTCCGGCAAAGCCAAGGAGGCAAAGTATTCGCTGATTAGCGCTGGCTCAATCGAGGCTGGCAGCCTCGAAGCAAGCACGGTGAAATGCTCGATGGTAGGCACCGGGTCTATTGACTGCTATGTCACCGAGAAACTCACCATCGTGGGCATGGGCTCAGGCACAGTCTACTATATAGGCAAACCCGAAACTATCAAAAACCGCAGCATCGGCGTGAAGGTAGTTGAGATGGAGCAATAGCCCCGGAGAATCCCTATGGGTGAGAACCTGAAGAAGCTGACAGCGAGGTCGGTAAAATGGAATGCCATCGACCGCCTCAGTTCGCAAGCGCTATATGCCGTCACTGGCATCGTACTGGCTCGCTTGCTCACGCCCACCGACTTTGGTCTGGTGGGCGCGGTGCTTATATTCCAAGCCTTCGCCTCGCTGCTCGTCGATAGCGGATTCTCTTATGCCCTGCTGCAGCGCAAACAGCCGTCAAGGCTCGACTATAGCTCGGTACTGTGGTTCAACCTCGGGATTGCCAGCCTGCTCTATGTTGCTCTGTATTTCTGCGCGCCGCTGATAGCCGACTGTTTCCAGCATGACCAGAGGCTGATACCCTTGTCGAGGGTGATGTTTCTGACAATGATTCTCAACGCATCAGCCATAGTGCAAGTGAATCAGCTCACCAAGCGCATGCACGTGCGCCCCATCGCTGTTGCCAATATCGTATCGCTGTCGGTTGGCGGAGCCTTGGGCATCATCATGGCTGTCAAGGGATTTGGGGCGTGGGCCATAGTGGGGCAGGCATTGGCCAATAGCGGAGTGAAATCATTGTGGCTATGGGCTACAAGCCATTGGTGGCCCGCCATGAAGATGTCGTGGACGGCGCTGCGGGGATATTTCTCAGTGGGGTCTGGGATGATGATGACATCTTTTCTCAACACTCTGTTTCTCAATATCTTCTCTTTCTTTATCGGCAATCAGTCGGGCATGGCTCGATTGGGCTATTACACCCAGGCCGACAAGTGGAGCAAGATGGGCATCACCTCGCTGTCGCAGACACTGACCTCGTCGTTCATCCCTCCACTATCTGCCGTGCAGGACGATCCAGAGCGATTCCGCCGCCTCTGCGCAAAGATGAATCGAGCCACGGCTTACATTCTCTTCCCGGCCATGATTGGGCTAATCATAATGGCAACGCCGATTTTCCATCTGCTGTTCGGGGCAAAATGGGATTTGTCGATTGCATTGTTTCAGTTATTGTTGACTCGCGGCATTTTCTTGGTGCTTTCGGGGCTGTGCGTCAATTATCTGTTGGCTCTTGGGCGCTCTCGCGCTATATTCACCCTTGAGGTAGTGCGTGATGGCTTGGCTCTGGCTGCTCTCGGTGCCACTCTGCCTTACCTGTCGCTCTCCACTCCCACCGATGCCGTGGCAGGCATTCGCATCATGGTCAATGCACAGATTCTGGCCGCTGTCATAGGCTGGATGGTCACCCTCATCTTCACTTGCCGCGCTACTGCTGCCTCTCCCTGGGCTTTCTGCCGCGATTATCTCCCCTACCTCATCATCACTGCCGTCATTTCCCCTCTCCTCATCTATCTCGGCACCCTCGCTCTCCACCCCATTATCATCCTCTTGCTCCAATCCTCATCAGGAGCCCTCCTCTACCTCCTCGCTAATCATCTCCTCCATTCCCGCATCCAATCCGACCTCCTCTCCTACCTCCACGGCCGCCTCTAACCCCTCGCCTACAGATTTTTAGGCTGACTTGGAGTATTCGTCTAAAAATTCCTCAGCTATGTATATATGGCTGAAGAGATAAAGACCGGTGGCTTTGTCATGCAATCTACGGCAGGTATCACTTTGATAAAATAGACACAGGGCATCGATAGGAGCAATTTCTAATCGCTTAGAGATTTCTACAGCGATGCATCCTATCACTCCACTCATTATTATATCTTGTACCTCAGGAGATTTGATAGGATCTTCATCACTTGAAGCTCTATAGGTATTCTGTTCTTTCATGATGTAGGTATTTAATTAAGTAAGTGGACAATTTAAAATAAAATTAAACTAATGGTATAAAACCACAGATT
>JAJBUH010000172.1 GCA_020860445.1 Bacteroidales bacterium | reverse complement strand
GAGCATGGCGGTCGCCTTGATTGCTGCCTATATTTACATATACTGTCATATAGGGACTTTAGTCTATGGTTTTTGGTTTTTGGACCAGGGATAGCGATCGTGGTTTTTTGGACCAGAGATGGCTTCCCTTTCCAAGCCGCTCGATTACTCCAGGGTGCGCTCTACCTCTTTCTCCTCAAAGGCTTCGATGAGGTCTCCCACCTTGATGTCGTTGTAGCCAGCGATTGAGAGACCGCAGTCCAGACCGACGGTCACCTCCTTGGCATCGTCCTTGAAACGCTTGAGCGAACCCAGTGAACCAGTGTAGCGCACAATACCCTCGCGGATCAGGCGCACCTTGCAGCCCTTGCGGATACGGCCCTCGCGAACGATGGCGCCAGCGATGGTGCCGACCTTGGAGATGTGGTAGGTCTCGAGCACCTCGGCAGTACCGATAACCTCCTCCTTGATTTCCGGAGCAAGCATACCCGACATAGCGTCCTTGACCTCCTCGATGGCTTGGTAAATCACCGAGTAGAGGCGGATTTGCACGCCGTCGGCCTCGGCCTTCTTGCGAGCGGCAAGTGACGGACGCACCTGGAAACCAATGATGATGGCATTTGATGCGGCTGCCAGTGTCACATCGCTCTCCGAGATTTCGCCCACTGCCTTGTGGATCACATTGACCTGAACCTCCTCGGTCGAGAGCTTGATCAGCGAATCGGACAGAGCCTCGATTGAACCGTCGACGTCGCCCTTGACGATGATGTTGAGCTCTTGGAAGTTGCCGATAGCGCGGCGGCGACCGATATCCTCGAGGGTGAGGATATGCTTGGTGCGCTGGTTCTGTTCGCGCTGCAGCTGCTCGCGCTTGTTGGCGATTTCGCGTGCCTCCTGTTCGGTGTCAAGCACATTAAATGTGTCGCCAGCCTGAGGAGCGCCGTTGAGACCCAGAATCAGAGCCGGGGTAGCGGGACCAGCCTCGGTGATGCGCTGATTGCGCTCGTTGAACATAGCCTTGATCTTGCCAAAGTTGTTGCCCGCCAGGATGATGTCGCCTACGCGCAGGGTACCATTCTGCACCAGCACGGTTGCCACATATCCACGGCCCTTGTCAAGCGAGGATTCTATGATCGAACCCGTAGCATTGCGGTTGGGATTAGCCTTGAGGTCAAGAAGTTCAGCCTCAAGCAGCACCTTCTCCATCAGTTCCTCAACGCCGATGCCTTTCTTGGCAGAAATGTCTTGCGACTGGTATTTGCCACCCCAGTCCTCGACCAGGTAGTTCATGCCAGCGAACTCCTCCTTGATCTTCTCAGGATTAGCGTGAGGCTTATCAATCTTGTTGATTGCAAATACGATAGGCACACCAGCGGCAGCGGCATGGTTGATGGCCTCGACTGTCTGTGGCATCACATTGTCGTCGGCAGCCACGATGATGATGGCGATGTCGGTGACGCGGACACCACGGGCACGCATGGCGGTGAAGGCCTCGTGGCCAGGGGTGTCGAGGAATGTGATATGGCGACCATCGTCGAGCTTGACATTGTATGCGCCAATATGCTGGGTGATGCCGCCGGCCTCGCCAGCGATCACGTTGGCATTGCGGATATAGTCGAGCAGGGAGGTCTTGCCGTGGTCGACGTGGCCCATAACGGTCACGATTGGCGGACGAGCCTCGAGGTCTTCCTCCTTGTCTTCCTCCTGATGGATAGCATCAACCACCTCGGCTGATACGTATTCGGTCTTGAAACCGAACTCTTCGGCCACGATATTGATGGCCTCGGCATCGAGGCGCTGGTTGATTGAGACCATCACACCGATGCTCATACAGGTAGTGATAACCTGATTGATAGGCACATCCATCATCGAGGCGAGGTCGTTGGCAGTCACAAACTCGGTGAGTTTGAGCACCTTGCTCTCGGCCATCTCCTGACGCTCGGCATCGCGCTGACGCTCTGATGCGGCATCGCGCTTCTCCTTGCGCCACTTGGCGCCCTTCTTCAGGCCCTTGTCCTTAGCGGTGAGGCGAGCCAGGGTCTCCTTGACCTGCTTTGACACATCCTCCTCGTTTACCTCGGTATGGATGGGCTTGCGGGCCTCGGCCTTGTTCTTATTCTTCTGCGACTTCTTGTCGCGATCCTTGTCACGGCCGCCGCCTTGGTTGGCTTGCTGCTGCGCTGTCTTCTCGATATCAACCTTTTCCTTGCCGGATATGCGGCGGCGCTTCTTGCGGTCTCCATTGCCGCTTTGTCCTGAGCCTTGGCCTCCAGCGTTGCCTTGAGCCGACCCTCCTTGACCGCCTCCGCCTTGGTTGGAGTTGCGGCGCTCATTGCGGCGCTCGTCCTTTGACTTCTTCTTGGGGCGAGTCGACTGGTTGAGGGCAGCCAAGTCAATTTTACCTACGATATTGAGATTCACGGCCGGTTTCACTGCCGGAGTAGTGAAAATCTCGGTTTCTTGTTTAGGAGCAGCCTCAGCCTTTTGCGGCTGCTGGCGCTCAGATGGATTCGCTGGTTGTGATGTATGCACAGGTTTTTGTTCCTTATTCGACTGAGGATTAGGTTGGTTTTGAGGCTTGGGGGCTTCTGGCTGTTTCACAGGAGCAGGCTGCGGCTTGGGAGCCGGTTTTTGCTCTTGGGCGGGAGCCGGAGCTGCAGGCTTCTTCTCTTCAGGCTGGGGAGTTTGGGGCTTGGGTACCTCAGGCTTAGGGGTTTCAGGCTTGGGAGTCTCCTCTTTCTTAGGTTCTTCCTTCTTAGGCTCTTCCTGCTTGGGTTCCTCTTTCTTGGGCTCTGCTTTTTTGGGCTCCTCCTCAACTTTAGGGGCAACTACCTCTGGCTTAGGTTCCGGCTTTGCGGGTGCCTCTGGTTTAGGCTCAGGCTTGGCCGGAGCCTCAGGCTTCTGGGGCTCTTGTGCTGGGGCTGCTTGTTGTTGAGACTGAGGAGCCTTTACAATCGGGTTGCCCTTGGCGTCAAACTCGAGCTTGCCGAGAATTTTAGGCTTATTGGCGGACTCCGAAGCAAGCTTCACTTCCTCAACCGGCTTGTTGTCGGGTTTGGGCTGGCGCTGTGGGGATTCTTTTTTGCGAGCTGATGATAAAAGGGATGATGATTGTTTTTTCAAGTCCTTGTCGTGCTGAAATTCATCCACGAGGAGAGCCACCACATCGTCTTCGATGCGAGCGTTTGGGTGCTCCTCCACGCTGATGCCTTTCTTGTGCAAGAACTCGAACACGGTGTTAAGCGCGATGTTGAGGTCTTTTGCTACTTTGCTTATCTTCGTTTTCGCCATATAATGATGTTAGAGATTGCTGTTACTTTTAATAATTCCTTAGGAATCCTAGGCAACATAGGAATCCTAATTCCTATCTGGGTTTAAGGCCTTGAGGTTTTATGCCCTTATGGCTTTATGGTCTCTGGCTCGGCCTCGCCGAGCCAGCTTTTATTCCTCAAATTCCGCCTTCAGGATCGCCAGCACGTTATCGACGGTGCCCTCCTCGAGGTCGGCCTTGTCGATGAGGTCTTGGCGCGGGGTGTTAAGCACCGACTTGGCGGTCACGCAGCCCATATTCTTGAGGGCGTCGATAACCCACTCATCGATTTCGTCCTTAAACTCGTCAAGGTAGATATCCTCGTCATAAGGAGTCTCGGCGTCGCGGTACACGTCGATGGTGTAACCAGTGAGCATTGAGGCCAACTTGATATTCGAGCCGTTGCGACCGATGGCCAGAGATACCTCCTCGGGACGCAGGAATACCTCAGCCTTCTTCTCCTCCTCGTCGAGGCGAATCGATGACACCTTGGCGGGGCTGAGTGCGCGCTGGATAAAGAGCGAGGGATTGGAGGTATAGTTGATCACATCGATGTTCTCGTTGCGCAGCTCGCGCACGATGCCATGGATACGGCTGCCCTTGACGCCTACGCAAGCGCCCACGGGGTCGATGCGGTCGTCATAGCTCTCAACAGCCACCTTGGCGCGTTCGCCCGGGATGCGGGCCACGGCGCGGATGCTGATCAGGCCATCGTGAATCTCCGGCACCTCGAGTTCGAAGAGGCGGCGCAGGAAATTGACATTGGTACGCGATACGGTGATTTTGGGGTTGTTGTTCTTGTTGTCGACATTGGCTATGACGGCTCTTACGGTCTCGCCTTTGCGGAAGAAGTCGCCCGGGATTGCCTCTGACTTGGGCAGAAGCAGCTCATTCTTCTCATCATCGAGCAGCAGAGTCTCCTTCGACCAAGTCTGGTACACTTCGCCCGATACGAGCTCGCCCTCCAGGTCCTTGAATTTGGCGTAGACAGCCTCTTTTTGCAGTTCGAGGATCTTTGACTGCAGGGTCTGGCGCAGGTTGAGAATAGCGCGGCGCCCAAAGTCGGCGAAGATGATTTCCTTGGAGTGCTCCTCGCCAATCTCGGCATCGGGGTCGTTGTCGGCGCGGGCATCTGATAGGGATATTTGCAAATAGGGGTTTTCGACCTCGCCATCGGGCACGACCTCGAGATTCTGGAAAATCTGTACGTCGCCTTTGTCGGGGTTGAGGATCACGTCGAGGTTTTCGTCGGTGCCAAACATGTTGGCGAGCACCTTGCGGAAAGAATCTTCAAGGACACCTATCATAGTGGCCTTGTCGATATTCTTATGCTCCTTAAAATCGGCGAATTGCTCGACCATATTGGGAGTAGCTTCTTTCTTTGCCATTAATGGTCTTTTGGTTTAGGTATGGGCGCCGAGCAAGCTGGCGCCCATTATGGGGTTAGGTATCTTAATGTTGTTTGGTTCTTTCCTACTCTGACAGGCTCAGAATTTGAAATGGTGCTTGACCGAGCGGCACTCGTCCATCTTGAGGTGCTCAGGCACCATCTGCACGGTGGGGCGCTTTGCTCCCGGCTCTTTGACCTTGGTGGGCACCTCGACTGTGAACGAGTTGGTGTCGCCATCGACAGCGGCGAGGGTGCCGATGATCTTGCGGCCATCCTTGGTGTAGATTTCCACTTCCTTGCCCAGGTTTTTGGTGTATTGCTCTACCACTTTGAATGGCGCCGTGATGCCGGAGGAACCTACTTCCAAGGAGTAGTCCTCCTTGTCGCGGTCGAACTTGGCCTCGATTTTGCGCGTGATATCGGCGCACACGTCCAGGTCGACCCCATCGTTGGAATCGATCTCGACCACTATGTCATTGTCGGGGCTGACAGTGATGTCAACCAAGTAGACGCCCGTGCCCTTGATAGCATCGAGCACCGTCTCTTTGAGCAATTCTTTGTCTATCATATCCAATCAAATAAAGAGGAGGAAGCCGTCTGGCCCCCTCCATCTCGTGAAGTTGTGCAAAGTTACAAAATTTTCCTCTCCTCCACAATACCCCGCTATCCCCATCACCCCTGTTAGCCGTAAATTTACATACTTTTTAGCGTTATTTATGATTTTATCGCATAAATCCAACCTATATCCATTTCTAATGGGATAGGAAGCCGATTTGCTCCAAAACTTAACCGCATACACGATTTTGTTGATTGATAATTGGAGATAATTGCGTAACTTTGCGCCTTGGAAAACAACACGGCCCCCGCATGCGGGCCAATCACACCTAACAACTAAGACCAACATGAAAAGAGAGAACATAAAAGTAGTAGAGGGCGACATCACCAAGCTGGCTGTCGATGCCATAGTCAATGCCGCCAACATGACCCTGCTCGGAGGCGGGGGAGTAGACGGAGCAATACACCGCGCCGCCGGCCCTGAACTGCTGAATGAGTGCTACACCCTTGGCGGCTGCCTCACTGGCCAAAGCAAAATCACCGGCGGATACCGGCTCCCAGCCAAGCATGTGATCCATACCGTCGGCCCAGTGTGGCGCGGCGGCAGCCAGGACGAAGCCAAGCTGCTCTACAGCTGCTATACCACTGCCCTCGACCTGGCATCGATGAACGACCTTAAGACCATAGCCTTCCCCTGCATCAGCACAGGCGTGTACGGCTATCCCAAGCGCGAGGCCGCAAAGGTAGCCCTCGCGGCCATCGAGGATCATCCCTGGGACGGCGAGGTGACCATCTGCTGCTTCTCGCCCACCGACAAAGCCATCTACGAAGAGCTTTTGGCGCAAAACTGACCCACCCATACACCTATTAAATCTCCATGCCCCGAGGCGTGGAGATTTTTTTACGAGAAAACCTTTTAAAAATTTTTAAAATCCAAATAAAATCGCTACCTTTGTGCATCAAACCCAAATGACATCCCTTAACAGTGAGATTACATCTTATTAAGCCCGGTGCCTTGTTGGCAGCCTGGGTCATATCCTTTTTATTTTCGCTGCCCGCGAGTGGCGAAATAGCTTCTTTCGGCTCCCCCACTCTCTTCAACTCAGATTGGCTCTTCAACCTCGCCGACACCCCCGAGGCCGCAAATCCCGACTTTGACGATTCTGGCTGGCGCAAGCTCGACTTGCCCCACGACTGGAGCATCGAGCATCAGGCCTCGCCCACGCTGGCGAGCTGTACCGGCTATCTGCCCGGAGGCATTGGCTGGTACCGAAAGACATTCCAGGTCACTGACGACCAGCCGCTGCACTATGTCTACTTTGAGGGCATATACAATCGCAGCGACGTGTACATCAACGGCCATCACCTCGGTCATCGCCCCAACGGCTACGTATCGATGCTCTACGACCTGACACCCTACTTGGTCGACGGCCCTAACACCATCGCCGTAAGGGTTGATCATAGCCGCTATGCCGACAGCCGCTGGTACACCGGCTCAGGCATCTACCGCGATGTGTACCTGATTTCGGCTCCTGACACCCATTTCTCACTGTGGGGCATTGGCTGGGAGGCTGCCAACATCAGCGCAAAGAAAGCAACAGTCAAGGTAAGCGCCGCTATCGACAATCCGCAGAAAGGCCAAACCCTCAAGGTCGAACTGCTCGATGCCGATGGCAAGACCGTAGCATCCAAGACAGTCAAAAATCCCCAAGAGGCCAACACCCTCGAGCTCACCGTGAGTGCCCCCAAGCTATGGGACACCACCAACCCCTACCTCTACCGCTTGCGCACCTCGCTCATCGCCAATGGGCAAGAGATTGACTCAAACACCGAGCCCGTAGGTCTGCGCACCCTCGCGTTCGACCCCAATACCGGCTTCGCCCTCAACGGCAAGAACATGAAGGTCAAGGGCGTGTGCCTACACCACGATGCTGGCACCCTCGGCGCAGTGGTGCCTGAGGATGTATGGCGCCGACGCCTCGCTAATCTCAAGGAGATGGGAGCCAACGCCATACGCACAAGCCATAACCCCCAAGCCCCGATCGTATATGACATCTGCGACGAGCTGGGCCTGTTGGTGATGGACGAAATCAGCGACGAATGGGAATTTCCCAAGCGCAAATGGGTGCAGGGCTGGAACGTAGGCGAACCCAGCTATGACGGCACATACGATTTCTTTGAGGAATGGATCGAACGCGACATCACCGACATGGTGATGCGCGACCGCAACCACCCTTGCATCTTCCTCTGGAGCATCGGCAACGAGGTCGACTACCCCAACGACCCCTACAGCCACCCAGTGCTCGACGGAGCCAAGATCAACCAACCGATGTTTGGCGGTTACAAGCCCGAGGCCCCGGCAGCCGAGCGCATTGGCAAGATTGCAAAGCGCCTTGCCGCCAAAGTCAAGGAAATAGACACCTCGCGCCCCACCACCGGCGCATTGGCCGGAGTGGTGATGAGCAACGAGACCGAATATCCCGAGGCTGTTGATATCTGCGGATACAACTATACCGAGGACCGCTATCAGATCGACCACGAGACTTATCCCGACCGCGTGATTTACGGCAGCGAAAACGGCGTTGGCTATGAGGCCTGGCGCGCTGTCACCGACAACGACCATATCTTCGGCCAATTCATCTGGACTGGCACCGACTATCTGGGCGAATCTGGACGCTGGCCATCGCGCGGCCTCAACACCGGGCTGCTCGACTTTGCCAGCCTGCCCAAGCCTCGCGGACAATTCCGCAAAGCCCTATGGAGCGATGAGCCTTTTACCTACATCGGCACCACTCCCATCTTTGACCATCCTCGTCGTCCTGGAGCTCCTGACAAGCCCGAGCGCCCTTGGCTATCGATCGATGCACCCGACACTTGGAATTATGAAGACGGACAACCCGTGCGCGTAGTATGCTATACTAATGCTCCCTACGCTCGCTTGCTGCTCAACGGCAAGCAGATTGGCGATGTCAAGCCTTATGACAGCGAGACTGGCATTATATATTGGGATGTGCCATTCTCGGCTGGCGAACTCAAAGCCGAAGGCTGCGACCAAAACGGTTCTACCCTCTCTCAATACTCAATCCAGACCTCAGGTCTCCCCTACGCCCTCACGGCACGCATCGATGGCGATTTCACATCAAAGACCGGAGGCGTCAACCATGTGCTGATCTAGGTGGTCGATGACCGGGGCCGCTGGGTCAACATTGACGACAACAACATCGCTTGCGATATACAAGGACCGGCT
>JAJBUH010000162.1 GCA_020860445.1 Bacteroidales bacterium | reverse complement strand
AATCTGTGGTTTTATACCATTAGTTTAATTTTATTTTAAATTGTCCACTTACTTATTTGTTATATTAAAGAAAAGCATTAAATTTGCAAAAAGTCAAAATATAAAATATGCAGCGACCAGAAATCATAATCATGAAAACCAAACTCAGTATATTGATTAGCTCTCTGATAGGCTTTATTGCTCTTGTGGCTCTGTCGGGATGCAAGGGAAAAGCGCCCCATGAAGAAGAACAAGAAACGATTGGATTGGATGCTTGGGCTGAGGATTCGTTGACCATAGTGAATCCCAAGATTATTTGTCTGGATTATGGCGATTTCAGACCTCTTGGCAACATCGACAAAATATTAGCTACAGATTCCCTGCTCTTTTTGCAAGGGATGAAGGATCAGAAAGTAGTGGTTTTCAGTCAGGAGGGCAAGGCCCTCAAAGAGGTAGCACGACTTGGCAATGGCGCCGGCGAATATCTCAATATGTATAATTTCGACATCGATTCCAATGGTAATGTCTACGTGGGAGATATTATGAAGAGAAACATAATTAAATACCTCGCTCCCAACTATATAAATTTTGAAACCTATCCGATGGATTGCAGCTTCTTGTCGATATGCGTAGCTGACTCTACCCTATATATTGAGGATTTGCTCGATCAAGACAACAATACTGTAAAATTGGCCAAGGTAGAATCCAAAACTGGGAGAATCACCCCTGTGCTCAATGCCCTATACCCAGAAGATTACAGAATCCCGAATTACACCAATGGCCATTTCTTCAAGGGTACTAATGACGATATATACTTCTATAATAGATTTGCTGACCAAATCTACAAGATAAATGGGGCGCAGGTAGAAGAGGCCTATCAGCTGGCATCACAACATTTCCCCACAAAAGAGAAAATCGAACAATGGCTCAAGGAATATCCCAACATCTCGCATCCTACTGGCAAAAGCGATGAAATAAGGGATATATCATATTTTTACGACTACGGGCCATATTTCTTGATAGGACTTCAATCGTTCCCTCCAAAATACATAGCCCATGACAAGGAGACGGGGCTCAATTACAGTTTAGGGAAACAGATAGCCAATCCTATTCCATATATGTATCCCGAAGCATTGGCTGTCACCCGTGATGGCATAATCAGTCCAATTTTCGCCAACACAGAAAAACAAATTCAGGCCTTAGAGCAGGATTTAGGATTCCTCCCCCAAGACCCCAATTCTTCCGTCCTCATCCTATACTCACTATCCAAATAATAAAATCCGTAATCCTTTTCGGAAATGGGGTAAAAATTGGCTATTTCCGAAAAGGATTACGGATTTTCTCTTATTTCACTTTGAGACTAAATCCAACTCATAATGACCCCTCAGAAAGGAATTTTGCGCGAAACCTGAAATTATCTCGATAAAAAAGTGAGATAATTTCAGGTTTCGCGCAAAATTCGGTGGTCTATGGGACGAAAAGGTCATCTAAGGTTATCTCTGAATGGACGATGCTCTTATTGCGCCCATTTGTTACCCCATAGGTAGTGACAAATGTGTGGACTACTGTCTTGCGTGTTTTTGTCACCTCTTTGAACAAAGCCGCTCTCTCGCGCAGACGCTTTTCGTAGTCTTTCAGTATGGAGTAGGTATCTACGCAAAATTTCATTTCGCATAGATGTATCAATCGATCGCCTCGCTCTATAATCAAATCTATCTGCGCGCCCTTGACGCCTTTTTTCGCTTTCTCATGCCACGTTGACATAGTAGTCTCTACGCCCCTGATACCCAAGGCTTGCTTGATTTGACGCGGGTGTTTCATGCATACTAACTCAAAACTTTTGCCTTGCCAGTCGCTCAAGGAGCCAGAGTTGATATTATTGGTCCACCAATCCTCATCGTGTGACAGGTTGGCATGGAGGAATTTGAAATAAAATAGCGAATAAAAATCGGTAAGCCGATATATGGTGCCTCTGCGCTTGTGGCCATACTGCAACCAACGCTCTACAATGTCAGATGCCTCAAGGTTTTTTAGCGCCTTGCCCACATTGCTGGTTTTTGTGGGCAAGGAGCTTATTATGGACTGGGAGGTGAGTCCTCCTTCGCTTTCGCTCAACGCTTTGACAATTTCTACATAGAGCTCTGATTGGTCAAAAAGAGCCGTGTACAGATTGTCAAACTCAACCCTGAGCAAGGCGCCTTTGGAAAAGAACAAGCGGTCAAGATTTTGAGCCAAACTGAGCCGGGAGTCTAAAAGGGAATAATAAAAGGGCACCCCGCCCAGAGCCATGTAGGCTTGGGTCAATTGGTAACGATCCCATTCAATGCCCCGAGCGGCAAGATATTGCTCGGTTTCATACAAAGTAAATGGCGAGAGGTGCAGGTTGCAAGTAATGCGGCCATGCAGCCCTCCCTTATTGCCAACAATTTTGTTTTTCATCCACGAAGTCGCCGACCCCGTGGCAACCAAAACAATATTGCGTTGGGCCATGGCCCACCCGTTCCAGAAATTCTCAAGAGCCGAAACAAAGATAGAGCGTCGGCTATCCATCCAAGGCATTTCGTCTATAAAGATTACTCGTTTCCTATCGGTTGGCAAGGTCTCAATATATTTGCGCAAAGCGTAGAAAGCCTCATCCCAATTCTTAAACTTCTTGATTGGGCCAGAGGCATATTCTTTTAGGGTCAAATAGAAATTGTCTAATTGACGACGACTGGTCATGCCATGAGCACCCACGTATTTAAAGTCAAATTTTTGGTTGAAAAACTCTTCGATAAGAAATGTCTTGCCTATGCGGCGACGGCCGTACACAATCACCAGTTCTGACCTGTCTGACTCCATACAGCGGCGCAGCTCCTCGCATTCTCTTTTACGTCCAATCAATTTATCCATACCAAACTTTTCTGCAAATATACGAACTTTTACTCCTCTATCCAAAGAATTTTGCACGAAACCTGAAATTATCTCGTTTTTTTATCGAGATAATTTCAGGTTTCGTGCACGATTAGGATTTATTGATTTCCCACAAGCCATTTTTTGTACTTCCCTTACGGCTGAGTACATTGAGTTCACGTTGGCGCTTTAGAGCTTTTTCCACTCCTCGTTGACTAATAGACAGGCGGTGCGCCAGGTCGGCGGCAGCTAATGTGGGATTTGAATTAAGCATCAGCAACAACCTTTTGTCCTTATCACCGAACTTTACACCGAACTTTGCACCGAACTGTAAGGATTTTAATTGAATAAAAATGTAATTCTGGGAAATTATTTTTATTTTCGGTCTATGGCACCCACTCATCATGAAGGAAGCGATAGTAATCCTTTTCGGAAATGGGTCAAAATTGACCCATTTCCGAAAAGGATTACGGAATTTCTCCTTATTCGCGAGAGGGGCAGGGTTGGAATAAGGCATGGAGGGTGATGACGGCTTGCACTTTGGCACTGTTGGCATTGGGATGCAATCCAATCGGCGTCACCAAGGTGAAAATCACTCCCTTTTTCGGTACCGACGTCTTAAGGTCTGACACCTTGCGCTGCCAATCCTCGGCATCCTTTGCCGAAGCGACATATTCCTCCTCGCGATATTTCATTTCGCAGAGGTTGATATGCGGGTCGCTGCGATATATGAGCAAATCAATCTGAGAGCCCTTTAAGCCTCTCTCAGCATCGGCCCGGCAGCGCCAGGCATGCTCAGTGGTGGCGATACCAGAAATACCAAGCGCTTGCTTGATTTCCGGCGTATGCAGCAGGCATAGGCGCTCAAAAGCGAAGCCGCGCCATGTGTTATGGGTAGAGGAATTGTAGTTGGCGGTCCAGAAATTGGCCGAAGGCTTTTGGCCATGCAAAAAGCTATAGTGAAACAGAGTGAAGTTGTCAACCAGTTGAAAAACAGCCTCTTTCTTCTTGCCTATGGGACAATAGTGGCGCACAAAGTCGCAGCTCTCAAGATTCTCAAGTATTTCGCCAGTCGGTCCTCCGTCTTTAAGCGAGGTGGCAGCGATGATCTCGTTGCGCGTCAATCCCCCCTTTTTGCCCGACAAGGCCTCAACCACTTGCAGATACGGCTCCGGCGCATCAAAGAGGGATGCGAATAGGTATTTGAACTCCTCGCGCAGCGGAGCTTCAGGCGCAAAGAACAGGGCGTCGATGTTTTGAGTCAAGCCGTAGCGGGGCTTGAGCAGGCTCCAATAATATGGCACACCCCCCACTGCCATGAAATACTCGGCGATTTGCGGACGATTGAATGGGAGATTTAGCTTTTGGGAGTATTCCTCGCATTCACACAGGGTGAATGGCCGCACGTGGATCTGGGTGGTCAAGCGGTTGTAAAGGCCTCCCTTGTTGTGGATTACCTTGCGCATCATCCAAGAGGTGGCCGAGGCGCATACTATCAGGACCACATCCTTTCGGGCCGAAGCCCAACTGTTCCAGAAAAATTCCAGAGCCGCCATCAGGTCGCTTTTGTGGGTGTGCATCCACGAGAGCTCGTCGAGAAAGACTACTTTCTTTTTTGCTGGTGACTGCTTTATCAACTCCCGCAACAGACCGAAGGCCTCAACCCAATTTTTCGGAGTCTTTTTCACAGCCAGTCCCGCCTCGCTGAGCGATGAGGCGAAGGCCTCAAGCTGTTGTGTCTTAGACGATTTGTATAGGCCGGCGTGCTGAAACACGAATGAATACCCGAAGGCCTCTCTGACCAGAAAGGTCTTGCCCACTCGGCGCCGCCCGTAAACGGCTACAAAGCTTGAATACTCGCTCTCCATGGTGGCTCGCAGTACAGCCAACTCTTTATGTCTCGCTACTATCATACCATCGAGTTTTATTACGCAAAGTTACAAAAATTTCCGTAATCCCTTTCGGAAATGGGGTAAAAATCGGCCATTTCCGAAAAGGATTACGGATTTTTACTGATTGTACTATGAAACTGAGTCTACCCCACAATGAACCTATAAGAAAGGTTTAGTGCACGATTTTCCGAAGGCGCCCTATTTAGCAGGAAAAATTCTTTATATGGCCAAAAGAAATCGGTAAAGGTCAAAAACCTTTACCGATTTCTTAAAGATGGAATTTTTCGTTCAAAATATCTATGTATGAAGTGGTGACTGATTCGTATTGAGGTAGGGGCATGAAAGGATACTGAATGGCGAGATTATTTGAAGCTATAAAAAATATTGGCCTGGATAAATCCTCAATAGGGTCTGACGATTCTGTCGTTGAGGGTTTGTGATTGATAAAATAAGCTTGATTCGTAAATTTATTTCTCTCCAAGAAAACCGCGACTCCTTTTTGATGCAACCCTTCGACCAAGAGCACCACCTTGTCAGGTCCTATGGTCTCATTTAGGAGTGGAAAAAGCGACAAGACATTCTCTACACATTCTTGGCATTGGTGAGATGAAACCAAAACCATCAACCGTACAGATTCAGTCATTTTCTCTGCCATATCTACGGGATGGCCTTGGAGGTCAGTGAAATCATAATCCTCAAAATCGTATCCCTCCACTTCGTAAAGTTCTGGAAGATGCTGGATGTAAGCCTCGAAATGGTCCAATTCGATTCTCAAATCCTCGGTTTTGGTATCCGCTGGCCTATGGGGATTCCATGCGCGCCATATTAGAATGGCTACCAAAACAATCAGCGCCAAATTGAGGCAGAAGAGGATGTCGGATTTTTTCATTTCAATCCAATCTTAGAGTAGTCAAGGCGAATGATGATGGGGTTTTGAGCCAGATTTTCCTTGTCGTCCATGAAGAGATACAGGGCGTCAGCGCCGTACACAACGGTTTGCTGCGGCATGTAACGCTCCTTGTCGAACATTAGCTTGTAGAGGTTGCACGCCTTGTTCTCATTGTCGTAGACGGCAAGGCATTTCTGACCCTTGTAGAACATGGTGAAGCAAAGATGCTTGTCGAACTCCTTGCAGTACAGGATCCATCCCGAGAAGTCGGAGTTCTCGGGGCGGTTAATCCACTGTATGGCCTTTACGAACCCTTCATTCTTCACTGATTCGGGAATCAGCTTGCCGTCAATCTTAAGCCTGTATGCGAGGTCGAGGCTCTCTGGCGTGATTCTGTACACCCCGTACTCGCAAGTCGGCACGAACATGGCGCAGTCGCCCTGCGACTTGAGAATGTCGTATCGGTTGAAGCCGTCGACCATTTTCAAGTTGTCGAAAACCTTAACGGTCTCCAGCCGGGAATTGAGTATGCCGAATTCGGGTGTCTCGTTGGGGAACCCCTGGTAGCAGTTCCTGCCTATCAGAGCCGACTGGTCCAAAGGAATGAAGATATCGGGGAACAGGTCGCCGCCCTTTACCTCGAACGTCAGCTTGTCCTTGAATTCCCCGGTGTCCTTCGAGTAGAAGCTTACGGTCTTTGTCGGGAAGCAGAAGACGCACACTTGGCCGTTCCATAGGAACACGTCGCTGGCCATCTGGTATTCGCCATGGCCGTTGCCAATGGCTCCAACCTTTCCCAGGAAGCGGCCCGTGGACAGGTCGAATTTGCACACGACCCCCTGGGTGCAGACCCAGAGGGTCGTGTTGTCGTTGGCATACGCGCCGAAGATGCCGCAGACGCAGCTGTCGTTGGTCTCCATCCTCACCTGAGGGAGATCATTGATTGCGATGGATTGGACGACATTCTCTTCGCTGATTGTGATGTCGATGGGTGCAGATGCATCTTCGCTCTTGCCGCAAGCGCTTAGGGCTAAGGCGAGCAAGGATATGGTTGCCCACAGAAAGCTTTTAAGTTTCATAGTTGCAAGATTTTGTCCTTAAAACATTATTGGAATTTAGAACTTGCTTTGGGCAATTTGCTCCATCGGATAAATAGGCAGTATACCAAATCTTCCAATACGGCTGCTAAGCAGCACCAAAGCAATGGAGAGGAATCTGATTGCTCCCAAGCCAAGTAAACCACATATAGCAGCGCCAAATCCGGGATTGGAGCTCCCAATGGTTTGGTTAGCCCAGACGCATTCCCTTTCCTAATAAAGAATGCTAGGCTCAGAATGCACAACAAAAACGCGCACAGGGCCAAGATGAAATGGCCTTCTAAAAGAGCAAGCCCAAATCCAACCAATATGGCCAAGAAGGCCAATTGGTTGAGATATGACAGGATTTTCGCTATTGATTCCAACATAGGCAGCTGTTAATGAGAATGCTAGAAGTGAGGGCTAAATCCTCTTTTTCATCAGATGTAAGAGAGGACTGTTGAATTATGGCGCATAGAGACTGTGCATAAGAGTGAAGCTGTGTTTCATTCAAATTAGAGCATGCAAAGCCTACTTTCTCTTCAAAGTCAATCATTGATTTGGCCTCAGCTCCAGTAAAGCCATAATTTGTAGTGTAAAGTTGGAAATGGGTATTAAGTAAGTTGGCATCAGTAATAGTCCCATTCATGTGCTGTAAGGAAGCTTGACAAAGAGGATCAATGTCATTTAATAGGGCTCGCATCATTACTGAATCCTCTAATATCTGTTCGAAGAGGCCTACTTTTTTGCCATAAGCCACTATATCTTTATAAAGAAGCTCGGTGTCAATGGAATCATTACTTAGCAAATAACGGCTATAGCGGTTATGAGCCTTTACCATCATTACATTGTGATGGTAGCCGATGGAATCTTTACCGGCAGGAAGTAGGCTACTAAAGGACATGTCGCTTTTCAGATATATCTTAGTGTTTGGAAGCGAGCCACTGCTAGAACATATTATATCCGTTATGCCTGACGCCAAGGCTCCGCATACATAAGGGCCAACTGCCCCACCAACAAAATAACCTACAACTGCGCCAGCGGGGGTTCCAGTTAGAGAGCCAATTGCGCAACCAATCCAGCTTCCAATCCGACCTCCAATTTGGGCACCAGCCGTATCAGCTAAGTAGACAGCCACAGTGCTGCCTGCTGAACGACTTTCCTCTATATCAAAGGTTTGATTTAGACTGTCTACTGCTGCCAGTATATCATCGTAAGGAGTTGGGATTGAGATTGCCTCATTAGTTGGCATTACTATCTCAGAATTATCAAAAGCGCATCCTTCGACAAGAAGAAGTGCAAAGATTATGGCAATCAAATAGACTGTCTTGGATATGTTTGAATTTTTCATAAACCTGTTTTTAAGATGAGATTAAAAGAAGTTGACATCTTTGCTGCCTCAGGTGAAAGACACAACAACTAAGGCAGCAAAGAATCTCTAAATCAACAGTATATTCCCATTTAAGGAATATATGGGTTACCCAAAAGGAAGGGATGGTCGTGGAGTGAAGGTTCTGGCCATAGGATTGGGATGTAGAATACTCCACAATCTCACACGCGGATGACGATTCAATAAGTTATGTATATAGGAACACATTTGCAGCCAGACATGGTGCAGCATGCATAGTAGTTGCCAATGCAGGTTATTGAGCAGCCGCCACCGTTTCCTTCGCCTACGACAGTGAATGTAAGGGGATTGGTGCAATAGTCGTATCCGGGGCCTCCGTAGACGCACTCGCTGACGTATGGACTTTCCTTTTCTTCCTCTTGTGGGGTGTCAGCGTCATAGGAGTAGGCATAGCCTAATCCCATGAAAGCCACTAAGAGGGCAATCAAGTTTTTCTTCATAGTTGAAATGTTTTTTTGGCTCATGTGCAAAAGTCCGTGGCTGAGGCTTAGCCAAAGATCATGGCGCA
>JAJBUH010000214.1 GCA_020860445.1 Bacteroidales bacterium | reverse complement strand
TCAGGCTTGCAGCCCTCTCGGCGGCGGAGAAGTCGCCGAGGGATATGGCGGTGGAGATCTGCGCGTTGGTCACGTACCTGAGCAGGCAGCAATTCATCTCCGGGGTCTGGGCCAGACGGGCGAGGCTGTCAAACATTTGCCATGCCTCTTCCCTTTCCCCTCTTATGCCCATCCAGTAGGCGAGGTCGCAGAGCGAGTAGAGGCGGTTGAGGCCGCGGCCGGCACGGCCATAATAATCGGCGGCTTCGAGGGTGTAGCGCTCGGCCTCGTCGTACATGTAGGAGGAGGCGAAGATGTCGGAGATGCGCTCGGCGGTCTTGGCCCGCCAGTAGTCGTCGGCGAGGCCGGCGGCCAGCTCGTGGGCCTCGAATACGTCCCTCATGGCCGAGTAGAGCTCTCCTCGGTTGTGGGCTATGTCGCCCCTGTAGAAGAGCGAGCGCATCAGCCGGGGCTTGTCGCCGTCGGCGCAGTAGTATTCGGCGGAGGGGCCGATGATTGAGTCGGAGCAGAATACGCTGTCGCACTTCACCCCGGCCTGGGTGTAGAGCAGCCCGTGCAGGGCCCGCTCCCGCTCGCCGGACAGCGCGGCGCGGTCTACGGCCAGCACGATGGCCAGGGCCGAGTCGGGCTCCTCCTCGATTACGCTCTCGGCGCGGAGCATCAGCTCCCACTGCGCTGAGTGGCGATGGCATGAGACAGTGACCATGACGATTGCACAGGCCAAAAGGGATGCGATTCCCCTCCAAGCCATCCCCTGGATACCAGCTCTCCTAAGTGATCTCTTTAAGATTTCCATAATGCTGCAAAGTTACGCATTTTTTCCCAACCATGGTCCAACCCAATTAAAATTTTTTAAACTCAAATATCGTACTGCACCCAACTTGAGGTCGCAATTTGCGACCTCAAGTTGGGTGAGCCATCAGTCATAGGCTTATAAGGTAGCCTTGAGATGGAGCTACGCCTAGAGAATCTAATGTATTTTCAAATCTTTGATGTAATCCTTTATGACTTCGATTTTGATGTTGGAGGCCTCGCTTTTGTCATAGGCGTAGACCAGATAGACAGTGTCCTTGATTGCTATGGCATCAAAGACAATGAATCGTGCGCCGCCGCTCTTCCCCTTTCCTTTGCTCTTAATGGCCACTCGGATTTTTCTTAGTCCACTGCCTAAGTCCGTCCCTAAGGATGGGTTATCCCTAAGCTCTTTAAGGAATGCTTGGTAGTCGCTGTTGAAGCTGGGGTATTTCTTGGCCAAGGGTTTGGCGCTGGCTAAGAATTCTGGTGTGGGTTTAATTTCCATTGGTCAAAACACTATGTCTTCGGCGTTGGGGAGGTCTATTTCCCCCTTCAGGTGTGCTTTCACTGAGGCCAAAGAGGCCAGTATTTCGTTGGTAACCAACACATCCCTGTCGGTGACGGGCTCTATCTTGAAATTCCCTTCACGCGATGTCAGTATCACCTGCTGCCCTTGGCGCGCTTTTCGCAAATATTTGGTCTGGTTGCTGCGGAATTCCCGCGCTGATATCATTTCCATATTCCATTCTCCTGCCCCGGAAGATGAATTCCTTCCGTTTGTGAGATGCACTGCAAAGATAACAATTAAGCACCAATTTGGTATCCAATTTAGTTAACTTTAACTTTTACTGGTCTCTTTCCCCTTTCTCCTTCTTCCTCAAAATTTGATCGCTGAAAACAATACGCAGTGGGCCTCTAAAACAATACGCAGTGGGCCTCTAAAACAATACGCAGTGGGCCTCTCTATAATACATTAAGATCTTATACCAAAAGGGTTCTATCCTAACTTAACCGTTGGGGTTATCTTTGGTATCCAC
The DNA here is from genome assembly GCA_020860445.1 of Bacteroidales bacterium. Lineage (GTDB taxonomy): Bacteria > Bacteroidota > Bacteroidia > Bacteroidales > Muribaculaceae > CAG-873. Next base: position 6,859 of record JAJBUH010000214.1, on the reverse strand, counting down.
TTTGATTTCGTAGACCTCTCCTGATGGAGGTTGTATGAGCCAGCGCTTGATGTTGCGTTTCTCGGATGAGAAGGAAGCTCCGATGCGGTATATAGCACGACCATCATTTAGGTAGGGTCGGGCATAGCCATTCTCGTCAATTTGTTTCAGGGCCGATTCTGCTGACTTATCCAGTTTGAACTCTATGATGTAAATGTATTTGTCAGTAAAAACTACCAAATCAGGACGTCCATCTGCCATTGGTTCCTCGCATCGATTGTCAACCCCTACTGCCAGACATAAGCAATAAACTATCAGATGATAGGCATTCTCTTTGCTATCCTTGTCGAAGATAGGATAAGGGACTTTGGATATTAGAGAATCCAAAGTCTTTACGAAGCCTTCAAGATCGCATTTCATCAGACAACCACGCAGTTTCCTTGCCTTTTGTGCTCCATCTGTCGATGTGATGCCCAGGTAGGTTGGGGCCAAATCTTCGAAAAGAGCACCTCGTACCTCGCCATTGGGGATTTTCAGGAGATACTCTCCGAGGTCGCGATTGTAAGCTCCTATGGTGAGATAGCCCGTCTGGAATAGGAGAGGCACTGGGTCGTTGTCATCGTAAAGACTGCTTAGGCGCTTCTCCGTGGCCCAAATGCCGTAAATCTGCGAGAAATCGTAGTTAGCTTGTTTTAGGAAATCAATAAAGACCTTTGACGTACCCGACGTAAGCCAAAACTCACCCAACGAATTGTTGTTGAAAGCCCTCAGCAGGCTGAATGGATTGCACACGTGCACATCAGCGCGCGAAAAACGATAGCCATCGTATTTCTGCAGTAACTGATTGACAATGGCTTCTTGGGTGTCTTCATATTCTTGCGCCAATGAGGCTATGCCTTGTGAGAAATATTCTTTTAGCTCATCAAAAGTGATACCGCAAATAGCGGAATAATCCCTCATGAAAGATATGTCTTCCAGATTGTTGGCTCCTGAGAACAATGTATAGTGTCTGAAGCGGGCCACACCAGTGACCATGGCAAACTTTATATACTTGTCTTGCGCCTTGAGTTGGGAGAAGAATGGGCGCAGCAGTTTCTGGTTCCTTTTCAATGCCGGTTGGTCCTTGATGGTCTCCTGAATCCCTTTGTCGTATTCATCGACCAGGATGACGCAGCCTTTTCCGGTGGCCAGGCTTACATATTCAATGAGCCAGCCAAATCTGCCTCCGACGCTGGTGACGTCATCACCAATGGTCACCCCATACAGATTCTCATATTTCTTGATTTGCTTGAGCAAGTACTCTTCAAGTTTCTCAGGCGTGCTTGCCTCATCACGGCTAAGATCGAAATGAAATACGGGATAGGTTTCCCATTTGTCTTCGTATTGGCTTATTTCCAAGCCCTCGAACAAATGTTTCTTGCCTTGAAAATAAGCTTCCAGAGTAGATAGTAGGAGGCTCTTACCAAATCTGCGCGGACGCGATAGGAAAACATAGCTAAATTTGCTGATCAGTTGCGCGATAAGGCCTGTCTTGTCTACATACAGCGCTCCTTCAGTCCTTATCTTCTCGAAAGACTGTATGCCCACGGGGTATTTTATCGTTTTCGCAATCATAGCCGTAAACTGTTTCCGCAAAATTACTAAATAATTCTCATACCCACAATTTTTTGACAAATATGAATTTTGGCCAAAGGTTGATGTAGGGGTTGGAAAAGTGTGTCGAGGGTGAGGGTTTGGGCGAAGAGGGAGGAGTGGAGGCCGGGGGCGAGGCCCTGGGTGGTGATGAGGACGAGGCGAGTGTCTTTATTGGGCTTGGCCTCGGCGGTGAATATCTGCTGACGGCGCTGCAGCTTTTCGGCCTCAGCTTTGCTGAGCGAATACGGCCCCGCAGAATATTTCATCTCGCAAATATCAATTAGTCCATCAGCCCGGTCGATGAGAAGGTCAATCTGGGCCTTGTCGGGCCCCTTGCTGCGCCAAGCGGCGTACTCGGTATAGATGCCTGATATGCCCATCGCTTGCTTAATCTGCGCTATGTGGCTGACACATAGGATTTCAAACATTATTCCAAACCAATCCTTCTCGGTGCTTTTGCCCAAATTATGGCTCCACCACGCCGGATCGGTTGTGGGGCGCTTGCAGAATTTGAGGTAGAAGAGGGTGAAGAAATCCACCACTTGGTAGATGCGCCCATTGGTGCTTGCGGCATCGCCCGATGCCGAGTAGCTGCGCACAAAGTCGCAATACTCCAGATTGCGCAGCACGCGGCTCAGTTCCTCGCCCGACACCGCCTTGCGGCGGTCAATCAGCTCTTGGCGGCTCATGCCGCTGCGCGACTTGGAGATAGCCTCGAGCACCTGCATGTACTTTTCGGGCTTGCGGAATAGGGCGTAGAACAGTCGGCTGTATTCCCGCCTCAGTTCGCCGTCGGGCGAGAAGAACAGGCGGTCGATATTTTGCGCCAAGCTCTCCTCGCGGCGCAGCAGGCTCAGATAGTAGGGGATGCCTCCCAGCACCATATAGCACTGGGCTGTAGTGAGATGTCCCCAAGGCATGCCGGCGTGGGCAAGATATTCCTGAGTCTCGGCCAGGCAGAATGGCTTGACGTGCATCTCCTTGGTGATGCGGTTGTGCAATCCGCCATGGCTGTCGATTAGATTTTCGACCATCCACGAGGTGGCGCTGCCGCACACAATGAGCATGACCTCGGAGTGCTTTGATGCCCATGTATTCCAGAAGGAATCAAGCGCCTTCAGGAAACCGCTGCGCGGGGTGTCCATGCAGGGGAGTTCGTCGAGGAATATGAGGATGCGCCCGTTGCCAAGCCGCTTATCCAACAATTCGCGCAGGGCAGCGAATGCGTCTCTCCAATTCTTGGCCGCTGGGATGCCGCCGTCGCCGTATTGGCGCAGGGCCTGGTTGAAGTTGTAGAGCTGGTCATCAAACGACCCTTCGACCACGCCCGAGGCGTAGAAGTCGTAGCGTTGCTGGAAGCAAGCATCGATCAGAAATGTCTTGCCCACTCGGCGCCTGCCGTAGACCGCCACAAACTCGGCCCGGTCAGAGGTGTAAATCTCCTTTAGCCTCGAAATCTCGTCTTTGCGTCCTATGATTTGTTCCATACAGTTCCGAATTTTACCGCAAAGATAGCAACTTTTGGCGGAATATAATCCTATAATCCGCCAAAAGTGGTCGATTCGGGTATGTTTTGGCGGAATATAGTCCTATAATCCGCCAAAACTTATGGCAGTGCGTAGCACGGCTCTTGTCTTATTTTACATGGAGGTCACTGAGGGACACTGAGTTCACGGAGGCTTTTCTTTTCTGCTTTGCTTGCGCTCTGGAATCGGTCACAGAGGCGGCATAGCCGCAGCAGAGGACACAGAGCGCAAGGAAAAGCTGCAGAGAAGAGTCAGTCTCATTCCCCTGGCCCAGAATCAAAAGGATAACGTCCACACTCCGAGACCTCTGTTACCGCTTCAGCGGTCTCTGTGACCGAGAAAGAAACGTATCCTCTAAGGAAAGAGAAAATCTCCGTGGACTCAGTGTGTCTCCGAGGCCTCCGTGTTTAGAGGAGCATGATAGGGTTTTATAATTTATTTTGAGTATTCAAGGTTTCTTAGGTGTATTGGTTGGGGATTAAAATGGGGTTGTAATCGGAAATTAAGTGATTTTGGGCGGAGATGAAACAAATTTGGTACCTAATTAGCGAATAAATAAGTGGTTTATTCGGGATTATTCGCTACCTTTGCCGTGTCGAATTTACAAAAACGATTTCTTGCTATATTTTTTTCTGCTTATGAATAAAATTGTTTCGAAGGAGCACTTCTCTGAAAATGTGGTCAAGCTGGTGGTCGAGGCCCCGCTGATTGCCGCCTCGCGCCGCCCCGGCCATTTCGTGATCGTGCGCTGCGGCGAGAAGGGCGAACGCATCCCCCTCACCATCGCCGACGCCGACACAAAAAATGGCACCATCACCCTTGTGATCCAAGCCATCGGTCCGTCGACCAAGGAGATTTGCGCCTTGGAGCCGGGCCAATACCTCACCGACGTGGTCGGTCCGCTGGGTAAGGCCACAGATATCCGAAAATACGGCACCGTAGTGTGTTGCGGCGGCGGAGTGGGGGTTGCGCCATTGTTGCCCATCATCAAGGCTATGAAAGAGGCTGGTAACCGCGTAGTGTCGGTGCTGGCTGCGCGCACCAAGGACCTGATCATCCTCGAGCCGCAGGTGTGCGAGCACAGCGACGAGGTAATCATCATGACCGATGACGGCTCGTACGGCCAGAAGGGCTTGGTGACCAACGGTGTAGAGGAGGTGATCAATCGCGAGCCAGTCGACCTGGTAGTGACCATCGGGCCCGCAATCATGATGAAATTTGTGGCTCTGCTCACCAAGAAATACAATATCCACACCATGGCGTCGCTCAACACCATCATGGTCGACGGCACCGGCATGTGCGGCGCTTGCCGCGTCACTGTCGATGGCAAGACCAAATTTGTATGCGTCGACGGTCCCGAATTTGATGCCCACAAGGTCGATTTTGACGAGATGCTGATGCGCCTGCGCAGCTATAGCAATTAAGTCAAAAGTCAAAAGTCAAAAGTCAAAAGGATCCCAGTAGGGCGCCACTGTTCCTCGCGCTTTGGGCGCGAGTTCCAAATTTTTCTCCAAATACCAAACAATATGCAAAATACCACCATAGCGCCGCGCGATGCCAGCTGGAGAGAAGAGCTACGCAAGGCCATGACCGCTAAAGAGCGCACCCAAATACCCCGAGTGAAGATGACCGAGCTCGACCCGGCCTACCGCATCACTTGCAACGAAGAAGTAAACCAAGGCATCACCGCCGAACAGGCAGTCCTCGAGGCCACTCGCTGCCTCGACTGCCCACAGCCCACCTGCATGGAGGGCTGCCCGGTGGCCATCAATATCCCCGGATTCGTCAAGAATATCCAGCGTGGCGATTTCTTGATGGCTGCCGCCGTGCTCAAGGAGACATCGGCCTTGCCAGCCGTGTGCGGCCGCGTATGCCCCCAGGAGAAGCAGTGCGAGAGCAAGTGCATCTACCACAAGATGAAAAAAGAACCCGTAGCCATCGGTTATCTTGAGCGCTTCGCCGCCGACTACGACCGAATGAGCGAGAAGAAATCCGCCCCGGCCATGCCCGAGCGCAATGGCATCAAGGTGGCAGTTGTGGGTTCTGGTCCCGCTGGCCTGAGTTTTGCCGGTGACATGATCAAGAAAGGCTTTGATGTGACTGTCTTCGAGGCTCTGCACCAGATTGGCGGCGTGCTGAAATACGGCATCCCGGAGTTCCGTCTCCCCAACTCGATCGTCGATGCCGAAATCGACACTCTGCGCCAGCTCGGCGTGAAATTTATCAACGATGTGGTGATTGGCAAGACCCTCACCTACGACCAGCTGGTGGAGCAGGGCTTCAAGGGCGTATTTGTGGGCTCTGGAGCCGGTCTGCCGCGCTTCATGGGCATCCCCGGCGAGAATCTGATAGGGGTGATGTCAAGCAACGAGTATCTGACCCGTGTCAACCTGATGGGAGCTGGTCGCCCCGGCTACGCCACCCCGGTCAAGAAGGGCCACAGCGTGGCCGTAATCGGCGGCGGCAACACCGCCATGGACTCGGTGCGCACCGCCCTGCGCATGGGCGCCGAGCACGCCTACATCATCTACCGCCGCAGCGAGGCCGAGATGCCGGCCCGCATCGAGGAGGTGCACCACGCCAAGCAAGAGGGTGTAGAGTTCCTGACCCTGTGCAACCCGGTGGAATACCGTGGCGATGAGAAGGGCAATGTCAAGGTTGCAATCCTCGAGAAGATGGTGCTGGGCGAACCCGATGCCTCGGGTCGCCGCTCGCCTGTGCCTACTGGCGAATTTGTAGAACTGCCAGTGGATGAGGTGATCGTGAGCGTGGGCGTGTCACCCAACCCGCTGATACCGCGCAGCCTCGAGGGCGAGGGCCTGAAGGTGAGCCGCAAGGGCACCATCGAGGTCAACGACGATATGGAATCGTCGATACCGATGCTATTCGCCGGCGGCGACATCGTGCGCGGCGGCGCTACGGTGATCCTCGCCATGGGCGATGGCCGCAACGCCGCCCAGCACATGGCCGCTCAGCTAATCGAGCAGCCGGTCGAGGCGTGATATTCCTTGACCTCCGTAATCACACAATTATACCGAGGGAGCAGGTCGCTGATCTGCTCCCTTAATTTTTGCATATCCTCGGCCGTGTCGTAGACATTCACCAGCATCAAGAGCCGTCGAGTATCCCCAGACAGCTTGGTGCGCTCGCAGTCGCTCGTAGGGGTCCCTATAGCGCCCTCTGCGTCGCGATAGCAGGGCAGGTGACAGATGTTAAGGCTGCCGCGCCCAATCGCGTCAAACGGCTCCATTTCGCGTCCTACGCCCAGGCGCAATTCCTGGCCCTGCACCCGGTCGGCGTCGAAGCCGCCAATCGAGTGGCCGGTGCGCAGCGACAGCAGATTGATCAGGTCGATCACCGTGAGGGTGCGGTACAGGTCTACGCCCTTGACCATGCGGCGCGTCAGAGCCTCGGCCGACGGCCGATAGCGGTTGGGCTCCTTGCCGCAAGCCTTGTATGCCTGGCGTGTGGGCAGTATGCCCCGCAGCTTGTTGACCTGCTCGATGGGCACCTGCTGGCGCAGCCGTGCGCCTTCGGCCTCGATTTCGGCCCACAGGGCATCGGGGGTAGGGGAATTGTCGACCTCGGCCTCGACGGCGAGCACTCGCAGCCCCGGAGCCGCCTGCAGGATCTCAGGTTCAAAATAGATGGTCATATTTAAATCTTTTTAACATATATTTACCAAAAGGTAACTACTCAGCGATTCTGAAGTAAAAATT
>JAJBUH010000043.1 GCA_020860445.1 Bacteroidales bacterium | reverse complement strand
CGAGCAAAATTATTGGCTCAACGGCAATAGAGTTTCAATTTTATTTCGTAACTTTGCAAAAAATTAAGAGGGCTTAGGCCCCCTGACCAATCATACTCTCTATAAACTATTGAAAATGAGAAAGAACATCGTTGCCGGCAACTGGAAGATGAACACTACAGTGCCCGAGGGCGTAGCCCTGGCCAAGGAAGTAAACCAGTGCCTCGAAGGCTTTAAGGCCAATTGCGAAGTAATCATCTGCGTGCCTTTCACCCATCTGGTGCCTGTGTGCGCTGTCATCGACCAGCAGAAGCTCGGCCTCGGAGCTGAGAACTGCGCCGACCACAAGTCGGGTGCCTACACTGGCGAGGTGTCGGCTCCCATGGTGGCATCGACCGGTGCTACTTACGTGATCCTTGGTCACTCAGAGCGTCGCCAGTACTACGGCGAGACCGCTGAGACCCTGCGCGAGAAGGTGGCTCTGGCTCTGGCCAGCAACTTGCAGCCTATCTTCTGCATCGGCGAGGTGCTTGAGGAGCGCGAAAAAGGCACTCACTTCGACGTAGTGCGCAAGCAGATCATCGACGGCCTCTTCAACCTCTCGGCTGAGGACTTTGGCAAGGTGATCCTGGCTTACGAACCTGTATGGGCTATCGGTACTGGCAAGACCGCTACCGCTGACCAGGCCGAGGAGATGCACGCATTCATCCGCCAGTGCGTAGCCGACCGCTACGGCAAGGAGGTCGCTGAGAATACCTCAATCCTGTATGGTGGCAGCTGCAAGCCCAGCAACGCCGCTGAGCTGTTTGCAAAGCCCGACGTTGATGGCGGCCTGATTGGCGGCGCATCGCTCAAGGCTGCTGACTTCATTGGAATCGTCAAGGCATTCTGATGACCCGACGTCACTTATATTCACTGCTTATCTGCGTGGCAGCGTGGGTTCAGGCTCTCGCTGCCCCGCCGACGGGCAATGGCGCCTTCACCATCGTTGAGGCTATCAACCAGGCCGACGGCACCATATATATCTATCAGCCCCAGGCTTTAGACGCTATTGTGAGCCGCGACAGCGCCGAGGATCCCGATGAGGAGAGCGCTACCGCCAAGCTTACGGGATACCGCGTGCAGGTTTTCTCAGACAACAATATGCGCACAGCCAAGGCCAACGCTGAGCATCGCAAGCGTCTGATCGAGCAGCAGACTGAATATCGCGCCTATATGACATTTGACTCACCTTACTGGCGAGTCAGGGTGGGGGATTTCCGCACCCAGAGCGAGGCGGATGCCGCCATGCGGGAACTCAAGGCAATGTTTCCGACCATGGCCGATGATTTCAGGCTGGTGCGCGAGCGCGTCAACGCTGCTGCTGAGTGAGCATTACACCTATATCTTAAATGGACAAAGACAAGACCATTGAGCAGTTGGCCGAGCACATCGAGGCGATCATACGCCTGCTTGGCGAAGACCCGACCCGCGAGGGATTGGTCAAGACCCCTGTGCGCAGCGCCAAGGCTCTGTATTACCTCACCCAAGGTTACCGCGAGGATGCCGACCAGGTGATCAAGCAGGCTATCTTTGAGTATGCCGGCTCACGGATGGTGGTGGTAAAGGACATCGAGTTCTACTCGATGTGTGAGCATCACATATTGCCATTTTTCGGCAAGGTATCGATTGGCTATTTGCCCAAGGGGCAGATGGTGGGGCTGAGCAAGCTGGCTCGCATAGTCAATGTGTATGCGCGGCGTCTGCAGGTGCAGGAGCGGCTCACGGCCGAGGTGGCCCAGGCCATCGAGCGGTCGCTGAGCACCGACGGCGTAATCGTGATGTGCACGGCTCAGCATCTGTGCATGAAGATGCGCGGTGTCGAGAAGCAGGATGCCGCTACCACCACGGTTGACTACACCGGTGCATTCGCCACCGACATGTCGCTCCGCGATGAGTTCTATAGAGCCCTGCAGCACTAATCCTCAAGGAAGTCGTCGTCGAAGTCGAAATCCCAACCGTTGTCGTAAGTGTCGGATGTGAATTTCTCCAATTCGCGTCCTTCTTTCTTTGTGGGACGCCCCAAGCCCTTGCGGCGGTCAACGAATCCTGAGATTTTGACCACTTCGAGCAGGTCGTATTGCGACTGCGGAGTGATATTCTCCATATATTCCGGCACCAATTTTGCGCCGAGGCGGTTTTGGCTCAGCCTTAGCACGCGGAATGTGTATGTCACCGGTGGTTTGCGCACATTGATGATGTCGCCAACCTTGATCGAGCGCGAGGGCTTGACCTCTACGCCTCCGTCGGGGCCGACGGTGACGCGGCCCTTCTTGCATGCTTCGGTGGCGATTGTGCGCGTCTTAAAGATGCGCATCGCCCACAGCCATTTGTCAATTCTTTCTTCCATAGTGCAAAGTTAGCTCTTTTCCCTAAATTTTTCAACAAAAAATTTTGTCAATTCAATAAAAAGCCGTACCTTTGCAGTGCAATTCAGAAATGAATGGCTCTTGATTCGCTAGCTCAGCTGGTAGAGCACAACACTTTTAATGTTGGGGTCCTGGGTTCGAGCCCCAGGCGGATCACCACCCAACCCGAGAGGGCTAGATTTTTTCTAGCCCTCTCGTTTCTATTTCTTACCACCTATTGTTATAATAGTAAAACACTTGCGTTATGACACAGATGACACTTACCATAAGCGATCCTAAGGATGCGACCCTGATCCGTAAGCTTCTCGCCAAATTCGATAGCGTGACTATATCCAAGCCTAAGCGTAAAACTCGCTTTGAATTGGCTTTGGAAGAGGTAGAGAACGGCGAATACGAGATTTATACTAATCGCGAAGAATACCTTAAACGTTTAGGAATATAATGGCCTATCAAATCCGTACTTCGAAATCTTTTGACAAGGCAGTACAACTTTTGCATCGAAGAGGGTATAATTTAGACCTTCTCTTTGATGCCATTGACTTACTGCGAGAAAATGGCTGTTTACCTTCTGAATATAAGCCTCATAAACTATCAGGTAAGAACTGTAATAATGTTTGGGAATGTCATATTGGAGGACGCAATAGCGATTGGTTGTTATTATGGACTCAAAATAACAAAGAACTATGGATGATTTTTACTGAAACAGGTACTCATTCAGACTTGTTTGGATGAGGTGACATACGCCAGAGAGGCTCCGAAGGCATGCCTTCGGAGCCTCTCTGGCGTATGTCACCTTTACTCGTCGGGGAGGAACATGGGGTCCCAGGCGGGGAGGAGGGTTGGGGTTTGGTTGAGGACGTCGAGCACATCGGCTGAGGCGTATTTCTTGTTGACAGCGAGGCGGAACATATACTCATCAAACCAGCGGTCAGTCATAATCAGGTGGCCATCATTGGCACCAGGCCCCCAACTATTCTCTACCATCCATTTGCGAGGCTGCTCATTCTCATCCAGGTCGACAGCCATCAGGGTCATGGCATGGCTCGAGCCGGAGGCATGAGTCATGATGCGCTCGCGCTTGTCCATGCCGAAGTCTACGCCAAAGAGCGAGGCATAGTCATAATTGTCGAGGTCCATATACCCACGGTTGCGATCGAGCTGCTTGGCTACGTCGCACGAGAAGTACATCATAGTGCTGTCTTTGATCGAGGCAATAGCCAGCTTTTTGACCTCCTCCATGGGCAGGTTGATATATTTCCAGTTGGTGCCGTCGTAGACATGGCGGTCAAAGTCAATCTCGTATAGTTTCCAGTAGGGGCGCATGGGATCGTTCATCACCATGATGAAGTCGTTTTTGAGGTCGATGTCTCCCACATATTCCTTATAAAATGATTGCGGAGTGTAAGTCTTGGTTTCGATGGGCTTGCCCTTTGAATCGCAGCGCGTCCATTCAAACTCTGTTGGCGGTTGGCCGTAAGCCAGCACCAGCATGCGGTAGATATCGCTGAGCATGGCCTCCTTCTCTTTTTGGATATCGGCCGACTTCTTTTTCTGCGAGGCCATTTCGCGCAGACGCAGACCCTGTTCGCGCAGCTTCAGGCTGATGAGTTGGCGTATGGTCGAGGTGTTTTCGCTATGGGCGGTCTCGCGCATGGCACTTGATGGCACCACGCCATATTTCATCACCAAGTCGGCGATGCCCGAGTATGTGCCGCCATCGTTGAGGGGGTTGGAGAATAGCCAATCCACCATCTGATCATCCATAGGCTTTGAGGCGGTGTCGATTACGCCCTGCAGAAACAGGTTGCTCTTTTCGAGCTGGTCGTAGAAGAATTGGTAGTTTTGCGACAACGTAAGTTGGGGCAAGTCGTGCTTTGCCATCATCTGTGCCCTGAGCACGTTCAAGCCGGTAAAGGCCCAGCAGCGGCCCGACTTCTTCTGGTTGGTGATGCCTTTGCTCTCAACGCGGTGAGAGAAATGGGTATCGATGGGCAGAGCATTGTCAGAGTTGAGAGCAAGCACGTTGATTTCGGAATTGTGCATGGCATTGCGCACGGCGCGGTCTTGGGGAGTGTTTTGGTACGAAGCCCTGAGGCGCGAGAGCATGTCGGCTGAGATGCCACCATCGGGCGAAGCGCCCTGGGCGCTGACCGAGGCAGCGATGAATAGCGAAGCTGCAGCGAGCAAATATTTTTTCATCATGGCATTGATTTAATGTATTTGATTGATTGTGGTGCAAAAGTAATGATTTTTTCTCCAATAAACAAGTGGGTAGAGAGGGAAAATCGTTAAAAAACGTTTGTCGCTCCAGGAGCTCGATGTCGGTGAATAGGTTGATCTCCGTCTCTCGCCTGAGGCGCTTGGCCTCGGATTCGGGGACGATTCGGTTGGCGCAAAGGGTGAGCCTCCTGACAAGGAGCGAGGGATTTGAGATCCTGTCGTAAAGCTCCGCAACGGACCGGGTTATGATGCGGCTTGAAGAAGTCTGGAAGTCGAGGTTTGCGGTGCCGTGGGAATGCTGGCGGCGGTCAGGAATGCTGTTGAGCCTCTCGCGGTTCACCTCGCGAATCTTCTGCACGACCTCGAAGAGCCGAGCCCTTCCGCTGAGGCCGTAAGCCTTCAGGGATGGGCTGAGGGCCAGGCCGATGGTCTTTTCGGTGCGTGAGGCGTCGGCCACTATCAGGTTGACGTCAAGCGGGTCGAGGCCTCGTTCCACCGCTTCGACGCTGGCGTAGAACGATTTCAGGTCTATGCAAATGTACTGCCTGTCGGTTTTCATGCGATAATCCTCCCAAGAGGGAAATGCCGGTTTTCAATCCCCAAAGTTAGCGATTTTAATCCGAATAGCCGCATTCCAGGGGAAGAAAAAGCGCTTCCGTTGGAGAAAAGGCCAACGGCGGACAGAAAAACGCCAAGAATTTTCATAAGGTGGCTCCCAACTTCCTCATTTCGCGCAGGGATTCCGCTTTGACCAGCTTGACGTAATCGATGAACACCATCGGGTCCATGGTCATCAGGGAATCGTACAGGGTGACGTAGACGGTTTCGGGTGCAAAATTATACAACATGGAATGTCTGTTTCTGTCCGTTTCTGTGTGAGAAACGGAATCACGGCGCAAAGGTACGAAATAAATCTGTATTAATGAAGAGATTACGAGAAAAAATTTGCAAAATGGTTCTTCCATTTACCATCCATTCTGTCGCTTTTTTACCCATAATATCACCGACTCTCCCCATTAATTATCTCATTTTCAGTTACTTATATGATTTGTCTGTTTCTCACACAGAAATGGACAACGTGACTGCTTTTTACTGCTCGCTTTTGAGAGGCCCAAAGGGCGGTTATCGAGGCTGAAATTGGGTCAGCCCGGACATAATTGATGACACTTGTATATGGAAGTTTTTAAGTTTTCACGACCAAGGGTTAATAGGATGACGACATCAATCATTATCAACAAGACCCACCGACATATACTGTTTCAGAACTGCTGTGATTGCCCACAACAGGACTAGAAGAATTTGTCTGAATCCAATCTCATGAACGAACAATCCACTGAAAATAAGACAGTTAGTCAAACCGCAAACTCCGTGATTTCAAACGACAAATCCGAGGTGAAGTGGTACGTGCTCCGCGACCTTAAGCGTTCCAATGCCAAGTATCCCAACTACCAGATGCTTCGCGACAAAGGCTTCGAGGTCTACATGCCTATGCGCCGAGTCAACGCCCATGCTACAAAGAAAAAGCTGACTGTCGAGGTGCCCAGCCTGCCGTCCATGATTTTCGTGCACAGCAGCGAGGAAGCACTCTCCCCCAGGGTGGTTGCTACAGATACCCTGCAGTTCCGCTTCGTGCCTGGCGGCTACATGAAATTGATGGTGGTGCCCGATGCCGACATGGAGCGTTTCATCCGCGCCACCAGTTCGGAATCATATATCGAATCCCTCTCTCCCGAAGACATCAAGCCTCACATGCTCGGCAAGCGCGTGCGCGTGTCGGGCGGGCCGCTCGACGGCATGGAGGTGACCCTGCTCAAAATCCGTGGCGCACGCAAGAAGCGCGCCATTGTTGAGATCCCCAACCTAGTTGTGGCCGTCGTCCAAATAGATTTGGCTGAGGAGGCAGTGTAACCGCGCCACCTCGCCCCAAGGCATCGAATTAAAAATTCTCTTTGAACTTATTTACTTTTGCTATTCAATAACCCCATTACTAAACCCCTGATTATCCATGCCGACGCATCAGCATGGATGCGCCCCCGCTGCGGGGGCCAGGGGGCCGTTTGCTATCTATGGAAATAAACCGCAATGCGGCTCAGCGCAAAGCCGACAACACCCTGCAGCTGACCGACATACTGTACCTGTGCATGGCCAAGTGGAAGTGGTTCGCCCTGTCGCTCGCCGTTTGCGTGGGCCTATCGGTGCTGTACATCCTGCGCACCCCGCCGACCTACACCCGCACCGCCTCCCTCCTGATCAAGGAGGACTCGAAGGGCAAGTCGGTCAGCTCGGAGCTTGACCAGTTCAACGACCTGGGCCTGTTCCAGACCAACACCAACGTCAACAACGAGGTCGTGGCCTTCCGGTCGCCATCCGTGATGGCCGAGGTCGTCAAGCGCCTCAGCCTTGACATGAACTACTACTCTCCCGGCCGTTTCCACCGCGAGGTGGCATACGGGAGCAACCTCCCAGTAAAGGTGAGCCTCCCCGACATGCCCGAGAACGAGGGCGCCTCGTTTACGCTCGACATTTCATCCGAGGGTGATTTCTCATTACGCGACTTAAAGCGCGGTGCGGACGAGTACCGTGAGGTTTATATGGGCGTTTTGAACGACACTGTGCCTACGCCATTGGGAGCCGTTGTCGTAACCCCGACCGCCGTCTACGAGCCGGGACGGGAAGTACGCCTGTACGTAAGCAAGTCCAGTATCTTCGCAGCCATCAATGGTTATTGTGCTCACTTGACGGTGACTCTTAACAGCAAGGAAACCTCGATTATCAACCTCACCTGCATGGACAACTCCATCCAGCGCGCCGAGGACGTGCTCAACACCCTGATTTCGGTCTACAACGAGAACTGGGTGCGCGACAAGAACCAGATCGCCATCTCCACCTCGCGCTTCATCAACGAGCGCCTCGGCGTGATCGAGCAGGAACTGGGGAGCGTTGACAGCGACATCTCCTCGTACAAGAGCGAGCACCTGCTGCCCGACGTGCAAGCTGCATCGCAGATATACATGCAGCAGAGCACCAGCAACAACGCGGCCATTATGCAACTCAACAACCAGCTGTACATGGCCCGCTACATACGCGACTATCTCAGCAACGAGGCCAACCGTCTGCAGCTCATCCCGGCCAACTCGGGCATTGAGAGCATCAAGATCGAGAGCCAGATAGCCGAGTACAACAGCCAGCTGCTCGACCGCAATAGCATGCTTGCGAACTCATCGAGTAAGAATCCGCTGGTGATGCAGATGGAGGAAAAATTGTCCGATATGCGAGCCGCTATCATCCTGTCGGTCGACAACCAGATGGCGGCGCTCAACGCCCAGATCAAGAGCCTCCAGGCCAGCGAGGCGCAGACCACCGCCCGCATCGCCAGCAACCCGACACAGGCCAAGTACCTGCTGTCGGTCGAGCGCCAGCAGAAGGTCAAGGAATCGCTGTATCTCTTCCTTCTCCAGAAGCGCGAAGAAAACGAGCTCTCCCAAGCATTCACCGCCTACAATACGCGCATAATCACCCCTCCCAACGGGTCGTTCTCGCCGACCGCGCCGGTGCGCAACAAGATACTGTTGTGCGGAATGGTCATAGGTCTATTGATACCCGCAGTCATAATCTACCTGCGCGAGTCGATGAACACCAAGATACGCGGCCGCAAGGACCTTGAGGCCCTTGCGGTGCCCTTCGTCGGCGAGATCCCGCAGTTCGAGACCCATAAGGTCGGGCTACTCCAGCGCAAGGCTCCGCAGCGCAAGGCGGTGGTGGTCAAGGAGGGGAGCCGCGACGTCATCAACGAGGCCTTCCGAGTGCTGCGCACCAACCTGGAGTTCATGACCGAGAGCGCCGACCACAGCAACGTCATCTGCGTCACCTCGTTCAACCCCGGCTCGGGCAAGTCCTTCCTATCTATCAACATAGCGGTGTCGCTTGCCATCAAGGGCAAGCGCGTGCTGGTGATCGATGGCGACCTTCGCCACGGCTCGGCCTCGCAGTACGTGGGCAGCCCTAAGGTCGGCCTGAGCGACTTCCTGGGGTGCCGCACCGACAGCCTCAATGACATCATCGTGCAGAGCGACCGGCACGAGAACTTCTCGATGATCCCCATCGGCACGATGCCGCCCAACCCGACCGAGCTGCTGTTCAACCCGCGCCTGAAGCAGGTGATCGACAACGTGCGCGAGCTGTTCGACTACGTGCT
>JAJBUH010000267.1 GCA_020860445.1 Bacteroidales bacterium | reverse complement strand
GCCGAGCACAGTAGCCGCCATCCGGAGGGCCATGCAATGAAAAATGAAAAATGAAAAATGAAAAATTAAGAATGAAAAATTAAGAATTAAAAATGAAGAATGACCACCCGGATGGTCATTCTTCATTTTTCATTTTTCATTTTTCATTGCATGTAGCTGAGGCTGCGGCGGCACTGGTCGGAGATGTAATCCCAGTCTGAGGCGGCGATGCGGTCGGCGGGGAAGAGCTTGCTGCCCATACCCACGCACATCACACCGGCCTTGCGCCACCCTTGCAGATTCTCCTCGGTGGGCTCGACCCCGCCGGTCACCATCAGGCGCGACCAGGGCATCGGGGCCATCAGGCCCTTGACGAATTTGGGGCCCAACACATCGCCCGGGAATACCTTGCACACCTCGCAGCCAGCCTCTTGGGCGTTGCTGACCTCGGTGACTGTGCCGCAACCGGGCACATAGGGCACTTGGCGGCGGTTGCACACGCGTGCCACCTCGGCGTTGAACATCGGGCCAACCACGAAGCAGGCACCGAGCTGCATATACATTGCGGCAGTGCCAGGCTCAACTACCGAACCCACGCCGATAGCCATGCCGGGACACTCGGTGGCTGCCCACTTCACGATTTCGCGGAATGGCTCTTGGGCAAAGTCGCCGCGATTGGTAAATTCAAAGCAGCGCACGCCGCCCTCGTAGCAGGCTCTGACCACCTGCTGGGCCACGGATGCGTCTTTGTGGTAAAACACTGGCACCACCGGTGCTTGTGCCAGCTTGGCCATCACGGCCATTTTGTCAAATCTTGCCATAGGTTGGTCTTTGGTTTTTAGTTTTTGGTTTTTGGACTCGAGAGGACGCTGTTGGTTTTTGGTTTTTGGACCAGATGATGGTTTTTGGTCTTTGGTTTTTGGTTTTTGGATCAGAGAGGACGCTGTTGGTCTTTGGTAATATTTCCAAAAACCAAAAACCAAAGACCAAAAACTATCTATAGTTCTCGGCTGTCTCGCGTACGGCATAGAAGATGCGCTTGTCCTCCTCGGTGAGCTCGACGTGGCGACGCGCCATCATGCGCGAGGCTATCTCAAAGAATTTTGTCATCGACACATCGCTGTAGCCCACGCCGGCTCCGCCGCGTTCGCTGAACGATGGCACGAAATTTCGCGGGAACCCGGAGCCGTGGATATTGCAGCCCACGCCGAGGACTGTGGCTGTGTTGAGCATGGTGTTGATGCCGCACTTGGTATGGTCGCCCATGATTACGCCGCAGAACTGTAGGCCGGTCGACAGGAAGCGCTGTGCCGGATAGTTCCACAGTTTGATGGGTGTATAGTCGTTTTTGAGGTTCGAGGCAACGCATCCAGCGCCGAGGTTGCACCACTCGCCGATCACGGCGTTGCCAAGAAATCCGTCGTGAGCCTTATTGCTGTAGGCTTGCATCACCACATTGTTGAGTTCGCCGCCTACCTTGCACCACGGGCCGATAGTGGTCTCGCCATATACCTTGGTGCCCATATTGATCACGGCGTGGTCGCAGACAGCCAATGGACCTCTCAGGCAGGCGCCCTCCATGACGATGGCCTCCTTGCCGATATATATTGAGCCGTGCATGGTGTTGAAATAAGCGCCCTCGACCCAGGCTCCGGGTTCGATAAATATCTTGTTGCTGTCGCCAACCACGGTGCAAGTCTTGCTGATTTTCTGACCCTTGCGCTTAGCGGTTATGGCCTTGAAGTCGGCCTCGATGGCTGCGCCATTTAGCTGGAATATGTCCCAAAGATGGTTGAGTTCGCCCACCTCGGGTATATGGTGGGAAGGTATCACTTGGGGAGTGCCCTCGACTACGCAGGGAAATTTCTCTGACAGGTAGTCAACTGTCTGCCAAGTGCAAGGAGCGCCGAGTTTGCGTTCCCATTTTTCGCGTATGGTTGTTATTCCGACCCTTATTTCAGAGATAGGGCGAGTGTAAGTGATTGGGAGCAAGTTGGCTCTCACGTCAGGATCGTCGGCTAAGATATAAGTAACCATAGAAATTAAAAATTAAAAATGAAATAACTTGTAATTTTAAATTTAAAATAAGGGACTTAACCACAGATTTACACAGATTACACAGATTCCTTAGATAGGGGAATCTGATTTCATAGAGCACCAGAGGTGCTGACAGATTTCCACAGACCATCCGGATGGCATCTGTGGAAATCTGTAGGCGCGACTGTGCCTCTAAGTAATTGGCGATTCCCATGGTTGAATCTGTGTAAATCTGTGTAAATCTGTGGTTAAAAACATTCTTATAATTTAATTTTAAAATTACTTTTCATTTTTCATTATACTGTATTTGATTTTGTTTCGGATTGTGGGGGATTTGAGGGTGAAGAGGATGCGGTGGAGCGAGTGCCAGTTGCGGCTGAGGCGCTGGTCGTCGGCGATGGGTAGCTCTTCGGCCTCGGCCGTGAGCTGCGTGGGGTCATAACTGAGGGCATAGGTTGATTCTCCTGCGGGGATTAGGATTATGCCTTCAGACAGAGTAGGAACTGTCTCGGTGAGCAGCACTATCTGGATGGGGCCTGTGGCCTCGGCGAGTTGGTAATCTTCGGTGATGGTGACGGATTTGCCTCGATTCAGGCTGATTGTGCGCAGCCATTTGTCAACCTTGGCGTCGGCTGGGTAGGCTGATGCTATGTCGACTGAGAACTGGGCAGTGGACTTGGTGAATTTTGCAGCGGCATTAGTGGCAGCGTATTCCTTCCCGGCTTGCTGCTCCACGCCGTTGATGATTGGCAGGTTGTGAAATGCCGAGCGAGTGTTCCACTGGCTATAGCGCTCTGAGGAGAATGTCTTGCTGTTGTAGGTAGCGGCTCCAGCATCGACAAGCAGGGGATGGCCATCGGCATAGATGATGAATGTGCCCACATCGTTGTGGTTGTGGCTCTCGTCGTTGTGTCCGCCTTTGGCGGCGAAATAGAGGCCTCGTTGGCTGTCTGGATAGGAACGCGCGGTGGCAACCTGTATGCGCTCTAAGTATGAATCAAAGGGAAGGGCAGAAGCTGAATGTGATGCGGCTTGCTCGTAGGCGTTGATTTGGGATAGAAGCAGTAGTTCGCGTCCTAATGGAGCATAATTGTCGTTGGTGAACGCTGGCACTGGATTGGCGATATATGCCTCGGCTCTTGATTCGAGCAGTGCCGATAGGGTTTGGTTGCCTACCGCTCTGGCTCCGGGCCACCATTGGGGCTTGACATTGATCGAGGGGGAGGCATCGGCGAAATTGACGAAGTGCTGATTGTCAATGTTGACCTTGCAGAGGTATTCGGCTATGGCTTGCACCTTGGGATTGTCGGCGAGTGTGACTTGGCCGTTGGTGGCTTGGCTCAGCAGGGCGGCGCAGTCTAAGAGCGAACCGGCAGCGCGGTCCCAGTAGGATGCTCCCTCGTCGCAGCCCCCATCGTCGGGATAACCGGTGACGAAACCGTCAAGGGATGCGCATATCTCTTGCAGGGCTTGCTGTCGGCGCTCAGGGTCTGTCTCGGCAATGAGGACACAGGCGAGCCAATTGGAGCAGATCCAGGTGTTCCAGTTCATCGATGCTCCGCGCCACCACTCTCGATGGTTGAGACCCTCATCGAGAATGCGGCGCTTGATTTCGGCGCGCAGGCGTTTTGGCAGGTTGGGGGAGAATTGCTGCAGGGGCTCTTCTAATTCGTAGAGTATCCAGGCGGCGAGGCTGCCGGTCTCGGCTGAGAATAGGTCCATCGGCTGCTCCTCGGGGTCGGGTACTGCCGGTCCGTAATGGGCCGGGATGCCCCACCATGTTTCCTCGCAGAGCGATAATACGCCGTTGGCGAGGTCGGGGAGGAAGCGGCTCTCACCCTCGATTATTTCGGCCATTGCCAAGGCGGCGAGGCGGTTGCGCTTGGAGAAGGTCCAATCCTCATAGTTGGTGCGGTTGCCGGTGGTGCGGAATTGCGAGAACAGCGAGGCTGGGGTGGATTCCCAGGCTGTGCCCAGATATTTCTCGCCGTGGGCGATGTAAGCCTCGCGCATGGTCTGCGGCACGCTGTCGCGCCAATAGGGGTCGCCCCAGCGGGGCAGTGTCAAAGTTTGGGGTATGCTTACGCTCTCGGCAGCGCATTGCTCAGCGAGCGACGGCTGCCCACTGATGGCAGTGGGGCATGATATTAGCAATAGGGATAATATAGTAAGCAGAGGCTTAATCATTGTCGAAACGTGCACTTGATTGGAAATCAATTGTAATCTTTCATGCAAAGTTAGCAATAATTTTTCCAACAACACCCTATTTTTATTCAAAAATATTAGCCTCGTAATCCATGAATTCCTAAATTCTTGTTTTTTATTGGGTTTTGAAGAATTAGGACTATACTATAAGGAGGGTTTGCTGAATCTATGGACTTGAATAGATTTGTATCCGTGGATAGGAAATAAATTCGTAACTTTGCGGCGGTTTTTGAATTTAGGAAAGAAATGACTTCGCTGCAAATAAAGGGGCACACGGCTATGCTGGGTGCTAATGTGATGTGGGGACTGATGTCGCCCCTGTCAAAGATGGTTATCGTCGGTGGCATAGTCACCCCACTGGTCATCACCAATCTGCGCATGGCGGGAGCCATGGTGCTGTTTTGGATTACATCGCTGTTTGTGCCAAGAGAGCATGTGCCTCTGCCCGACTTGGCGCGCCTCTTCTGCGCCGGTATGCTCGGCGTGCTCATCAATCAGAGCTGCTTTATGATGGGCGTGGGCCTCACTTCGCCTGGCGATGCCAGTATCATTACCACCAGCATGCCGCTATGGGTGATGATACTGGCTGCCCTTATCCTCAAAGAACCCATTACCGCCAAAAAGGTCGGTGGAATAGTGTGCGGAGCCACTGGCGCACTGCTCCTAATCCTGAGCAGCGGCCACGTGGGCGCAGATCGCGCCTCTGGCATCTGGGGCGACCTGCTGGTGCTTACTGCCCAATTCAGCTATGCCCTCTACCTCACTCTTTATAAGAATTTTGTGGCTCGGTATTCATTGGTGACATTGATGAAGTGGATGTTCACCTTCGCCTTCCTCGTCAATTTCTGCTATGCTGCTCCATCGCTCTACTCTACGGTGTGGAGCGCGTTGAGTTGGGCTGAGATCGGTTCGCTCGCCTTCACCGTGGTCTGCGGCACATATATCGCTTATGTGCTGATAATGATAGGACAGAAGACCCTCAGACCCACCGTGGTAGGCATGTACAACTATTTCCAACCCATTGTGGCTTGCATGGTGGGTATCTACATGGGCCTTGATACCTTCAATCTTGAGAAATTGGCTGCCATTCTCCTCATCTTCTGCGGCGTATGGCTTGTGACCCGTTCCAAATCACGCGCCCAAATGCTCGCCGAGCAATCCCAACAACAGAAAACGATAAATAAATATGGAACAAAAGCTGCATTTCGAAACTGATTATAGGGCTGGGTGCCATCCACAGGTGATGGAGGCACTGGTAAAGACTAATATGGAGGAGACCGTCGGCTATGGCGATGACCATTATACAGCCGAGGCTCGACAGATTATCCTTGATGCCTGCGGATTGACTGCCGAAGAGGCTGAGGTACAATTCTTCGTTGGGGGTACCCAGACTAATGCTACCCTAATCGACGGCCTGCTCGGCAATTGCGAGGGAGTAATCGCTGCCGACAGCGCTCATATCAATGTGCATGAGTCTGGGGCTATCGAGCTGTCAGGCCATAAGGTATTGGCGTTGCCTCAAAAGGCTGGCAAAATCGAGGCTAAGGATTTGGAAGAATATCTCACCCAATTCTATGCCGATGACACTTGGCCCCACATGGTAATTCCGGGGATGGTCTATATCACCCATCCCACCGAATACGGCGCACTTTATACGGTGGATGAACTAAAAGCCATCCGAGCCATTTGTCAGCGTTATCATATCCCCTTGTACTTAGACGGGGCTCGGCTTGGCTATGCCTTGGGGACTTCTGCTACGGCTCCGACCCTTAAGGATATTGCTGCGCTGTGCGATGTCTTCTACATTGGTGGCACCAAATGCGGAGCCATGTTTGGCGAAGCCGCTGTGGTGAGGCGCGGGTTGATTCGCCATCTCTTCTCCCTGATGAAGCAGCATGGCGCAGTACTCGCCAAGGGGCGCCTCTTGGGACTGCAATTCCGCACCCTCTTCACCGACAATCTTTATGAACGCATTTGCGGCCAAGCAGTAGCTTTGGCGCAAGAGTTGCGACGCATCATGACTGATGCCGGCTTCCCGGCTGTCATCGACTCGCCTACCAACCAGCAATTCTTCGAGATGCCTAACGAGGCGATTGATGCCATAGCTCCGCATATTGGCTTTGAGTACTGGGGTCCTCGCGGCGCCACCCACTCCACCGTCCGCTTTGTCACCAGTTGGGCCACCCCTCCCCAATCTATCACCGACCTCGCAACCCTCATCGAACGAATGCTGCGCAAGGGCAGTGTAGAAAAAGAAAAACTCGGCGAGTAATTCGAGCCTAAGCAATCTTTCTATGTAAACATGCGGTAAGTTACCGTACGGTTAGTAACAATATTATTAGTAATAAAGTTGTTACTAACAATGTTGTTACTTTACGATTTTTTTCGTAACTTTGCCACAAAATTGGATTGATATGGAAGAAAAGGCACCTTTTGTATTCGGTGTGCCAGCAAGTGGCGTTAATTTCACCGATAGGGTGAAAGAGACCGAGAGGCTCATGCTCAACTTCAAGCATGGGATTAATACTGTACTCATTTCTCCTCGCCGTTGGGGTAAGACCTCCCTTGTGCGCAAAGCCGCTGGATTGGTTGAGTCAGATAATCTCAGAATTGTCTACCTTGACATATTCTCCTGCCGCAATGAGTGGGGCTTCTATCATCGCTTCTCATCGGCTGTCATTAAAGCCACTTCTTCAAAACTGGAAGAGTGGATAGCCAATGCGCGCAAGTTTCTGTCGCGTCTGTATCCCAAATTCTCATTCGGTACCGACCCGATGAATGATTTCTCCATATCATTGGAAATAAGCGATACCATCGATAGCGCCGATGATGTGTTACAGCTCCCCGAGAAGATAGCTAAGGAAAAAGGCATAAGGATTGTAGTCTGCATAGATGAGTTCCAGCAAGTGGGGCAATTCCCTAATTCTGAATTCTTCCAGAAACGACTACGCAGTATTTGGCAACTACAGGAATGTGTTTCCTACTGCTTATTTGGCAGCAAGCGCCACTTGATGCATGAGATTTTCGACTCATCAAAGCAGCCATTCTATAAATTCGGTGATATTATAAATCTTGATAAGATACCCACTCCCGACTGGGTAACCTATATTACTTCGCAATTTCAAAATTCAGGCAAAGTTATCGCTCCCGAATTGGCTACTGAGATTTGCAATCTGGTTGATAACAATTCCTCTTATGTCCAGCAATTGTCATGGCTGGTATGGTCAACTATCAATTCTGTTGCCACTGAGGCAGATTTGGACTATGCTTTCAATCTCTTGCTTGACCAGAACTCTTCTCTGTTTGAGAAGATGACCGAAGACCTCTCCACCCATCAATTATCTTTCCTGCGAGCCATGGTGGATGGAGTGAAGGATGGATTCTCCAACCAAGCTGTAATCAAAAAATACAACTTGGGATCCTCAGCCAATGTGCGCGTGGTACAAAAAGCCTTGGAGAAAAAAGAAATCATCTACATCGACCACCGTCGCCCCATCTTCACCGACCCCATCTTCCCCATCTGGCTCAAACGCCACCTCCTCAACCCCGCATAGTCCAACATCCATAACAAGAAACTATGGCAAGAATATTTGTAGCAGTGCATCTTAGCCCGGAGGTCAAGGCTGACATCCAAGACGTAATAGAACAATTGCAAGAGCAAGGAATAAGAGGCCGATACGAAAGGCCGTCTAACCTCCACATCACCTTGGCGTTTGTGGGGGAAACGACCCAAACAGAGATTATCAAACACGCTGTTAAGGAAATTGCTTTTGAACCATTCTCCATAAAGGTTTCACGCATAGGGTGCTTTGCGCGAAGTGGAATCCTATGGTTAGGGCTGACAGCTGAAAAGCAATTGGCGGAACTGGCACGAGCTGTGCGCCAACGTCTTGACCATTATGACATAACATATAGCCCCTCACCATTTAAAGCCCACATAACCCTAGCCCGAGATGCCTCAGAATTGCATCCTGAGGTTGACCTCCCCTCTACCTCGATGAGGATAGACCATATTAGCGTGATGGAGACAACCTACCAAAATGGCCATCGCGTCTATGTTGAGCGATAAAAAATAATTTCATGAGGTCAGATGAGGACGGTTGAGTAACATCACCAGATTCTTCCGTATTTTAGTTCGTGGTCTAAGCAATCTATAAATTAGATCATTTTTGACTTAAGACCATTGTGTACAAACTCAGATCCTGGGACAGTCGCATATTGTGGCTCCTTAAATTCCGGATCCTTTGTGTATGATTGACCGTTTGCCATCAGATATCATCAAAGTTATGTTCGTACTCTACTCCCTGATAATCACGTTCGCGGAGCCAGTCCAATAAGGTTAGGTTCCTGTTCAGGAGCCCAGCTGTTTTTAAATTGGTCATTAAGGCATCATTGAGGTTCATGGTATGAATCTCATGTTCGGGAAACTGATCGTTACCAATTATATATTCATCAGCATTAGTACGAAGAATATATATATGGTCAGGATTGTTATCTTCTGACATGACCAGATCATTAGCTGTGGCATGGTAGATAACCCACGCTCAGAGGAGATAGAAAGACAGAAACATCATTTTTGCCAGTTTTCCCTTGTCTTTATAAGAAAGGATTGACTCTTGTTATTATTGAGTAGAAAAATAATTTTTCTACTCAATAATAACAATAGTCAATCCTTTCTT
>JAJBUH010000053.1 GCA_020860445.1 Bacteroidales bacterium | reverse complement strand
TCAACAAATTACTATAACATTCACTAAATCCTATAAATAGATGGAGATACCTAATGAGGTGAAAACATATAACCTTATTGGTTTAGCAATGAAAGTACATCGTACTTTAGGCAGAGGATTTACTGAATATGTATATCAGGATGCCTTTGAAGTTGAATTGATTGAGAATCAAATTCCCTTTGAGAGGGAATCTGATATGACAGTATACTATAAGGGTCATCCCCTTAAACATAAATACAATCCAGATTTTTTATGTTATACTAATATTATAGTAGAATTAAAAGCCGTCCAAGGTCTTGCTGATGAACACATGGCACAAACTATCAATTATCTAAAAGGAACTGGTTTGCGTCTAGCCTTACTCATCAACTTTGGAGAAGATTCTTTGAAATGGAGAAGGGTTATCCTTGATGAACAAAAGAATAAGGAAAACAAAATTTTTAATTATAATGAACTTTAACCACAGATTAACAATAATGACTTTAACCACAGATTAACACAGATTTACACAGATTCCTTAGATAGTACCTGCCTCTATGGGATCAATAAATTCCATGGCAATCTGTGGAAATCTGTGTTAATCTGTGGTTTCCTTCTTGGACCCGCAGCCCAATCTGTGGAAATCTGTGTTAATCTGTGGTTTCCTTCTTGGACCCGCAGCCCAATCTGTGGAAATCTGTGTAAATCTGTGGTTTCCGTCTAGGATTCCCTATCATAATCTGTGTAAATCTGTGTAAATCTGTGGTTTCTGTCTAAAAAAATCTTGTTATGATACATTTTGATTTGATTGTTGTTGGCGGGGGGCCGGGTGGATATGAGATAGCGGCTGAGGCCGCTAAGGCCGGTAGGAAGGTTGCCCTGTTTGAGAAGGGGCAGCTTGGTGGCACCTGCCTCAACCGTGGCTGCATCCCCACCAAGTGCCTGCTCGCCAGCGCTGGCCGCATCCTCCAGCTCAAGTCTGATGCCGCCTTCGGCATCGACGTCCCTGAGTTCAAGCTCAACTACGGTGCAGCCGTCGAGCGCACCCAGGGCGTAGTGACCCAGCTGCGCTCGGGCATCGACCAGCTGCTGCGCGACGTCACCGTCATCCCCCACGAGGCAGTGCTGCACCCCGCTCCCAGCGAGGTCTGCGGCCCCGACACCTGCGAGGAGACGCGCCTACCTTATATAATAGCCGACGGCGAGGAATACGCCGGCGAGCAGATCATCATCGCCACCGGCAGCAAGCCCGCTACCCTGCCAATCCCCGGGGCCGACCTGGCCATCAATAGCGACCAGTTCTTGGCCCTCACTGAGCTGCCCAAGAGCGTTGCCGTAATCGGCGGCGGCGTAATCGGCATGGAGTTTGCCTCGATCATGGCAGCCTTTGGCGTTGAGGTGACGGTCATCGAGTATTGCAAGGAGATACTGCCGCCGTTCGACCAAGAGGTTGCCAAGCGCTTGCGCACTACCCTCAGCCGCCGAGGCATCAAGATCGTGGTCGGAGCCCAAGTCAAGGAGATCAGCCGCGACGGCGAGGCCCTCGCCGTGACTTATGCTGGCAAGAAGGGCGACGAGCGCGTGGTTGCTGACACCGTGCTCATGGCCGTAGGCCGCAAGCCGGTGGTGCCCCAGGGCTGCGAAGAGAGCGATATCCATGTCACCGAGCGCGGCTTCATCGAGGTCGACAGCGAGATGCGCACCTCGGCTCCCGGCGTCTACGCCGTGGGCGACTGCAATGGCCGCTGCATGCTGGCACATGCCGCCGCGGCCCAGGCTCGCATCGCCATGGGCGATGATGTCGACATCGACTATATCCCCTCGGCAGTGTTTACTATCCCCGAGTGCGCTATGGTCGGCCTCACCGAGGAGCAGTGCAAACGCGAAGACATCCACTACGCGGTGGGCAAGTCGATGTTTGCCGCCAACGGCAAGGCCCTGTCGATGGGCGAGGGCGAAGGCTTTGTCAAGGTCATCTACAGTCCGGCCACGCGGCTGCTGCAGGGCGTGCACATCATTGGTCCGCACGCAGCCGACCTGATAGCCGAGGCCACCGCCTGCATGGCGCAAGGCGCCACCGTCGACGAGATTGCCACCTCGATCATCCACGGGCACCCCACCCTCAGCGAGGCGCTGGCTGCCGCCTGCGCGGCTGCTGCCCCCTAACCCCCGCAGCGGGGGGGGGAGGCTGCCGCCTGCGGGGGAGCCCCCCTGGGCCGACTGGCCACCACAAAGGCACAAAGGTGCAAAGGCGCAAAGATGCCCTCTTTGCGCCTTTGCTCCTTTGCTCCTTTGGCCCCCTATTTGCGCCTTTGCTCCTTTGCTCCTTTGTCGGAGCCGCTTGGCCTTGCGGCTTTATGGCCTTGCGGCTTTATGGCTATGAGCCGTGCCAGCGGCTCTGTTTGCAATTGTAAATTACCCCTCGATGGCACAGTTTGCAAACAAAATCATTTTTTTTCTTAAAAGGTGTGTATTGTTTGAAATATTTTTCTTACCTTTGCGGTTGAATCGATTTATTCCAAAACTATAACTTAAAAATTACGACAATTTTTGAACAGTAGCAAACAATTTTAGCCGATTAAGTTTTATTAGTAGGTAGTTTTTCCAAAAACCGCTCACCGCTTGACCACAACCACTCGCATATTATTGACTTGGATCCTCGGACTGCTTCCTATAGCAGCCTTCGCCCAGACTGTGTCTGCGCCCAAAGCCAAAGAATCCCTCTTCAGCCCCTTCTGCACGACAATGGACCTCGGGCTCAACGTCGGCACCACCGGCCTCGGCCTCGACGTGTCAACCCCGGTGACCAAATGGCTCGATGTTAGGGCCGGCTTCAGCTACATGCCGCGCTTCAACATACCTATGACCTTCGGCCTCGAATCGTTTGACACCGAGGGCCTCAACACTGGCAAATTCTCGCGCATGCAAGAGCTCATGAAGGAGTTTATGGGCGTTGAGATTGACGACCGCATCAAGATGAATGCCAAGTGCACCATGATCGACTTCAAGTTCATGCTCGGCTTCAAGCCCATCCCCAACAACGACCACTGGCGCATCACCGCTGGTTTCCAGTGGGGTTCGTCAAAGATTGGCCACATCGAGAACACCATATACGAGATGCCGACCCTGGTGGGAGTAGTGATGTACAACGCCATGTACGACTACTTTGTGGGCAAGAAATACATGGACCAACCCATATACAACAATACATACATCGACCCAGAGGTGGGCGGCGAGCTGAGGGCCAAGTTCCTCGAATACGGCCGCGTCGGCGTCAACCTCGGCAAGTTCACCAACACCACCGAGTTCTGGGAGGCTGGCAAGAACTACATCATGGAGCCTGACGAGAACTGCATGGTCAAGGCCAACATGTATGTCAACCATTTCAAACCTTATATTGGAGCTGGGTACTCGACTCACCTCACCAAGGACAAGAAACTCAAGCTCGGCATCGATGCCGGAGCGCTCTTCTGGGGAGGCAAGCCCAAGATCATTACCCACAACAACCAAAACTATGCGCTCTACGACATCACCTACGATGAGGACGGCTACGAGATCTCAAGAGAGCTGATCGATGTGCCAACCGTCAACCTATCGACCGATGTCGAAGATATCCATGGCAAAGTAGGCCGCTACGTGCGCTTCGCCAAGCACCTAAAGGTCTACCCAGTGCTTAACTTCAGAATCTCATACACTATTTTCTAACCTCAAACGTCTAACCCAACCTAACACTCCACGTTTCTCCCCTGACAAACCAACCACTACCAAATCAAAAAGCCATGCGCCTGCGCGCAACGCCCGAGCCCGGGCTAATGCGCCTCCCACACAGCAACTATTTAACAATCAATCAATATTTACAATTTAATTTACAATGAGATGAAACTGAAATTCGCAAATTCTCTTCTGGTTGCGGCCCTCGTTGTGACAGCTGCCGGGTGCTTCACCTCGTGCAAGGACACTGATGAGGACATGTACAACACACTCGAGGATCAGTACCTGTCACTCGGAACTAAGCTTCAGAATGACTACGTCACCTTGACCCAGCTCAAATCCGAACTCCAAAGCCTCCAGACCACTCTCGAGGCTGACGCACAGGCTAAGGCTGACAAAGCCCTCGCTGATGCAAAAGCTTATGTCGACGGCAAAGGTTACGTGACAGAGGCTGAAGTAAAGGCACTGATCGAAGACCTCGTAACATGCGAATGTAACAAAGACGCCATCGCAGAACTCGTTGCTGCTATCGAGGAAATCCAGAACCTCACCGGCGACGGAACTACACTGGCTGAGTATTTTGCTAAGATCCAGGACACCCTCTATGGTGCACAAGGCCTGGTGAGCGGCTATGATGACTTGAGCACAAAGTACAACGACCTTGAGCCCATCGTCACTCAGAACCAAAAGGACATCGCTGACATGAAGGATGACATCAGCGAGGCTAAGACCCAGCTGTCAGTACTGTCAGAACTCATTGACATCGTGCCTGAAATCAAGGACATCGTTGCCAACTATGACACCGACATGCAAGCTCTCAAGGATCAGCTCGACCAAATGGAGAAAGACCTGACCAAGGCTATGGAAGCTGCTGACCAAGAGCTCCAAGACCAAATTGATGACATCAATCAATTGATCAGAGATATCGACACTGAGGTTCTTACCCCATTGAAGAATCAAGTATCTCTACTCCAAGAAATGGTTGACGCCCTCCTGGAACAAATGCCTATCCAGCGCATCGAGAACCTTGAGAAGCGCATCACCAGCATGTACGTTAATCAAGTGACCAGCCCCGTCTTCGGCAGCCTCTCAGCTCCCATCGACGTGCAGACCATGATCCTCTTCAACTATTATGGCTATGCTGAGCACAACCTGACCTTCCCGTTGTTTAACAACGACAACCACGAGATCAACTTCAACTACGGCTACAAACTGGCTGAAGGCAATACCGAACTGCTGACCGCTGACCAAATCGCCCTGCTGAACACCCAGCCCGAGCAAATCATCGACGCCAACACCACCCTCCTGGCCAGCAACGGCAACATGGGCTCGGTTTACTTCACCGCCAACCCCGCTAAGCTCGACCTCACCTCGGGTTACAACTTCTCGCTTATCAACAGCCTTGGCGAAGAGGCTCCTGTTACCCTCGCCAACCCTGTTAAGGCCGCTAACAAAGAAATCCTGTTTGGCCACACCAGCCGCTCAACCAGCGACGACGATGTAGTGCTCTGGCAAGCTGACGCTTCGATGAATGTAGGCGACGTGCCTAAAGTACGCGTTATGCTCGAAGAGGGTCTCGGCACCGCCGTTAAGGACGCTCTCAAGAACCGCACTCTCAGCAACATGGCTAAGGTAGGCGCTCTCGTTTACCAAACCATCACCGACAACTCGTCGCTGCCTGCTTACGGCCTCAAGGCTCAATGGGAAGACAACGATGGCACCCAGAGCTGCTACGCTCAGTTCAACATGGCTGCTGCCACATTCCGTCCTCTCGGCTACGCTACCCTCGCTGGCCAGAACTTGGCTCAGTACATGCCCACTATCCCCAGCTTCGATCAGCTCCTGGGCGACCTCACTTTCGACTTTGGTGATGTGAACATACACTTCGACATTGACGATCTGGATATCGACCGCGTAAACATCGAATACAACCTCGATATCGAGACCATCGATGTAACCGTCAAATTCGACGACATCAGCGGTACTGTACACCTTGACTTCTGGGTATACTATGACTTCCCAACCCAAGTTGATCCTGTAACTGGCGACGTAATCGAAACTGAAACACGTCCTATCCACGTAGACCAAGACGTTGAAATCGAATCAATCACCGAGATTACCGAAAAGATCAAGGAAGCCCTTGACGAAGTTGTTTCTCAAATCAACACTGACCTTGAGAAACTGACTGGTGAGTTTGAAAGCATCATTACCCAGCTCCAAGATCAAGTCAACGCTATGATCGACAAGGTTGAATCAGAGCTCAACGACATGCTTGCTTCTCTCGAGGAGAACGTTAACGAGCAACTCTCAGAGGTTATCAAGAACCTCCAGGACGAGGTTAACGGCAAGATCCAATCGATCACCGACAAGTTCGAGAACTACTACAGCAAGTTTGAGTCAGCTTACAACCGCATCTCATCGCTGCTCGAAGACCCGAACCACTACATGCAGTGCTTCATGCTCTACGCAAGCAATGGCAAGGTTGGCCGTCTGTCTACCTCACAGGTTGCTCCTTCGGTTTGGAACTCATCTACTGGCGCTGCTACCCTGCTCGCTACTACCTACAATGCTGAGCTCCTCTCGCCCGCATATCGCAAGTATGTAGCTATCACCAACGTTTACAAGGAAGACGACCGCACTGTAAGCGCTGCCAACGGTAACGCTGAATGCATCGCTGCCCTCAAGGCTGCCAACAATGCTGAATACTTCATGGACACCGTATTCGACGGCGACCGCCAGACTGTAGCATTCAGATTCGAAACTGGCAAGAACTACACCTACGAAATCTTCTATCAGGCTGCTGACTACCACGGATTTGTATCAACCCGCAAGTACTACGTCAACGTTAAATAACCCTAAGAGATATTGCAACAATGAAAATATATAAATCATTGCTTACTCTTGCAGTGGCTATGGGTTCGCTCACTATGGCAGCCCAACCACAGGCTGAGGAAAGCGTAGAATATGACTTCCACCCCACCTGGTTCGTCCAGGCGCAGGCAGGCGGTCAGGAGACTCTGGGCGAGGGATCGTTCGGTAAGCTCCTACGATTCAACACCCAAATCACTGTGGGTCGTCAGTTCAGCCCACTTTGGGCAGTGCGCCTGGGCATCGGCTCATGGCAGAGCGTTGGCACTGAGGAGTTCTGGCCCACCGAGACCAACTCGGCAGCCGAGGCTTTCAAGACCCGCTATCCCGACAACGGTCGCGAATACTGGCACTACAAATATGTAGCTCCCGCAGTTGACGTGCTCTTCAACGTCACCAACGCTATCGGCGGTTACAACCCCGAGCGTCTCTGTGACTTCAACATCTTCGCCGGTATCGGCATGAACATCGCTTGGGGCAATGATGGCGCCAACGAGTACAACTCGATGATCAAGGCTATCAACAGCGACCTGCCCGGTCTGCAGCACATCTGGGACGGTACCCACACCCGTCTGCTCGGCCGCTTGGGCGCAGCCCTCGACTTCCGTCTCAACGACAACTGGAAAATCGGCCTTGAGTTCAACGCCAACTTCCTCAACGACCACTACAACTCAAAGAAGGCTGAAAATGCTGACTGGTACTTCAACCTGCTCGCCGGTGTCAAGTACACCTTCGGCCAGAGCTACACCAAGCGCGTAGTGCGCCACGAGCCTCAGGTTATCGAGCGCGTTGTGGAGAAGATCGTAGAGGTGCCCGTACAGGTCGACGAGGTATCAGCACAGGTTGTGATGCCCGAGACTATGCGTCGCGATGTATTCTTCTCGATCAACAGCTGGAAGATTACCATCCAAGAGATGCAAAAGGTACGCGACATCGCCGAGTTCATGAAGGCTAACCCCGAGACCAAGGTTTCGATCACCGGTTATGCTGACCGCAACACTGGTACACTGGCTATCAACGTACGTCTCGCTAAGCAGCGTGCTGAGGCAGTTGCCAAGGCTCTTGTTAAGAACTATGGCATCTCTGAGGATCGCATGATCGTCGACAGCATGAAGAACGAAGACTACCAGCCGTTCCAGGCTCCGGATCCCTACCAGCTCAACCGCGTAGCCATCTGTATCGTCGAATAATCCCCACACCCCTCCATAAAAAGCCCGCCTCCCGGCGGGCTTTTTTTATTCGTTATAGCCTCGGAGAGGCTTAACTTGGTTAACCCCAGGCTGGTAGGGAGCAAAGCGACCTGCCAGCCTGGGGTTGGCTATATTCCCTCCCGGGCGCCTCGGAGAGGCGCTACATTTTTTATTTAGGGTACTAAGCAATATCTTTTTTTATTTGTTTTTCAAATAAAGCTTGGAAAATGGAAAAATAATGGCTATATTTGCGGAGTAACAACTAAAGAAAGGAGAAAGACTATGGACAGCTCGATTCGAATCCGCCGAGTGGCCCTTGCCTCCCCTTCAGAGCGCGCAAAGGTGGAGGAGCTGCTTGCAGCTACGGGCCTTAGCACCGAGAAGCTACCCAGAGAGTACTTCGGTGCCTACACCGCCGACGGGCAACTGCTCGGTGGTGCCGGACTTGATGGCAATATCATCAAGTGCATCGCCGTGTGCCAAGGTTTCCGCGACAAAGGTATTACCAACGGGCTCGTCAAGCACGTGCTCGCTGCGGCCCATGCCGAGGGAATATCCAACATCATGATCTACACGAAGCCGGAATACAAAAACTTGTTCCGCTTCTTGTCATTCTCACCCATCGGACAAAGCGACCGTGCGGTGCTGCTCGAGAGCAACCGCAGCGGCATCGCCACATATTGCGAATACCTGATGCGCCAGCGTCGAGGCGGTCGCACAGCCGTGGCTGTGATGAACTGCAACCCCATGACCCTCGGCCATCGCTATCTGATCGAGACAGCCGCCAAAAGATTTGACTTCCTCTACATCATCCCCGTCAAGGAAGACAAGTCGGAGTACACCTACCAGGAGCGGCGACAAATCCTCGAGGAGGGAGTCAAGGACCTAAACAATGTAGCCGTGCTCGAGGGCAGCGACTATGTTATATCCCAGGCTACCTTCCCGACATACTTTATCAAAGAGGCCTCAGAGGTCGCTCGCGCTCACATCCAGCTCGACTGCGACATCTTCGCCCATCATATCATCCCGGCTCTTGGCGTTTCGGCCCGCGTGGTTGGTACCGAGCCTACCGACCCTTTGACTTGCGCCTACAACGAGGAGATGAAGCGCAGTCTGCCCATCGAGGTGATGGAGATTCCGCGTCTCGAGATTAACGGACAGCCAGTATCAGCCTCGCGAGTAAGGAAATATGTCAAGGAGGGTCGTATCGACCTGGCTCTGCAGCTTGCCTACAAGGCTTCGCACCCGTTTGTGCTGGCCCATGCAGCTGACTATGAGCTGAATCGCGAACTTGAGGAGTCTACCCCGGCCGAAGCCGACAGCCACAGCTGGGCAGCTTGGTGGGGTGGCATAGCCCCCTCGGGTTGGCATCTCGGATTGGACGCACTGCGTCCCTATCTGGCCAAGATGGCCAAGGCGCGACTCACACGCGCTGATTGGCAGAAACTTACCGATGAGGCAGAAAAGAAGATGCAGCTCGCCGTTGGCGCCCTGCAGCCCCTGCGTGATGCATTGGTGGCCTTTGCCGTAGAGATGCGCCTGGCCGCTTCCAATCCCGGCGAATCGCGCAGCAAGCTGCGCGAAGGCATCCGCACCCTCGCCCGCCGCATCCTGCCCATCCAACCAGCCTAATCTAATCAAGTAGGAATCCTAGGATGCCTAGGAATCCTACCCAAGATAAATAGGGAGCCCAATCGCCAGATGGCGATTGGGCTCCCTATTTGCCTTTATGACATATTTT
>JAJBUH010000110.1 GCA_020860445.1 Bacteroidales bacterium | reverse complement strand
AGTCAAAAGTCAAAAGTCAAAAGTCAAGAGTCAAAAGTCAAGAGTCAAAAGTCAAGAGTCAAAAGTCAAAAGTCAAAAGTCAAAAAGGATGGAGAGGGGGGTATTGTCAAATTCAAGAGCCGAAATGTAATTTCTACTCTTGACTCTTGACTTTTGACTTTTGACTTAAAATTTCTTGAGGTAATACGGGGATGTGAGGGATTGGTATTGGGGTGAATAGGCGCCGGCGGCGAGGCGGATGGCCAGGTAGGAATACTCGGTGGGCCCATCGGTGAGGCTGAATTGCCACAGGATGCGCGACGGAGCCTTGCCCTCGACTGATGCCACGTCGCAGCGGCGACGCAGATGCAACCGGTTGAGTTCGCTCTGGAACACTATCTCCTTGGCCCCATCGGCCGGGGTGATCATAGCGACCGAACCGCCCGGGGCAAGCCATTGCGCCGCCATAGCCAATGCCGACGAGGGCGAGAGGCCCAAGCCGTGGCGAGCGGTAGCCCTCAGCGCATCGGGCGATGTCAGAGGGGTGGAGAAATACGGCGGGTTGCATATTATGAAGTCGGGCTCATGCACGGGCGAAAAGGAGAGCGCATCGGCCTTGAGGGCCTGAATGCGATCGGACCACGGCGAGGCATGGGCGTTTGTCTCGGTAGCCTCAACCGCCTCGGGGCTGATGTCGATGGCTGTGATGCAAGCGTCGGGGCTGCGCTGGGCGCACATCAGAGCGAGGACGCCGCAACCGCATCCCAAATCGAGAATCTGTCGGGCCGAAGCCATGTCGGCCCAGGCGCCGAGCAGAACGCTGTCGGAGCTGAGCTTCATGCCGCAGTTGGCATCAGTGATTGAGAATTGCTTGAACCGAAACATGAGTTTAAGTCAAAAGTCAAAAGTCAAAAGTCAAAAGTGCTACTAAGTCAAAAGTATTAAGTCAAGAGTCAAAAGTGGTTTTGACAAAGTAACAACCGAGGGGAGGAAAGGGTTTAAAATCAAAAGGCCACCCGCTCGCGTTGGGGCGGATGGCTTTTGATGAGGTGTAATCCTTAAGCGGGCCGGAATGAGGCTTACTTGCGGATACCAAGCTCTTTTTGCGAGATGAGGGCGCGGTAGCGGTTGATGTCTTTGCGCATCAGGTAGTCGAGCAGACGACGACGCTTACCTACGAGCATCTTCAGAGCGCGTTGAGTTGTATAATCTTTGTGATTTGACTTCAGATGCTGAGTCAAATGAGCGATACGGACCGAGAATAAAGCAATCTGTGCTTCGGGTGAGCCAGTGTCAGTCTTGCCCTTACCGTATTTCTCGAAGATTTCTACCTTTTGGTCAGTAGTCAGGTGCATTCCTTGAGTTGTTAAACGGGGTTAGTAAATATTGATTTGAAAATTCAAGCGCAAAGGTACGAATTTTTTTCGATATATCCACTATTTGTCCCTTAAAATTTACAAAACTTCTTGATAATACGTCGCTTGAGAGCCGTGCTACGCACTCTTCCTATGCTGATGGCACTATTTTTTTTACAAAACCTCTTAATAAGGAAGTTTCAAATCTAAAATTAAGTTTAAACACGGAGGACTCGAAGGACCACGGAGGCCTCGGAGCCTTTCTTTTTCTTTAGATAATATGCTTATCAATTCGGTCACAGAGACCGCTGAAGCGGTGCCTGAGGTCACGGAGTGTGGGGATAGCTTTAATTCATTACGTTCAGACGGCGGGGAGGGAGTGGCCGCAGAGTTTGCGGTAGAGGTTGAGGGCGTAGACATCGGTCATGGCGGCCACATGGTCGACCACAGCCAGCAGGCGGTCGTACAGCTCGGGAGCGTGGACATCGTATTGCTGCGGCACCTGCGACAGCAGCAGGCGCGAATAGTAGAGGTCGGGGTGGGTGACAGCCTCAACCAACTTTTCGAGCAAGAAGGTGATGATGCGATTACCGGCCAAGTCGATGTCGACGACATCGGGCGCATTGTAGATGCGGCTCCATGACAGCGAATTGCAGCGGGCAAACGCCGAACGCTCGCGCTCGGGCAACTGTTGCAGCAGGGTGCCCGAGAATGTGCCATCGAGGATGGCTTGCTCGTTGCTGATGAATGCCTCGGCGCAACGGTCGACGAGCTGGCCGATGACACACGAGCGCAAGTAGCCAATCTTCTCGTTGGGGTCATCGATGCGGTCCATCACGGTGATGATGCGCTGGTGGCGCTCGCCCTCGAAGAAGTCGAGGAAGGCGCTGATCACCTCCTGGGTCGACAGGATCTTGAGCTTGTGGGCATCCTCGATGTCCATCACCTCGTAGCAGATGTCATCGGCAGCCTCGACGATGTAGACCAGCGGATGGCGCGCATACACGATGGTGCCATCCTCTTGGGGTAGGCGCTTCATGCCCAGGGTCTCGGCTACGCGCAGGAAGCTATCGCGCTCGGAGCAGAAAAATCCGAACTTGCCCTTGCCACCGGCGTGGGAGGAATCGTAGGGATACTTGACGATTGAGGCCAGGGTGGAATAGGTCATGGCGAAGCCGCCCTCGCGGCGCCCATTGAACTGGTGGGTGAGCAGGCGGAAGGCGTTGGCGTTGCCATCGAAGTTGACGAAATCTTGCCACTGGCGCGCCGACATCTGGCTCTCGAGCTGGACCCCGGCGCCCTCGCGGAAGAAGGCGCTGATGGTCTTCTCGCCCGAATGGCCGAATGGCGGATTGCCCAGGTCGTGGGCCAAACAGGCAGCAGCCACAATGTCGCCCATGTCGGCGAGGTTGTGACTCCAAGGCTCGGAGGCGTATTTCTGGCGCAGCGAGGCGCTGACATGGTCTGCCATCGACTTGCCGACGCAAGCCACCTCGAGCGAGTGGGTGAGGCGGTTGTGCACGAAGATGCTGCCCGGGAGGGGGAACACCTGGGTCTTGTTTTGCAAGCGGCGGAAGGGCGACGAGAAGACCAGTCGGTCGTAGTCGCGGCGGAAGTCGCTTCGGCCGAGGCCTTTCTTGGGGTCTTGGTAGTCCTCGAGGCCGAAGCGTGTGTCGTTGATGAGCTTAGCCCATTCCATAGGGTGGGCTTGGCTCACTTGACGGGTATTTTGTCGATGCGGCGCTGGTGACGGCCACCCTCAAAGGGGGTTGAGAAGAAGACATCGACGCATTTGAGGGCCACCTCTGGCTCAATAAATCGAGCGGGGAGGACCAGGACGTTGGCGTCGTTGTGGGCGCGGGCCAGCTGGGCGAGTTCGGGCTCCCAGCAGAGGGCAGCGCGTATGCCTTGGTGCTTGTTGAGGGTCATGTTGATGCCGTTGCCGCTGCCGCAGATGGCGATGCCGGGGTAGCACTCGCCGCTCTCGACGGCGATGGCGCATGGGTGGGCGAAGTCGGCGTAGTCGCAGCTCTCGGGGCTGTAGGTGCCGAAGTCGTGGTATTCGATGTTTTGTGACTGGAGGTATCCCTCCACGATGGCTTTGAGTTCGTAGCCGGCATGGTCGCTGCAGATTCCGACCTTTTTGCCTTCTTTGAGGATAGTCATGATATCTTTGTCTTGGGTTTGTAGATTTTGGTACTGCAAAAGTAGTGATTTTTTTGTTAACGAGCACACCTTTTCGCTAAATGTTTCAGATTATCTG
The DNA here is from genome assembly GCA_020860445.1 of Bacteroidales bacterium. Taxonomy (GTDB): domain Bacteria; phylum Bacteroidota; class Bacteroidia; order Bacteroidales; family Muribaculaceae; genus CAG-873. The sequence continues at coordinate 5,926 of JAJBUH010000110.1, read as the reverse complement.
TAGCCGAGGCCCTGCAGGTGTATGTTGAGGGCTTTGGTCGAGAGGGTGATTTCCCATACTGAGAGGGCCAGGGAGATGATAAAGAGGATAAGGGCAACGCCGAACGCCACTATGGCCCAGGGCCGGAGGCCGATGAAGATGAGAAACATGGTGAGGGTACATATCAGCAGGCTGCCGACGCCGAAAAATTGCATATTGCGGGTCAGGCGCAGGCGGATGCGCAGGTTGCGTATCTGTGCCTCGGTGACTTTGGCGGGACCTTCGCCCGAGTCAAATTTCTCTTTGAGCGAGCGCACCAATTGGGCGTAAAAAAGGAATCTGTTGGTGTATGCCAGCATTATCAGCGACACGGCCGAGAATAGCAGCGTGGGCGTAATCAGATTGAAATCTTCCATAATAGCGGTTTAGGGTGTGTGTCCTTATTATAACACCCAACCCCACCCCTTTAGTTTTTTATAACGCTCTCACACCCCTCACCGAGGCTCGATGAGGGGAAATCCAATATTTATGGGTTAATGTGGGGTGAAAATTTTGAGGATTGGGGAGAAATTACTAAATTTGCGGGAGATACGAGAAATGGAATAATTACGGTTATAAAGACAATCAGTGCAAGATGAACAATCCGAGTTTAAGGGAAATAGTGGAGTTGATCTCCAGAGCGATAGATGCGGGAATGTCAGCCTATCTCAATATCGATACCGGCGAAGTGGTGACAGCCTTTGAGGGCGAATACGAAGACCCAGCTGTCTCGGCCGAAGATTTGGAGAGAGCCAAATCTTGGCCCAATATGATGTATTATCCACCGGTCGAGGATGAGGATTATGAATTTCTGGCTCGCTACTTCGTCAAGGAATGTGTGCGCCAGGGTACATTGCTGCACAAGCGCCTGAGCCGTGCCCTCAATTCTCCCGACTATATCCATGCCTTTGAGGCAGAGATAGAGAGATGCAAAGGCAAGCGCCAATGGCAAAAATATTATGAAGATCGCTTGGACGATGTCGTAATCGACAAGATGGTCAAGAGGATGGTGGGCGACAACGTAAAGGCTGTGCCCATCGACGATGCTGCCATCGAAGAAATGGCCAAGGCCCGAATCTCGGGTTGCTATTGTTTTTGCAACTCATCATGCACCCAAGTGGTAATCTCGCATGTGGTGGCCCAGCCATCGATCGATTTTGATGAGAACGACCAAGAATACGATCTTGAGACCCATTATACTCTCACCGAACTGGTGACCCAAGTGGTCGAGAACCAAATCTTCCACGGCAAGTGGGGAGGCGGTATGATTATGGAGCCTTATGGATTTGCTGAGCCAGAGGAAGAAATACCTACCCTCGAGGAGGCTATAGACCGAATCCACCTGGCATTTAGGCGCTGCGAGGCCGAGGTGAACGAGTTTGAGACATTCTGCCATGATCAGCAGATGACTGAAGACCTCTTTGACAACCTCAACCTCGATGTCGAACTCTCTGACATCGAGAAGGATATATTTGACTACCAAACCCCAGAGGACGGCAAAATGCTAACCAAAAAAGACCGCATATCCTATGACGGCAAGTATCCGCTGCCTGGGCGCCCCGACGGGGAATTCACTGACGAAGACCCCACTGGAATGGACAGATTGATCCATCGGCTGCGCCGCCGAGCAAGTCAAGAAGACGAGGAATAGAAAGGACCCCAAGCCGCACAGCGTCGGCTTGGGGTTCTGACTACCTAAAACAATCTTTCCTGTATATCTTATGCTTCCTGTGCTACAGCTTGAGGCTCGGCTTTGGCTGGGGCGATTTCGCTCAGACGCTCAATCACCTCAAGGCACATGCGCGAGTTGTGATAGGGGCATTTCCAGAATCCAGCCTTGTCGCTGTAGTGGTCAATCTCGCCATTGGCATTGACCTTCCAGTGCCATTCGCCCCAGTCAAAATCGATGAGATACTTGACGATGTAGCGCCATGTCTGGTAGGCGCGTTCGAGCTGCTCGGGCATGTCGTGGAAACGGTAGAGCCACAACTGGCCCACCACGCACTCGGCCTGTACCCACCAGTGCTTGTCATTGTCATAAGCGCCCGAGGCATGACGCTCATAGATCATAGAGCCATCGACGCAGCGGCCCTCAAGGGCAGCCATGGCCATACGGCGAGTCTCGCGCTTGGCGCGCTCGAGCAGTTTCTCATCGCCCAGCACTTGGGCTGTCTCGAGCAACAGCCACGATGCCTCGATGTCGTGGCCATAGCTGATGATGTGGTCTTGGCGATTCCATTCATCATCAAAGAATAGGCCCAAATGACCGCGCTCCTTCTCAATCTTGTCAAAGAATAGGCGCAACAGCTGGGCCGTGGCCTTAGCAACTTCCTTGTACTGCTCAGAGCCGGGATGCAGGCAGCGCAGCAGGTTGGTGTACGGCTCGATGATATGCAGATGGGTATTCATCGTCTTCGAGGCATTGTAATCCTTTTCGCTTAGGCGCATATCCTCGATGGGCTGCCAGTCGCGGGTCAGAGCCTCGATGTAACCGCCATTCTTATGGTCATGGCTATAATTCTCAATGTCGCGAAATAGGCGCATGGCCATGTCGCGAGCCTCGGTGTCGCCAGTGGCGCGAGCCAATTCGGACAGGCCGTAGATGGCAAATCCGATGGCGTAGAATTGCTTCTTGGTATCCAATGGCTTGCGCGATTCATCAATGCTCCAATATACGCCACCATACTCAGGGTTGTAAAATTTGTCGATGATTTCGCGCTTGGCGAGTTCGGCCATCTCGCGGTATTTCTCCACGCCGAGCACACGGTATGACGCTGCCATAGCCCACAGGATGCGGGCAGTCATGATGGCGCCTCGGGGAGCCTCGCGCTCAAGGCAGTCAGTGCCGTCGCGACGCCCGAAGAATCCGCCCCATGGGTCGAGCATCTGCTCGTACCAGTAGGGGAGAATGTTGTTGGTGAGGCACATGCGTACCTCTTTGATAAAATCACTAAACATAAGTAATGAGTAAGAAGTAATGAGTAAGAAGTAATGAGTAAGAAGTAATGAGTAAGAAGTAATGAGTAAGAAGGAAGATTAAGCATAAACTTCTTCTTCGGTAGTGGCTGGAACGCTGGTCTTGATGTCTTTGCGGATAGGATAGAGATAGGCCAGACCGCACATTATCAGAGCCAAGGCAGCGGGGAAGAGTGAGAAGAGCGACCATATCATAGTCTTGACCGAATCGTTGATCGAAGCCGGGTCAATCGAGAGATTTCCAAATTCATCAGCTATCATGCTTGCGCCAGCCAGACCGAGGAAGAGGGCAATGAGCGAACCGCTGACAGCGGTGCCCAGCTTCTGAGCCATTGTGCCCGACGAGAAGATAAGGCCGGTCGAAGACACGCCATTTTTCTCAGTGGCATAGTCGGCCACATCGGCGTACATCGACCATAGCAGCGGTGAGTATAGGCCAACGCCCACGCTTGAAAGCACCAGCACGCCAATCATCACCCAGATATAGGCCGGATCCATGGGGATGAAGAAATACAGCACTGAGCAAACGGTGCAAATCAATGCTGCTACTATAAATGCGCCGCGCTTTGAGCCAATGCGTTTGGTGAAAGCTGGCGACAGGCCACCAAAAATCATGCAAGTGACCTCAGAGAAAGCCATAAACACCGTATAGTTGATAATGAAGCTGCCCATTGTCACATCGCCCCCGAGGCAATAGAGAATCATATAGCCAGCGGCAGCGTAGCGGAAACCGTTGAAGAAGTTGGTGCTGATGGCTATCAGGGTCAGGTATACCCAGGGTTTGTTGCGGAACAGGTCGGCAAATTGCTTGAACGAGAATTTTTCGGCGCGTACGGGTTTGATTCTCTCTTTGGTCATCAATCCGCAAGCAAGGGTCAGCACTGCGGCGAAGATGCCGAAACCGGCACCGAGCACAGCATATTGATGTTGCTCAGAGCCGCCAACCCATTTCTGGAGATAGGGGAACGAGAAGAGGGTGATAAAGCCCATTGCGTAAGCGCCCACCATGCGGAATGACGAGAATTGATTTTTCTCGTTGTCATCCTCGGTCATAACGCCGAGCAGCGAACCATAAGGCACGTTGACCAGGGTATACATAGCCATCATGGTCAGGTATAATCCATAGGCATAGACACGCTTGCCCACCGGGCCCAAGTCGGGGGTAAAGAGGAGCAGAGCGAAAACCAAACCAAAAGGAATAGAACCCCATATCAGCCATGGGCGATATGTGCCCCAGCGCGAGCGAGTGCGGTCGGCCAGACTCCCCATCACTGGGTCGGTGACCACGTCGAACATACGGGCCACCAGCATCAGCACAGCGGCATCAGCAAAGGCCAGGCCGAAGATGTTGGTAAAAAATAGCGGAAAGGCTATCGACATAATTTTCCAGACGATGCCGCCCGATGCGGCATCACCCAAGGCATATCCCAATTTTTCTTTTAAAGTTGCCATGATACTAGGTAATTAAAAATGAAAAATGAAGAATGAAAAATGAAGAATGAAAAATGAAGAATGATGTATTAAAAATGAGTGGTGGAATAAAATTATTAAACGGAGAGAGAACACAAAATATTATCTATTTAGCACCCCCACACTCCATTTTTCATTCTTCATTTTTCATTTATTTATTTAAAAAGTTGATATTGCGGTCGATGAGGGCATTGATGGTTTCGACCGAGTGGGTGGTGGTAAGGCCGTCCTGCGGGGTGTTGAGGCAGTAATCCACGAGGCGGTCGATGGTTGAGGTAGCCACATGCAGACGGGTGTCGGACGAAGCGTAGTAGATAAGCACGCGGCCGTCTTCGTCGGCAATCCAGCCATTGGAGAATAGCACATTCATCACATCACCCACATATTCCTCGCCCACGGGAGCCATGAAATAACCGGCCGGTGCGGCTATGCGGCGCCAAGGCTCGTCGAGCGCAGTCATGTACATGTACAGCACGTAGCGCAGCCCTGAGGCGCAATTGCGCACACCGTGAGCCAGATGGAGCCAGCCCTTAGGGGTCTTGATGGGGTGTGGGCCCTCGCCGTTTTTGGCCTCTTTGATGGTGTGGTAGATACGTTCGTCGATAATCTTTTCCTCGCGAGTCACCTCGGGTTTGGTGATGTCATCGATGAGGGTCCAGCCGATGCCGCCACCGCTGCCAGTGTCGATAAATGAATCCTGCGGACGGGTATAGAGCGCGTACTTGCCGTCGACAAACTCGGGATGTAACACAACGTTGCGCTGTTGCGACTTGCACTTCAGGTCGGGAAGGCGCTCCCAGTGCTTGAGATCCTTGGTGCGAGCGATGCCGCATGAGGCGGTAGCGGCCGAGAGGTCGCCAGGCTTTGACTTGTCGCGGCGCTCAACGCAGAATAGGCCATAAATCCAGCCATCCTCATGGCGGGTGAGGCGCATATCATAGACATTCGTTGCCAGGTCCTCGGTATCTGGCAGAGTGACAGGGCGCTCCCAAAAACGGAAATTGTCTACGCCGTTGGGGCTCTCGGCAACGGCGAAGAATGACTTGCGGTCATTGCCCTCGACGCGCACCACCAGCAGGTAGTTGCCACCCATCTTGATAGCGCCGGCATTGAGAGTGGCGTTGACGCCGATGCGCTCCTCAAAGAATGGGTTAGTCTCGGGATTAAAATCATATTTCCACATCGGAGGCACCATTTCGGCAGTAATTACCGGGTGCTCGTAGCGGCAATAGATGCCATTGCCTTCGATGGGGGTATTTTTGCGGGTCACGAGCGCCTCATAGCGATCAATGACGAGTTGTTTTCTTGCTTGGAAATCCATCTTGATAAATTAAAAATTAAGAATTAAAAATGAAAAATCCTAAGTAAAACACAATCTTAAATTTAAATTATCATCAATGAATCTGAACCACAGATTTACACAGATTCTCACAGATTCAACCATGGGGAATCTGTGTAAATC
>JAJBUH010000084.1 GCA_020860445.1 Bacteroidales bacterium | reverse complement strand
CGCTGCGCCGTGATCTTTGGCTAAGCCTCAGCCACGGACTTTTGCACATGAGCCCCGTTAACGCCACAAAGTTTTTCATTTTCACCATTTGGAAACTTCCAGAGCCTTGGACGCTTACCGCATTAAACCTTATCATCTCTTTTCCATAAATTCTTCTGTACCTTACGAATTAAATCATTTACATCAGTATCGCTAGGGATACCTTTGAGTATGATGAGATCATCTGAATTTTCTTTTCGAATTTGAACTGTGTAGAATTGTTTAAACAATGGTAACATAAGCCTTGATGTATGCTGAACTGAAAGAACTTCTATATCAATAGTTCGATGTACCCTATTCCCTTTAAGATCTCTTTGATAAATTTCTAAAGTCCAATCTGTAATTTCATATTTAGATAGACCTATTTTAGTTATCTTCGCACCCATATAAAAAATATAGGCAATGATAAAGGGATTAAAAGCTATAGAGCCACGAAACAATAATTCTTTAATCATAAAAAGCCCTGCCAGCCCAAATAGGGCAACAAAAACAAGGAGAAGGATGTAATCTCGAGGTGGTCCGATTTTCATTTATTTGAGTATTTAATTCAATTGTAAGCGCCCAATTTTACGCTTGTTAATTTTGAGCGGTTTCTCACCGTCCAAGATTAACAAGCGATAAAATCGGGGTCATTTTTAGGGTTGTTTAACGCAGCAGAGCGTCGCGGGTGTCAGGTTAACGATTTACTTCTCTTTGACTATAAATAGGATATCTGCATAGGTGGGGTAAATTCTTCCGCTATACTTGAAATCCAATTTAAAGTTCTCAAACTGAGTGGAAGAGAATGCATCTAAGTATTCGTTGATTTTGGGAGTGAGGAGGTCAATATTTCTCTTTAGTTTCCAAGAGTTATCCCAATCCGTGTTGTCTACGAGGACAAGATAGAGGCGATTCTCTGTACCGAATCTCATTGGGCCTTGGTTCTCATAGAGCCAAGTTGCCAATCTCTTTTTATTGGCCAATGAATATTGCAAGATGGAACGTCTTCTCTCATCCACTGTGCCCAGCACCTTTTGAGACTCGGCAGTGTTGATGTCCTTAAGCCTTTCCATTATCTGATAACGTACCACATCTTCAGGGGCATCCTTGTCGTAAGAGACTCCATAACGTTTGGCTTCCTTTTTCAGGTAGGAGATTTCCTTTGGGAACCCCAATTCCTGATTGACTATCTGGATATATCCGTGTGGGAGATATGTGACCTTCAAATCAAAAGGTATATGGTCAACAAAGAAATCCAAGCTCTTGATTTGGCCAACGGTTGCAGTAACCTTGTTATGCTTCTTGAATATGTATTCTATCAGAATAGAAGTCCAATGATTATACCAGCTATTCATTATATAGCCATATACATCAGCGCTTATATCTGTCTTGAGCTTACGTATCAATTCATCATAAGAAGAAATTGCCTTTACGTAATGTTCGACCAAATACCTATCCAAAGAATTAGTATAATCCCCACTCCACTTGAAGGACTGTACCTTGTAAAGATCTGCCACTAATGTTTTCTCATCGAGCTGATTGAGAAGCTTCTGATTTTCTTGGTTGGAGAAATTGTCCAAAAGAGTCAAGGAATGGCCTACATTTGGCACCAACAAATAGTAGAGCTCGACAAAACTATCCTCAAGCTTGGTGGCATTTATAGATATTTTAGAGTACGCCAAGAAATCTTTGAGGATATCTTTCCGAATGATAGATCTTAACTTAAGTCAAAGAAGTCCTGTCAAATCAGAAGTGAATTCGAGAAGGTCTTGCCTCTTGAACTTGTCTTCCCAATATGTAAAGTCTCGTTGCATAGTTTTACGCTGCTTTATACCACCGACCATCGCTATCGATGATGAAGTGGGTGTTTAGGATTTTAAAGATGTCAACATCACCTACAAGAATCCTGGCCCTGAGGATCCATTCCATTATCGACATCATGATGCTGTTTGTGTCATTGATGCCTTGTCCGAGTAGGCCGAGGATATGGCTAATGATCTTGGCTTCTAAATCCTGATCGTCAAATACCTGACCGAGGGTCTCAGTGGTATCCTTAACAAAGGTGACCAGCACATCCCCCTTTATCGATTTGGTTCGGTTAAGCTGGCGGGGAGGATAGGTCTTTTGCTCCAACCATTCAAAAGACACGACCTTGAAATTATTCTGAATGCACGCATTAGTGACAGCTCTCCACTCCAAACCCGAAAGAGAATGGAATGTCAAAGAGAAAAATTTATTAGGCTTCAACACCCTCCTAATTTCTGAGATTGCTCGATGGATATCCTGACTGAAAGCCACAATATTCTTCTCCCTGACTGCGCTGTCGGATACGACCACCTCATCATCATAGCGAGGAGTCTTCTGAATCCAAGCATTCCATAAGATGCTTTGCTCTAAATATGGCACGCTGTCGCCGTAGGGAGGGTCAGTGAAGACGTAATCAACTGATTCATCGGCTATATTCAGATTCTTCGCGTCAACATTGGTGATGCGGTACCAGTTACGATTCGGGCTCGAGAATAGATTGGAAGCCATCTCGTTAAGAAAGTCCTCTTTGCCGTTGATGACTTTTCTCAGGCGATTCTCGAAATAGTGGAGGACATTGTTTTCAATATAGGTCTCTCCGATATAGAATCCAGTCATCCATGCGCCCTGAGCTATTTCGCCCCTGCTCTTGATTGGTGGCACCAGCTTAGAGCAATTGGCTATATTAGCCGTAAAGGCCAGTAGCAGGAGGTCTTGTTCATTGCCCGAAGAGTATTTCTTGATAAGGGATAACAGACGCGCATGGCAAGCCAATGTCCTTTTAGTGAACACATCTGCTACTCTCATCCCCGGCCGAGCCGAAATCCTTGAGTTCTCAATTAGGAGTTGGGTTGGATACCAATCCTCTATTTGATACTCATTCTCTTTGGTTAAGAATTGGTTGGCAACCTCTGGGGGTATATCTTTAGTCAAGGTTTTTTGGCCCTTGCGGAAGGTGAACATGAGAGGTACATCCTTGTTGTTACGAAGCACAGATATGGGTTCGTACCATTCACCGTCTATTTCTATGGAATACCAATTGTCTATATATTTCTTATACTCACCTTTAATCTCATTCCAAAATCGTAGGGTTAGACCTAAGTCAATATTTTTCTCTAACAGGACAGCCTCTATCAGATTTGCAATGGGATTGAGGTCGTTGATTATCACATTCCTCTCCTTCAGATAAGCCTCGCAACAAAACACCCCATACCCAGCAAACGGATCCAACACCACATCTCCCTCAGAGGAATACTTATCAATCAGAGGCCGCAGCCCCTTTGATGGCTTCTTCCCCCAATATTTATGTAGAGAATACCTCGATTGATGGAGCGATGTTTTCGTTGCCATAGATAGATTTTTACGTTACGCCTCTGATGTCTGAACAGATTTGAGTTTGAAGCGGGAGAGCACCGATTGGAGGAGGGTTTTGACAATGGCTTTCTCGTCAGAGGTGAGACCAAGGAGATAGATGATTGAGGAAGTGAAGAGGAGGGATGATAGGCTTACTATAACTAGACGAATAAAGTTCTCGGGGAGGAGGGAGTGAAGGAATGAGGGAATCAGCATCGACAGGGCCGATACCATAAGGATTGGTAGGATGACTTGACGAGCGTAGAGCCAGAATGAAAGCTTTATCATCTTGCGAGCAAAGACCATGCGGCCAAGAACTGCGCATACTGATATTACCACTGATACCACTGATACTATTGTAATATTACAGTCGGTCCACCTCAAAAAAGCATAAGAGATGGGGAGGTTAAGCATCAGCATCACACCAATGAAGATTTGATAAACCTTGATGTTGCCATTAGCCAACAATCCCGTAACCAATGGACCAGCCAAGCATCCTATCAAACAATCCCACATTCCAATTCTTACAAAAGGAATAGACAACTGTGGCACCTCTACCAGCCATATACTTAACAGATAGGGGACCTCGAGCATTACAGGGACTGCTAATATCAACAAAAGATAATATTGAAGCTTCGATCCTGTCAATATCAATCTATGTAAGCGCTGGTAATCTTGAGCCCCGTAATTCTTAGTGATTTGAGGTGAGATGGCTCCACTGAATCCTCCCACCAGGCCGGTCACTGCTCCCTTTACCTGATTAGCTACTGCCATGGAAGCATTAACTACTGGGCCTCCGAACAAATTGACCACTATAGCCACACCCTGTCCTCGAAAAGTGGCCGAGAGCGCCCCCAACATATTCCAACCCGAGAAGCTCAACATCGAGCGGAAGAGGGAAGTATCCCACTTCCAATGAAACCGGCAAGCTGAAAAATGGCGAAGACAGTAAATGCGGTAAATTATTGCCCATGCTAGGGATCCAACCATGCATAAAATGCCGTAACACACCAAACTATCTACCCCGGTAATAAATGCGAGGATAAACACTAATACCAGATTCCATAGACTAGAAGCCATGCCCACATAGGCATAGATATTCATGTGTTCATAAGTCGTAATAGAGGCTAAATATGGCGTCTGTACTATCCCTACTACCATAGTGAGGATGATAGTTTGATAGACTATATTAGCGGCATAGAGTCGGCTCTCTGGTATAACCAGATGATGGTTGAGGAACCAAAGGCCAAATGTCTCGCCCCCTATAAAGATAATCGAAGCTAAGACAATATGGATGATAACAGCCATCGAGAAAACTCGATTGTAGGCTTTGAGGTCGTTCTTGCCCAGCTCTATCGCCAGGTAACGACTCGTAGCTGCAGCCATAGTGCCGTTAAGGAAGGTGAGCATTGAGGCAACGCCACCGACGACCCCATAGATTCCGAAATCCTCTACCCCCAAGATTTCAAGAACCTTGCGCGAGGTATAGAGGGCAATCAGTTGTGAGAATAGAATTCTCACATAGAGTAGCACGGTGTTTTTGGCTATGCGTTTATTAGATGAAGATAGCATATTATTACCTGAAATCGGTTTATCGTTTGATAAGGTTTACAAGTCTGCGCGTTGCACGGACAAGAAAGACAGTGTGGTCAAAGGAGAAAGTTGGGAAAAGATGCTCGAATAGGCTGGATAAGCGAGATGCTGCCACTGGGAAGCGGAGCTGGGGATTGCCAGCGAGGGCTTCTGAATATGGACGCTCGTGGAGGGTTATATGAGTGGATATATCCTTGAGGGCCGATTGGCCTTTTGCATTGTTCGTGAGGATGAGGCTGACACCTTGTTGGGGGCAGTCAGGGATGGTTGAGTGGTCGAGGCCCCAGAAATCGCCGAGGGTGATGTCCCCTACTCGCTGCTCTGCGCAAAAGGGGCAGTGGTGACAGCTTTGACGGAATGACCAACCGCTAAGAAATGCCGAGGAATATGAGTCTTCCCAGCTTTTACTCTCATACACTGGGCCCTGAGGGGCGTCGAGGGCGAGGATTTGCTGGTCTTGGGAGCGGAAGCGGATGGAGGTGATGGGGGTTGAGGGGCGGAGGTGAGAGGTGAGGTGGCGGATGTGGGAGGCGAGCATCTTGGGGGATGGGATGCCGTGGCAGACGAGGTCGATGAGGAGGAGGCGGTCGTGGGGTTTACGCAGATAGCTCTTGAGGGCGGCGGTCTGGCATGGAGTGCCGACAAACATCACGCGGCACCCTTGGCGCAGGTCGGCACGCACCTGGGCGAAGACGCCCTGGGTCGAGCTTTGCACGTATTTGGAGCCTTGCAGGCGCGGCAAGTCGTCGAGGTTGTCAACGCGGATATGCCGTAGAGCCAAGTCAGGGGCAACCTGCTGGATATTAGCGTCATCACTCTTGACTTTTGACTTTTGACTTTTGACTTCAATGAATGAGGCACCGTAGACTACGCCGCCATCGTTGATGACGGAGCGGGCGAGGACGGTGGCTGCGCCGCCGGAGGCGGAGGTGAGGTGGGTGTGGGGGTCTTTGGCCCAGGCTGCGTAGCAGCGCTGCACGGGCTGTTTGAGGTCGGCGGGATGGAGGAATGGGCATATCCGTTCGCAAGCTCCGCACTCGGTGCACAGCTTGGCATCGACATGCGGGTGCAGGAAGCCGCGCCGGTCGGGGCGCATCTCGATGCACCGCTGCGGGCAGATCTGCTCGCATGCGCTGCATCCGCAGCACTGCTCACTCTTTAATGTTGATATGCTCATTTTAATCCTATAGGATTGCTGCCGCATGGCCTCCGTGACCACAGCTAAGCGTCAGCGCCTCCGTGTTTCAGCCGTTTGGCTCTCCGTGGCCCTCCGTTTCTCCGTGGTGGAGACCCCACCCCCCGCAGCGGGGGGGGGTAGCCATCCGGATACGGGTTGCTGATGGAAACTGCCCAGCGCCGAGGGCGGCGCGGCCACACTCAGGGCCCGCGAGGGCGCCAGGCCCACCACGCTGACGCAGCACGTCACTATGGGTTGCTGGTGGAATTAGGGTGTGGATTTCCGGAGGAAATATTCGTCGATGATGTAGGCGTCGCTCATGAGGCAGAGTTCGGTTGACTGATTGGTGAGAAGTTGGTAGACCTTGCTCCCATAAAACTCCAATAGGGCCTGAGCCTGTGATATGCCCTCCTTGAGAGCTATCGCCGCCACAATGCGCGCTATCTTGCGCTGTAGGATATATTCTTTCATGATTATCGGCCCCCAGCCCCCGCAGCCGGGGGTGTAGCCATCCGAATTGTAGCCCCCTAACCCCCACAGGGGGGGACTGCCATCCGGATTGGGTTTTCACTTCGGGTTTCAATTTGGGCTCCCTCAGCAGGCGGTAGCCTTCCCCCGCTGCGGGGGTTAGAGGGCGGCTTTCTTTTCTCTGTTTAGGAGGCACTCCATCAGGTCATCGGCCACGTATTCGCGGCTTTGGGTGTGGAGCAAGTCGTAATATTTCCAGAGGCGACCCTCAATGAGCCCTTGCTGCTGCAGACGCGCCACCAGTTCGGGCGCGGGGATGCCGTAGCGTTTGGCTGTCTCCTCGATGGCAATGACAGCGAATCGCAGCTCCTCGCTCGGCAGGCTGTAGAGGTCGATCGGCTCGTCCTCTGGCCGCAGCGCCATCGAGGGTTTAGGGTTGATATCTTTGGTCTCCATAATCGGCTATTTGAAATGAGGGTTAAAGGCTCGCAGATTCACGCAGATTTAAACAGATAGGCGAGGGAAAATTTAAATCCATGCGGATTCAACGGATTTAAACAGATCTGCTTAATCTGTTTAATCTGCGAGGGGGATTTATAATCCATGCGGATTCAACGGATTTAAACAGATCTGCTGGGATGGTTGCACCCAGATGGCCTCCGTGCCCACCGTTAAGCGTCAGCGCCTCCGTGGGAAGGCCGAGATGGCTCTCCGTGGTCCTCCGTCTCTCCGTGGTTAGAAAAAGTGTCATCGGTGGTGAGAAACACAAGTGGTTGACAACCACGGGATTTTTTAACCACGGAGGGACGGAGAAGCACGGAGGGGTTAACCTTTTCACGGAGGCGGCGTAGCCGTTGCGGTGGACACGGAGGCCATGCGGATACGGGTCGCTGAGGGCTCTTTTAATTTGGGGGGACCCCGCTTGCTAGGCCACCAACAGGTGGGGGGCACTGGTTGATGCCCCAGCAAGCGGGGGCAACTCCGAATTTATTGCTACGGGTTGCTGGTGGAGACAGCCCAGCGCCGAGGGCGGCGCGGCCACACTCAGGGCCCGCGGGGGCGCCGGACCCACCACGCTAACGCAGCAAGTCGCTACGGGTTGCTGGTGGAAGCCCCCTAACCCCGCTCCGGGGTTAGGGGGCGGCTACTTTCCAGGCCTCGATGGTGCGATGTTGGGAGCTGAAGACGATGCCGATTTTGAAGACTTGGCGGTCGTCGGAGGACCAACTTAAGAGGTACCCTTTGGTGTCAATTTGGCTGAGGGCCTCGTCGACTGTGCCGTTAAGTTTGAATTCCATCACATACACATACTTGTGGGTCTCAACCACCATATCGATTCTGCCACCGCTGACACAAATCTCACTGCGAGCATCAAGGCTGAGCAGTTGGATTAAGGTCGTCAAGGAGCATAGGCAATTCCTTGGCACTGATGCCCAGATATTTCGGCATCAGTTGTTCCACAAGGGCGCTGCGGACTTCGCCGTTGGGGATGGCGAGACGGTAGAGGTTGGCGCCACGAGTGTCTACTATGGTGAGGTAGCCGGTCTGGTAAAGCAGCGGTATCGAATCCTCCTCTCTGAAGATATCCTCCATGCGAGCGCGGTCGACCCACAGGTCTTGCAGTTCGATCAAATCAAAGTCGCTGCGCGACAGATACTTGACAAACACCCGCGATACGCCCGACTTGATCCAATAATTGTCCAACTTGCAGTGATAGAAGGCGTTCAGCAGGCTGAAGGGATTGTAAACCTTCTCGTCAGAATCTGTAAACCTGTAGCTGTCATATTTCATCTGCAGCGCATCGACAGTCTCCTCCTCGGTCCAATGGTTGCGCTCGCCCAGCTCGGCAATGCCGGGCTTGAAGCAGCGTGTCAGTTCGTCCTGGGTGATGCCGCAAATCGAGGCGAATCTCCAATTCATAGAGATGTCCAAAAGATTATTAGGACCCGAAAAGAGGGTATAGTTGGCAAATCGGGCCACGCCTGTCACCATGCAGAATCTCACATACTGGGTCATTGCCTTAGGCTGTGAGAAGAAAGACCTGAGCACGATACTCATGGCATCAAGCCGCGCTTTATCGTCCATGGTCTCAAGGATGCCCTTGTCGTATTCATCAATGAGGATTACGACCTGAGTATCTTGTGTCTGACTGATGCGCTTTATCAGGGTGCCGAATCTCTCGCCAACATCTTTAACGTCTTGGCTGGAGGTCAAGCCGTATTCAACTTCGTATTCATTGAGACGCCTATGCAAGAATGCCGACATCTCTTCAGCGTTCTGGCCTGAGGAGCGGCTCATGTCAAAATGAAGAACGGGATAATGTTTCCATTCTTGCTCATGCTCGCCAATCCACAAGCCATCAAAGAGTTCTTTCTTACCCTCAAAATAGCAATGGAGGGTTGACAAAAGCAAGCTTTTGCCAAATCGGCGCGGACGCGACAAGAATAGGAACTTTCCAGCCCGGCGTAGCTTGGGTATGAAATGTGTCTTGTTGACATACACGCTGCCGTTGGTGCGGATTTCGCTGAAATCCTGCTCGCCGATTGGATATATCACTTCTTCGTCATACATAACAGTGTCATTTGGAATGTCACCGCAAAAATAACCATTTTCTCCCTAATTTCCAAATCCGCCCGCGCCCTCGCGGGGCCAGTCAGGCCATAGTAATTTTTGTCTCGCAGATTCACGCAGATTTAAACAGATCGACGAGGGAAAATTTAAATCCATGCGGATTCAACGGATTTAAACAGATCTGCTTAATCTGTTTAATCTGCGAGGGTAAATTTAAATCCATGTGGATTCAACGGATCAAAACGGATCTGCTGGGAGGGTTGCAGCCCAGATGGCCTCCGTGACCACCGCTAAGCGTCAGCGCCTCCGTGGAAATGCCGTTTGGCTCTCCGTGGCCCTCCGTTTC
>JAJBUH010000205.1 GCA_020860445.1 Bacteroidales bacterium | reverse complement strand
CTGCGCCATGATCTTTGGCTAAGCCTCAGCCACGGACTTTTGCACATGAGCCAAATTTTCTCATGATATTTTGTAATTGTGATTAGTCGATGTGGGAATAGCCTGTTGAAACTGATGCTGCAAAATTATCAATCATCTTCTATATGGAAAAATACAAATCCGACCTCCGTAAGGACAAAACCGACAAGAATGTAAGCACGTAACCTTTACGCAAGCACGCCATAAGATAGATTCGTTCTTTATATAAGTGTTTACGTTAAGATTATGTGCTTACATTTCGAGGATAATATTGGGTTATGATGGGACAAAACCGACATTTGTGAAGACAAAAATTGTATAATCCGAAAATATTCCATTAATTTGCGCTATAAAATCAGCCATCAAATTATGGAGGAAAAAGAACCCGAAATCCAATCAATCGACCATCTGCGCCTGCTACTGCTGAGCATAGGCTTGGCGCGGCACAACGGCGATTGGAATTGGAAAAACGTCAATAGTCCCTTCGCGCGACTGTATTATGTGGTGGAGGGCAATGCACAGATCATACTACCGTCAGGCGAGTATGACCTGAGCCCAGGCCGCATGTATTATATCCCGGCCTACACTACCCATAGCTATCGATGCACTGGAGTGTTTACGCATTATTATCTTCATATCTACGAGGACTTGCAGATGCATGATGCCAGCCTATTGGAGAAATTTGACTTTCCCATAGAAATCCTTCCCGAACCAATGGACCTCCAGCTCATTATGCGCCTACACAGCCTCAATCCTACCATGCAACTGCCGCAGTCAAATCCCCTAAGCTATGACAATAGCAAGACGCTCCACGAAAACATCCTTCGCAATAAGCATCGCCAACTGAGCATACGCGTCGAATCGCGCGGCATACTCTTCTTGCTAATGTCTCGCTTCTTATCCCAAGCCACGCCTAAGAAATTGGCCACCGACAATAGGGTGCAAAAGGCCTTGGACTATATACAGACCCATCTTTCCAAACCTCTCACCATCGAGGAATTGGCCGATATGGCTTGCCTCTCAAAAGACCATCTGACGCGCCTCTTCAAAAAAGAGATGGGCATGCCCCCTCTCCATTACATCAATCAGAAAAAAGTAGAGCGCGCCCAGCTGCTCCTCCTCACCGAAGATACCCCCATCAAGACCATCGCCTACCAGCTCGGATATGAAGACCCTTCATATTTCAACCGCATTTTCAGAAAATACACCGGCCAGACCCCAGCAGAATACCAGGCAAGTAATGAGTAAGAAGTAATGAGTAATGAGTAAGAAGTAAGAAGAAGTAGTAGTAATGAGTAAAAAGTGAAAGGAAATGAATGAACCATCCTTGACCATCATCAAAGAGCAGAGTGAATTATCGCCTCGGAGAGGCGAAACAATGTTAGCCCCAGGTGATTTAAGGGCGTTGCCCTTAAATCACCTGGGGTATCGGGCCACACACCAGCGAGCCTCGGAGAGGCTCAACAATTCCGCATCTGAAATTCAACCCGGCTTGACGTATCGGCCCTTAGGCCAAACCGGCATGACGGTTTCAAGCCTTAGTTTTGGCGCATCATCATTAGGTGGCGTATTCCACAGCGTAAAAGAGGCTGAGGCCATCGAGGCCGTGTTTACCGCCATTGATTTGGACATCAATTTCATTGATGTTTCTCCTTATTATGGATATTACCGAGCTGAGCAGGTTTTAGGGAAGGCCCTAAGAGAAATTCCTCGCGACCAGTATTATCTATCCACCAAGGTTGGCCGATATGGCAAGGATGGAGTAAACTCTTGGGATTATTCAGCCCAGCGCGCCAAGGAGAGCGTCTATGAAAGCATGGAGCGCCTGAATGTTGACCATATCGACCTCATCAATGTGCATGACATCGAGTTTGCGGATTTGCGTCAAGTGGTTGATGAGACCTTGCCAGCCTTGGCAGAACTTAAAGCCGAAGGCGTAGTTGGCCATGTTGGCATCACCGACTTGCAATTGGAAAATCTGAAATGGGTGGTAGAGCATACTCCCGATGGTTTGGTGGAATGCGTGTTGAGTTTCTGCCACTATTGTCTCTGTGATGATGCCCTTACCGACTATCTCGACTTTTTTGAATCTCATGGAATCGGCGTTATCAATGCCTCGCCCCTGTCAATGGGCTTGCTCTCAAGCCGTGGTGCTCCAGCCTGGCATCCGGCGCCAAAGGAATTAGCAGCAGCCTGCGCAGCAGCTGCAGAGATGTGCGCTCGCCAGGGTTATCCCATCGAGAAATTGGCTCTGCAATACTCTGTCAGCAATCCCCGCATTGCCACCACCCTCTTCAGCAGCGCAAATCCCCATAATGTAGCCAAAAACATTGCCTACCTTTCTTCCCCCATCGATTGGTCGTTAGTACCATCCGTCCAATCCCTCATCGGTCCCCAAATGCGCACCACCTGGCGCAACACATAAAAACGTAAGCATGCAACCATAAACGTAAGCACACCCAAGGGAAAATAAAATCCCTTGGGTGTTGCTTACGTTTTTGTTTTTATATCAGAGAAATTATTCGTAACTTTGCGATGAAAGGCCCTGTGTTATTATGGCTGAAAGATTAGGAATAAACTTCGATTAGAACTAAAATGTTTATAAGTTAAAAACTTACTGTTATGACTCAAATCACTGTTACCATAGAAGATCCCTCGAAAGTGTCTGTCATTAGTAATTTCTTACAGATGATAGAAGGGGTTACTGTCTCATTGCCATCAATTCTAAAAAAAGAAGCCAAAGGAGGAAACCAGCGCCATCCCGGAGGTAGAAATCACCCCCTTCGTAGCCAGCTTAGGGGCTGACCCTATCTCTCCAGTCACCGATGACAAAGACGAAATCTACACCTACCTCTCAAAGAAATACAAATAATTCTCTGAGCTTCCAGTCTATACCCCAATAGAATATATAAGAAAGATTTTGAATATCTAAACCTTAAGACCTGCCAAAAGTAAGCACACTGATGGGAAATAAAAATTCCCTGGGTGTGCTTACGTTGAGGTTGCGTGCTCACGTTTAGGTCCTTAGGGTGCTTATGTCCTTGGGGGCTATCCAGGTTATGGAGGGGTCGCGGCGGAGCCAGGTGAGCTGCTTTTTGGCGTAGACGCGAGTGTTTTTCTGGATGCGGGCGATGGCGGTGGGGAGGTCCATCAGGCCGTCAAAGTAGGCGAACATCTCCTTGTAGCCCACAGTGTTGAGCGAGTTGAGGTGGCGCAGGGGGTAGACGCGACTCGCCTCCTCCTCAAGGCCCTGCTCTATCATGAGCTCTACGCGGCGATTGATGCGGTCGAATAGCTCCTCGCGCGGCCAATCGATGGCGTATTTGGTGATCTTGAATGGGCGCTGCTTTTTCTCCCCTGTCAGCAATTCCGAGGCCGGGCGCCCAGCCTGGAGGCACAGCTCGAGGGCATGGAGATTGCGGCGAGGATTGGCTGGGTCGGTACGGTCGTGAAGCGCGGGGTCGAGCAGCTGCAGCATCTGGCGTATGCCATACAGACCCTCCCGCTCATAGATGGCCAGCACGCGCTGGCGCACATTGTCGCTGATGGTGGGCAGTTCGTCAATGCCGTTGCATACCGCATCGACATACATCATCGAGCCGCCGCACATCACCTGGCGCGGGTTTTGCTGAAACAGCTCATCGAGCAGCCGCATAGCATCGGTCTCATACTGAGCCGCGCTGTAGTACTGGTCAAGGTCAAGCACCTCGACAAAATGATGAGGCACAGCCGCGCGCTCCTCAGGGGTGGGCGCGGCTGTGCCAATAGGTATTCCCTTATATATCTGTCGCGAATCAGCAGAAATCACGTGCCCTCCGACCTGCTTGGCCATCTCAATGGCCAGAGCCGTCTTACCCGAAGCAGTAGGACCAGTGATAACAATCAATTCGCGATTTTCAACCATAAAGCCACAAATTTACTATTGGAAGCCAAAACCACAGATTAACACAGATTTTCACAGATTAAAATATGAGTATCTTAGATTGGGAAATAAAAATCTGTGGGAATCTGTGTAAATCTGTGGTTTCTTTTAAAACCCTTTATCTGTGGTTTTATTTATTTGCGGTTAGGCGGGCTATTTCGACAATTGTCTCCATGGCTTTTTCCATCGAGGGGATGGGGAGGTATTCGTAGCGGCCATGGAAGTTGAGGCCACCGGCGAAGATGTTGGGGCATGGGAGCCCCTTGAATGACAACTGGGCGCCGTCTGTGCCGCCGCGGATGGGTTGCACCTTGGGCACGATGTCGAGGTTGCGCATAGCCTGTTCGGCAGTGTCAACGATGTACATCACCGGCTCAATCTTCTCGCGCATGTTGTAGTATTGGTCCTTGATTTCAATCGAGCAGCAATCGGGATACTCATGGTTGATTTTGCGAGCCAGATGCTCCAGCTCCTTCTTGCGGCGCTCAAAGCGGTCGCGGTCGTGGTCGCGGATGATGTACGATAGGGTAGTCTTCTCGACAGTACCCTCCATGCCTACCAGGTGGTAGAATCCTTCGTAACCCTCGGTATGCTCCGGGGTCTCCCAGCGCGGCAGCATGATCACAAACTGGTTGGCGATGCGCATCGAGTTGATCATCTTGTGCTTGGCGCTCCCCGGGTGCACGTTGCGCCCAACAAATGTCACCTTGGCCGATGCAGCGTTGAAATTCTCATATTCAAGTTCGCCTATCTCGCCGCCGTCCATGGTATAAGCCCAATCGGCGCCAAAGCGCTCAACGTCGAACTTATGGGCACCCTGGCCAATCTCCTCGTCGGGATTGAAGGCGATGCGGATTTTGCCGTGCTTGATTTCGGGATGATTCTTGAGATACTCCACAGCCGAAACGATCTCGGCGATGCCAGCCTTGTCATCGGCCCCGAGCAGCGTGGTGCCATCGGTGACAATCAGGTCCTGACCCTCGTAGTGGAGGAGTTCGGGAAATTCCTTGGGCGAGAGCACGATGTGCTCCTTCTCGTTGAGTACGATATCCTGACCGTCGTAGTTGCGCACGACGCGGGGTTTGACATGTCGACCGCTCATATCGGGGCTGGTGTCAAGGTGGGCGATAAAACCGATGGTGGGCACGCCCTCGGTGTTGGCGGGAAGCGTGGCCATCAGATAGCCGTTGTCGTCGAGCGAAATCTCGCTCAGGCCCAAGTCGCGCAGTTCCTTCTCAAGATATTGGGCGAAAATCATCTGTCCCGGTGTCGAGGGAGTAAGATTGGTGAGTTCGTCGCTCTGTGTGTCGAACGTCACATATTTCAGAAAGCGATCCAGCAGATTCATGATATTAAAGTCAAAAGTATTAAGTCAAAAGTCAAAAGTATTAAGTCAAAAGTCAAAAGTCAAAAGTATTAAGTCAAAAGTATTAAGTCAAAAGTGAACATCCGCTAGAGTATTTTTCACTTTTCACTTTTCACTTTTCATTTTTCATTAAAACCAAAGGCCCAGCCTCCCGAATGGGAAGCTGGGCTTGCAGGCGCTTCAAGATGGACTCGAACCAACGACCCTCTGATTAACAGTCAGATGCTCTAACCGACTGAGCTATTGAAGCGTATTAATGATTGGTTTAGGCAATGCTCCTCTGAGGATTGCGGTGCAAAGTTACGGCTTTTTTTTGAAACCACCAAACAAAAAACGCAAAATCTTTAAAATTCCGTGAACCTTTTGCCTTTTCCATCGTTTCTACCCCTTATTAACGTAAGCACGTAAGCTTTACGGAAGCACACTGATGGGCAAATTATTTCCTTGTGGTGTGCTTATGTTGAGCTTACGTGCTTACGTTCTATG
Source organism: Bacteroidales bacterium (assembly GCA_020860445.1). Classification (GTDB taxonomy): domain Bacteria; phylum Bacteroidota; class Bacteroidia; order Bacteroidales; family Muribaculaceae; genus CAG-873. Next base: position 3,844 of record JAJBUH010000205.1, on the reverse strand, counting down.
CCAGGGTGAGGCCTAAGGATTGGATGGCAGAGCGGAGGGATGGATGCTCTTGGACCATGTGGTCGAGCACCTGCCGCTCGGTCCAGGTCACGGGCGAAGATTCGCCCTCAGAGAGGCGAGCCTCGAGGTCGATGCGGTCGTTTTGCAACGCCGATCTCAGATAATTGAGTATCGATATGCGCGCATCATTGATGGCATCGACCTGTATGGCATCATACACGGCCACGAAATACAGGTCGCCCTCCAACCGCTCAGGCTTTGACGCAGCCATGGTGTTGACCAAGATGCGCTCGGTGGGATGGTCCTTGGCATACTGCTCCCAAGCCTTGACCAATGCCTCAGGGGTGTAAGGTTGGCAGCGATTCTTATCCTCTAATCGCTGAGCCGGGCCTGTCTGCTCATCCTTCTTGGTCCCTTTGATCGATAGGGAGATTGACGGCCGTTTTGCTCCCGTAGCCGCTGTGCGCGGCTGACTGTACTCCACATTCGGCTTAGGCGCCGGAGCCGTGTACGGCTGCGCCTGTGGCTGGGGAGTAGGATATGACGCTGGAGCCGGCGCCGCCTTTGGAGCGAGCTGCGCATTCTTTGCGAGGGGCACAGCCTGATAGGGCTCGGCTGGCTCAGCGGCGACGGCTATGGGTCGTAACTGCCCCTCTCCGGCGCCGTCAGCTTTTGGGGAGGGGCTGCATAATTGGCATAGCTTAACGAGCGACAGCTCGATCAGGAATTGCTTGTTGGTTGCGGCTCGGTAGTTGAGGTCGGCATCGTTGCAAATATCCATCGCTCGATACAGAAATTTAGGATGGCATTTGCTTGCCATCTGCGCCAAAGCAGCCTTCTCATCCTCCGCAGCCTCGATTAGCGGCAGGGTTGACTTGTTCATTCCCAGCATCAGGTCGCGCATGTACTGGCCCAAGCCGTTGATGAAGAATTGCGAATCAAATCCCTTGTCCCTAATCTCCTTATATATTAGCAACGCCGCTGGCACATCCGTAGCCAAGAAGGCCTCAACCAACCGCTGGTAATACGAATTGTCGAGGATATTGAGATTGTCGATTGTCTGCTGATAGGTGATGTTGCCCATCGAGGCAGCCGCCATCTGGTCAAATATCGACAGGGCATCACGCATAGCGCCGTCAGCCTTGTGGGCAATTACTCCCAAAGCCGCAGGATCGGCCTGCACCCCCTCCTGAGTCGCCACATAGCTGAGGTGGTCGACCATATCTTGGATGGTGATGCGCGAGAAATCATAAATTTGGCAACGCGACAGGATGGTAGGGATAATCTTCTGCTTCTCGGTGGTAGCAAGAATGAACACCACATACTCCGGGGGTTCCTCAAGTGTCTTGAGGAAGGCGTTGAAGGCTCCCGAGGTGAGCATGTGCACCTCATCGATGATGAACACGCGATAGCGTCCTTCGGTCGGCGGCACTCTCACCTGCTCGCACAGAGCGCGCATATCGTCAACGCCGTTGTGCGATGCGGCATCGAGTTCGATGATATTGAGCGAGGTGCCGTTGTTGAAGGCTTGGCACGATTCGCACTCGTTGCAAGCCTCGCCATCGGGCGAGCGATGCGTGCAGTTGATTGTCTTAGCGAAGATGCGGGCGCACGAAGTCTTGCCTATTCCGCGCGAACCGCAGAACAGATAGGCATGGGCCAGACGGTCGGTGGCGATAGCGTGCTTTAGAGCCGCTGTCAGCGGCTTCTGCCCTATCACCGAGGCGAAGGTCGACGGCCTGTACTTGCGCGCCGATACTATATAATGATTGTCACTCATACTTGGTCTTTAGTTTTTAGTTTTTGGTTTTTGGTCTTTGGTTTTGGGTCCAAACGCTAAAAACCAAAAGCCAAAGACCCGTACTTTGGTTTTTGGTCCAAAAACTAAAAACCAAAAACCAAAAGCCTTAATTCAGCTTTCCGTCGGAATTGGCGAGAGCGCTCCAGGCAATGCGCATGATCTTTTGCACATTGTCATCAAGGCACTTCACTATGACCTGCAGCGAGACGCCCACCTGCTTGACGGTGAGTTCGCTGTCGTCGGTGTTGAGGCCGCAGTGACAACTCAATTCACCATCCTTGGGGTCAATCGCCATAGTGGTGAATTTAGTGTGATAGTTGATCTCATTGATGATGGGGAGCACCAACGGCAGACTGCGCACAGGCAGATGGCCCTCCCATACGGCGTACACCATAAAGTAGGCATCCTCTTGGCGAGCCACAAGGCGCACCTGCACGGCCCCATTCTCCATGCTCAGCCCGAAGTCGTAGCATTTCAGCTCCTCGTTATAGTCGTATCTGAATTCTGATTCGTCAAGGAATTGCTTGATCACCTCCACCATTTCTGCCATAGTCAGTCTCTTTTAGGTTGGTTTTGATTGGTTTAACGTTGAATTTTATCGCTGGGGATTGTCTGTTTTTTTCGACATCGCAAATTTAGGGATTATTTTTGGTTTTTCCAACCAAAAATCGCTACCTTTGTGCATATTTCTCACATCTACCCTATGGAAGCATTGATGCAATACGTGTGGCAATACCGCTTGTAGCCCAACAGCGACATGCGCACAGTCGATGGGCGCAAAATCGAGGTGCTCGATCCGGGCATCCTCAATCGCGATGCTGGGCCGGATTTCTTCAATGCCAAGGTGCAGATTGGAGGCGAATCCTGGGCCGGCGACATCGAGATACATGTGCGCGCCTCTGACTGGAAGCGCCATGGCCACGACCATGACCTGGCTTACGATTCTGTAGTGCTGCATGTGGTCGAGCGTGACGATGCCGAGGTACGCCGCTCCAATGGCGAAGTCATACCGCAGATGGTGATGACCTGCGCCCCCGATTTCTCGCAGCGCTATCAAGAGATGGTCAACAATCCCGTGCGCGAGTTGCCCTGCGGCAACGAGATTGGCGCCCTCAATCCCCTTTACCTCACCGATACATTCACCTCTCTGGCTTTTGAGCGCTTGTATGAAAAGGCCGACCGAGTATTGGATATGGTCAGTCGCCATCATGGCAATTGGACCGAGGCCATCTATGTGACTCTGGCTCGCGCCCTGGGATTCAATATCAATTCCGAGCCATTCCAGCTATTGGCGCTTACCACACCGCTCAAGCATCTGCTGCGCCATAGTGATTCTTTGCTGTCGATCGAGGCCATGCTATTTGGTCAGGCTGGATTGTTGCAAGGATTGGAAAATTCGCCAGAGCATTATTTGCAGCGGCTATGTGAGGAGTATAGGTTTATGGCCAGCAAATTTAGGCTGACACCAAGCCCTAACTTGATGTGGAAGATGGCCCGCACGCGACCACAGAATTCGCCTCATCGGCGCATAGCTACGCTGGCTGCGTTTGTGGCAAAGAGTTTTCCGATGGCAAGCCGCATATTGGCAGTCGAGAGCGAGGAAGAGGCAAGGAAACTTTTTGATATGGACTTACAAGGATTCTGGGCGCGGCATTACAATTTCTCGCCTACCCCATCTGGGGCAGTCAAGGCTCTGAGCCAGTCATCCATCACCGTGCTTATCATTAATGTGGTGGTGCCAGTGCTGTACGCCTACGCGCAAGCCACGGGCGATGACAAGCGCCAAGAAAAAGCGGTAGAACTCTTGCAAAGCCTCAAACCTGAGAATAATGGCATCGTGCAAATCTATCAGCGCGCCGGCATACCGGTAAATGACGCCTTTACCTCACAGGCCTTGATACAGCTGCGCAAAGAGTATTGCCTGCCGCGCAAATGCCTATTTTGTCGCATCGGCCATCGCCTGCTCTCAGCAAAAGTAAAGAGATAAAGAAAAGGCCCCGCAAGCTGACGCTTGCGGGGCCTCTGATGATGGCGGTGACCTAC
>JAJBUH010000001.1 GCA_020860445.1 Bacteroidales bacterium | reverse complement strand
TCTTGGCGCTCTCGCCTCGAATTGGAGAGAATTTTAAAATTTACCGAAGTATTGTGCCATAGTAATCGCTTAAAATATAAGGTTAATAAAGTTCTCTTACGGCTGGTGCCCGGGTCTCTCTCAGCCTGGGCGTAAGCTCCAGCGGTGTCTTTTGATGGTTAGGTAAAAGAAGTTACGGATGATTCACAGCACAAAATTAATATATGTTTCGCAAATTTACAATAGCAGTAACAATCTTTACATCATTATTTAATATAATTGAAAGAATAGAGAGCCTGATGCTCACGCACCAGGCTCTCTACAATTTTATACATGATAAAATATTTATTCTTCCAGCTTAATACTGGTTCCAATTCTTATTTCTTGTTCTCCACTACAGCCTTAGCAGCCTTGACGCGGGGAGCCTTCTCGGCTGCAGCGCGACGGCGAGCATCGGTGATGTAGGCAACGGGCGAAGCTACGTAGATGGTAGCCAGGGTGCCGATGATCACACCGAAGAGCATAGCGAAGATGAAGCTGCGGATTGAGTCACCACCCAGCACGAAGATGCTCACGAGCACCAACAGGGTCGAGGCCGAGGTCATGATGGTACGGCCAAGGGTCTGGTTGATTGACTGGTTCATCGTCTGGAAGAATGTCTGCTTGGGATAGAGACCCAAATTCTCACGCACGCGGTCGAATACCACCACAGTATCGTTGATTTGGTAACCAATCACCGTAAGGATAGCCGCGATGAAGGTCTGGTCAATCTCCATTGCAAATGGGAACACACCCCAGAATAGCGAGTAGAAGCCGATAATCATCACTGCAGTGAATGTTACAGCTGCCAATGCGCCGAGCGAGAATGCCACATTGCGGAAGCGGAACAAGATGTAGAGGAACATGGCGATGAGCGAGAGCACCACAGCGATGTAGGCATCGGTACGCATGTCGTCGGCCACTGACGGACCTACCTTCTGCGAGCTTACCAAGCCGTAGTCGGTATCTGAGGTTGAGAACTGCTCCATAGTCAGACCCTCGCGCAGGTCACCCTTGAGAGCGTTGTAGAGCTTAGCAACGATTTCTTCCTCGGTGTCGGGAGCCTCGTCGTTGATCTTGTAGTTGGTCGAGATACGCACCTGGTTTGAACTCTCGATGGTGATGACAGCCACCGATGCGCCGGGGAACTCAGGAGCAAGCTTCTGCTGGAGGTCAACCACATCGACGGGCTTCTCAAATTTAGCCACATAGTTGCGACCACCCGAGAAGTCGATGCCCTGGTTGAGACCGCGAGCAAAGAGCGAAATCACCACGATGGCGATGAGGCAGCCAACTACGCTGAAGCTAATCTTGCGCTGGGCAAGGAAGTTGATGTGCGAGTTGACGAACATCTTGCGTGACAGCGGGGTCGAGAATTTGAGGTTCTCAAAGGTCTTGGTTTTGGCAAACCAGATGAAGAACAGACGGCTCAAGAATACTGCGGTGAAGAACGAGCAGACGATACCAATGATAAGAGTGGTAGCAAAGCCCTTGATTGGGCCGGTGCCGTAGAGCAGCAGGATGAGACCGGTAATAATAGAGGTGAGGTTCGAGTCGAAGATAGCGCTGAAAGCGTTGCTGTAACCATCGCTGATGGCTGTGCGTGAGTTCTTGCCTTGGCGGAGCTCTTCCTTGGCGCGCTCAAAGATAAGCACGTTGGCGTCGACTGCCATACCCAGAGCAAGCACGATACCGGCGATACCGCTCATGGTGAGCACTGCTTGGAACGATGCCAGGATGCCGAGAGTGAAGAAGAGGTTGCAAATGAGGCAGAAGTCGGCGATCAAGCCGGGGATCACACCATAGAAGCACATCATGAAGATCATGAGGAGCACTAGAGCCACAACGAACGAGGTGATACCCTTGTCGATAGCAGCCTTGCCGAGGCTCGGGCCGATCACCATGTCAGAGATGATGTTGATCTTAGCGTTCATCTCACCGCTCTTCAGCACGTTGGCAAGGTCATTAGCCTCGTCAATGGTGAAGTTGCCGGTGATTGAGGATTGACCACCCTCGATAGCGCTGTTCACATTAGGAGCTGAGTACACCTGGTCGTCAAGCACGATGGCGATAGGACGGTTGCCGTCGGCAGCGTTGGCAGCGGTGATGCGAGCCCATTGGCGAGTGCCCTCGGCGTTCATGCGCATCGAGATTTCGTTGCCACGGATAGGATCGTAGTTGGTAGTTGCATCGGTCGCCACATTGCCCTTGAGAGCAGCCTCGCCGCCGCTGGTGCGCAGGGCGTAGAGAGGATAACCGAATTTGGTCTCAACTTGCTTGCCATTGACAGTCTCGGTGCGCGTGTCCTCAGTTACGCCCCATAGGAGCTTGAGGTCGCCGGGAAGCACCGACTTGGCCATGGGCGAGTTGACAAACTCGTTGAAGTGAGAGATTTCCATGGGGTTGCGCAGGTAGCCAACCACTACGTAGTTGCCGGCACCACCCTGGATGCGAGCAGCCATCTGCTGGTAGATGTTGCCAAAAGCGGCAGCGTTGACAGTCGAATCCGACATAGCGCGCTGAGCGAGAGCGCCCATCTGCTGAGCGATTTCGTTGAGGCGGTAGGTGTCATAGAACTCGAGCGAAGCCGAGCGCTTGAGCAGGTCGCGCACGCGCTGGTGATCCTTCACGCCGGGGAGCTCGAGCAGCACTTGGCCGTCCTTGCCCTGGAGGATTTGGATGTTAGGGGATACAACACCGAATTGGTCAATACGCTTGCGGAGCACGTTGTTGGCAGCGGTCTCGGTGATCGAGCGCACCTTGTCGCGTAGGATTGACACAACGCGCTCGTCAGAAGAGTTGGCGGGGACAAGGTTGTCCTTGAACACTACAGAGAGGTCGGCGTTGGGTTCTTTTTGACGATATTGGCTTACGAAGGTCGACAGGAAGTCGGTCGAGGGCTTAGCCTTGAGGATAGTAGAAGTGGTGTCAATGGCAGCCTCGAAATTGGGGTCGTTGGCTTTGTTAGAGAGCGAACGGAGCATGTCGGGGAGATCCACCTCGAGGATGACGTTCATGCCACCCTTAAGGTCGAGGCCGAGACCCACGCCCCATTTGCGCACGTCGTTGAGGGTATAAGCACCCAAATACACCTTTTCTTCCCCAACCGAGTCCATGTAATGCTTGTAGGCCTGGTTGTAAAGGTCGTCGTCGTTGTCGCCCGACACAGCTAAGGCATACTGGTCGGCCTTGGTTTCGTATTTCGAAGATACGAACGAGAAGGAGAGGTAGAACAAGCACACCAGCACCAAGAATATAGCTATGATGCCGGCTACAACGCTACCCAATTTTCCTTTGCTTTGCATGTGTAGAAAATATGTTAATATTGGTTAATTAATTATTTCAATTTTTCAGCCTGCAAATATACGATTTTTCCGTCAAATACACAAATATCTTAACCCTGTGCTCTTAATTTTTAACCTTTTATAGTAAGATTTTAGGAGAAAAGCGTGCCTTGGTCGGCTGCGCGGGTGATTCCGAGGTGGGAATAGGCCAATGCGGTGACCTCGCGGCCACGCGGCGTGCGCTTGATAAAACCCTCCTTGATGAGGTAGGGTTCGTACACTTCTTCGATGGTTCCGGGGTCTTCGCCCAGGGCCGTGGCGATGGTGGTAAGGCCCACTGGGCCCCCATTGAATTTGTGGATTATGGTGGTCAGAATCTTGTTGTCAATCTCGTCGAGGCCGTACTGGTCGATGTTGAGGGCCTCGAGGGCATAGCGAGCAATCTCTGGCTCGACTACACCCGTGCCTTGCACCTGGGCGAAGTCGCGCACGCGGCGCAGCAGGGCGTTGGCGATGCGGGGCGTGCCTCGGCTGCGCAGGGCTATCTCGCGGGCAGCCGATTCGGTGCACTTGACGCCGAGCAGCGAGGCCGAGCGCAGGATGATGCGAGCCAACACCTGGTGGTCGTAATATTCCAAGTGACAATTGATGCCGAAACGCGCACGCAGGGGCGAGGTCAGAAGACCGCTGCGCGTGGTGGCTCCGATCAGGGTGAAGGGGCTGAGGCTCAGCTGCACGGTGCGGGCCCCCGGGCCCTTGTCGATCATGATGTCGATGCGGTAATCCTCCATCGCTGAATAGAGGTACTCCTCGACAATGGGGCTCAGACGGTGTATCTCGTCAATGAATAGCACATCATTCTCCTCAAGCGAGGTGAGGATGCCGGCCAGGTCGCCCGGCTTGTCCAAGACCGGGCCTGAAGTAATCTTCATGCCCACCCCTAATTCGTTGGCTATGATGCCTGATAGGGTAGTCTTGCCCAAGCCCGGGGGACCGAACAGCAGAATATGGTCGAGCGATTCATGCCTCATGCGAGCAGCCTGAACGAATACCTTGAGATTGGCCACAATCTTTTCTTGGCCATTGAAGGCATCAAAGGCGCTCGGGCGCAAGGCGCGCTCAAAGTCTTTGTCACGCTCGCTCTGCGAGCTGCGTATGTCAAATGGGTCAGCCATTAGGGGCGTCGAGTATTTCGTTGATTTTATGGGTAATGACCTCGGGGCGTATGGCTGCCATGCACAGCATGTCGCCTCGGAAGCATTTCTTGTCGCCAAACACTGAGCATGGGCGGCACGACAGCGGCAACTGCACCATGTCGGCATCACTCTGGTGCCAAGCGCGGAATCCGCAATAATAATGGGTTGCGCCCCAGATGCTCACGGTACGTACCCCGGCCAATGCCGCCAGGTGCATGTTGGCCGAATCCATGGTGACCATGGCGTCGAGATGGCTCAGCAGGGCCAATTCGGCCGGAAAGCCGTAGCGCTTGCCAGCGAGCGAGGTGATGCGCGGGTCCATGGCCTCGAGTTTTTCGGCCTGCTCTTTTTCCCAGCCGCCGGCACCGAAGATGAACACGCGGCAGTCGCCTCGCGCCACCAGGGCCCGGGCCACCTCGGCCATCTTGTCAATGGGGTAGACCTTGCCGGCATGGGCGGCAAAGGGCGCAATGCCCACCCATTTCTCCCCTTGCGGCTTCGGGCCTTGGGTTATGTCTTGAAACAGGACTGGGTCGCCCTTGCCAGAGGCACCGTACAGGCCCTGGAAGTTGCTCTCAATGGGCAGCCCGGCCTTGAAGAACGCTTGGCGGTAACGGGCGCGCGACGACACCAAGGGGAGCATCACCTTGTTGTGGCGTCGCGTGAGGGCGTGCTTGTGGCGGCGCCCCTTGTTGATTTTAGTGGTTTTTACGCCTTTGAGACGCAAGAAATTGAGCAACGGCTTGGTGCGCAGCACATCATGTAGGTCGACAAAGGCATCGATCTGGTATTTCTCCTTCAGCTCTCCAGCCAGGCGCCACAAGCCCTTGGGGCCTTTGTAGTCTTTCTTGACATCGGCCCCGATGACAACCAGGTTGTCGGGCTTGTTGAGGAATATGCCAGTCATGGCCGGTCGGGTCACGAATATGAATCGCACCCCCGGATAGCACTTGCAGGCGCTATACAGCACCGGTATGGTCATAGCCACATCGCCAAGGGCCGAAAATCGCGCCACGAGCACATTTTTCAGCCCCAAGTCGTTGCCTATCGCTTGACTCTCATTTTGCGCCATACAGCACTGGGTTGGTATCTGGGTCGTTGTACATCTTCATCTGGCGGTACACCTTCATCTTCTTGCGCCCGGCGGCAATGTCGTCGAGCAGCTGGTCGATGGCGGTCTCCAGGTCGGTGCGCTGCTCAAGCAGCACATCGAGCTTGGCCTGGCATTTGGCCAAGTGGGTAGGTGTGGCATCGGTGCGCTTGACCTCGGCCATCATGTGGTAGATCTTGAGGGCGAGAATCGACAGGCGGTCGATGGCCCAAGCGGGGCTCTCGGTGTTGATGGTAGCGTCGGGCAGAGGCTTGACCGAGGCGTATTTCTCGCGGAAATAGGTGTCAAGAGCCTCGACCATGTCGGTGCGCTCCTGGTTGGAGCGGTCGATGCGGCGCTTGATGGCCAAAGCCTCGACCGGGTCGATGTTGGGGTCGCGAATAATGTCCTCAAGATGCCATTGCACGGCGTCGATCCAATTTTTGGCATAGAGCGTGTGCTCAATCAGAGCCGGATCGTAGGGGTTCTGGATTGGGGTGTCGACGTGGTCGGCCTTATGGTAATCGGCGGTGGCGCGCTCGCACACTTTGTAGCAATCTTCTGCAAAAGCCATAGTAGTGGATGGGGATAAAAAGTTGAGAACACAAATTTAACCACTATTTTTGAGATAACAAAATAAAATCGTGCAAAAGGAGGAAACTTTAGGGGCTGGGAGGGCGTTGGTACAATAATACTGAGAAAAATACGTTAAAGTTTGACGGAATTTGAAAAAAATTCCGTAACTTTGCACACTAATGGCTAAAAACGCAAGAATCGATACGTTAGGATTATGAGACAACTCAAAATCACAAAATCAATCACCAACCGCGAAAGCGCTTCGCTCGACAAATACCTGCAGGAGATCGGTCGAGAAGAGCTCATCTCAGTCGAAGACGAGGTGGAGCTCGCCCAGCGCATACGCCAAGGCGACCGCGAGGCCCTCGACAAGCTCACTCGCGCCAACCTGCGTTTCGTGGTGTCGGTGGCTAAGCAGTACCAAAATCAAGGCCTCTCCCTCCCTGACCTCATCAACGAGGGCAATGTGGGCTTGATTAAGGCCGCGCAAAAATTTGACGAGACGCGCGGCTTCAAATTCATCTCATACGCCGTGTGGTGGATCCGCCAGTCTATCCTCCAAGCTCTGGCCGAGCAGTCGAGGATCGTGCGTCTTCCTCTCAACCAGGTTGGCTCGCTCAACAAAATCAGCAAAGCCCTGTCAAAATTTGAACAGGAGAACGAACGCAGGCCGTCGCCTGAAGAGCTCGCCAACTCGCTCGATGTGCCGGTTGAGAAGATCGCAGACACCCTCAAGGTGTCAGGGCGTCATATTTCGATGGATGCTCCCTTTGTCGAAGGCGAGGACAACAGTCTGCTCGACGTCCTCACCAATGATGATTCGCCCATGGCTGACAGCACCCTCAACCAGGAATCGCTGTCGAAGGAGATTGACCGCGCCCTCAAGCAGCTCCACGAGCGCGAGCGCGAAATCCTGAAGATGTTCTTCGGCATCGGTTGCCAAGAGATGACTCTCGAGGAAATCGGGGCTAAATTTGACTTGACGCGCGAGCGCGTGCGCCAAATCAAGGAGAAGGCCATACGCCGCCTGAAAGGACAAAAGAGCAAGCTGCTCAAGACATATTTGGCACAATAACAAAAGAGGGCCCCCGGGGCCCTCTTTTGTTATATCTCGGCCACACAGTGGCCGAGCACACTGGCCGCCATCCGGATGGGCGCCACCATGCCGGGCCATTACCGTGCCGGCCACTGTGTGGCCGAGTTGTCCGGATGGCGGCCACCGTGCTGGCCACTGTGTGGCCGAGGTGTCCGGATGGCGGCCACCGTCCGGCCACTGTGTGGCCGAGGTGTCCGGATGGCGGCCAGTGTGCTGGCCACTGTGTGGCCAGGCCATTAGATTGATAGGCGGCGCAGGGTGTCGACGAGCTCGCGATTGATGGGCTTGTCGTTTTTGATGGCCTTGGTGAAAGGCACATACACGATCTCATCATTCTTGACACCGATCATTACATTGCGCTGGTCGTCCATGAGAGCATCGATGGCAGCAGCACCCATGCGCGAGGCCAAGATGCGGTCGTGAGCCGTGGGCGATCCGCCACGCTGCAAGTGACCCAGGATAGATACGCGCACATCGTAGCCGGGATATTCGTTCTTGACGCGCTCGGCCAGACCCATGGCTCCGCCAGTGACGGGGCTCTCGGCTACAAGCACGATCGATGAGTTCTTGCTCTTGCGGAAACCGTTCTGGATGAGTTCGGCCAACTGGTCGACTTGGGTTGATGTTTCGGGGATGATGGCAGCCTCGGCGCCCGATGCGATGGCGCCGTTGAGGGCGAGGAAGCCAGCGTCGCGGCCCATAACCTCAATGAAGAATAGGCGCTCGTGGCTGGTAGCGGTATCGCGGATCTTGTCGACACACTGCATGATGGTGTTGAGGGCAGTGTCGTATCCGATGGTAGTATCGGTGCCGTACAGGTCATTGTCGATGGTGCCAGGCAGACCGATGATGGGGAAATTGTATTCGTTGCCGAATATGCGGGCACCGGTGAGCGAGCCGTCGCCGCCAATCACCACGAGAGCATCAATCTCATGGCGCTTGATGTTGTCGTAAGCGAGTTGGCGACCCTCGGTGGTAGCAAATTCCTTGCAACGTGCGGTCTTGAGGATGGTACCGCCCTGCTGGATGATGTTGGAGACATTCTGAGTGCGGAACTCCACGATTTCGTCGGTGATCAGACCGCGGTAGCCACGGTAGATACCTTTCACTTTCAGGCCCGCGTAGATAGCCGAGCGGGTGACGGCGCGGATTGCGGCATTCATGCCGGGGGCATCACCACCAGAGGTGAGGAGGCCTACGCATTTGATATCAGCCATAATATGATTGGTTTAAGTGGATTGGTATTTAGTTTTTGGTTTTTAGTTTTTTGGAATTGGGACGCCGCGGTAAAACCGCGTGGCACTCGACTGCCCAGCTGGGCCCTTTTGACTTTTGACTTTTGACTTTTGACTTTTGACTTTTGACTTTTGACTTATTCCTTGGTCCCATAGGCGAGGTCGCCGGCATCGCCGAGACCCGGCACGATGTAGCTGTGCTCGTTGATATGCTCGTCGATGGCTCCAACCCACACTGTGGTTCGGTCAGCTGGGAAATGGTCGGCCACATAGTCGATGGCTTGCTGCGAGGCTATCACCGAGGCCACGTGTATCTTGGCGGGAGTGCCCTTGGTGAGCAGGGCACGGTAGCTGAGTTCCATCGAGGCTCCGGTAGCGAGCATCGGGCCACAGAGAATCAGGGTCTTGCCGTCTAAGCGGGGCGAGGCCAGGTACTCGATGAGCACGTCAAAATTCTCCTTCTCCTTATATTTGCGGTAAGCCGACACAAAGGCATTCTCGGCGTAGTCAAAGTAGCTGAGAAATCCCTCGTGGAAAGGCACACCGGCGCGGAAAATGGTAGCGAGTACCACTGGCTCGTCGATTACGTGGCAGCGAGCTATGTCCAAGGGCGTCTGCACATCGACCTCTTTGTAATTGAGAGTCTTAGAAATCTCGTAGGCCATGATTTGGCCGGCGCGGCGCAGATTAGTACGGAATCGCAGCGGGTCTTTTTGGAGCTCCACGCTGCGCATCTCCATCATGAGTTGGCTCATGATGGAGGGGGTATTGTCGAAATTGATAACTTTCATTGACGTGCTATTTCGAGGATTATTCGAGGTATGTCGACATTGTCGTTGAGCGAGCTGAAGCGCTGAGCATCTACGCCCACGGCATAGACCGGCACGGGATTGCCAGTGTGGACAGTAGATACGAATCCTATGCCAGCTTGGTCGTTGAGAATCTTGAATACCTCGACGGCGAAGGCGTTGAAGTTGGCATACAGGGTGTGCTGGTCCTCGCTATTGCGCAGCTGGAATGTTGATTCAAACTTCTCATGCAGGCTCTCGTCCTGGGCCTCGGTGAGAGGTATGCGCGACCAGAAACCGAAGGTATGGGACAGATATTCCTTCATGTCGTCCCAGGTGTAGATGCGGCGAGACTGGAGGATTGCGTGGCAATAGTTTTGGAAAGTCTCCTTTGATGACTTTTGGTAGTCGATTAGACCGACATTGGAGTTGTAACCGGTGAACTGGCTCCCCACGGTCATACCGGCGGTGTCATGGTCGGCTGTGACCACGATGAGGGTCTCGTCGGGGTGTTGCTTGTAAAACTCGTAGGCTATGGCCAGAGCTTCGTTGAAATTGAGGGTCTCTTTGATAGCGGCTCCGCCATCGTTGGCGTGGAGGGCATGGTCGATGTTGCCACCCTCAACCATCATAAAGAAACGGTCGGGCGACACCTTGAGCAGGTGGTCGAGGCAGCTCTGGGTGATGATAGGCAAGGTCAGCACATCGGGAATAGAATCGATTGTGTATCCAATATTGTAATTTGGGGTACCGGCATTGTTGAGCAGGAGTATGCGCTCTGAGGTGGCTGATTCCAGCTCCTTGGCTCCGCGCACAACCTCTACGCCATTCTGAGCCATGATTTCGAGCAGGTCAGTTGGTTTGCCGCTCTTGTCCTTCTCGCCGCGCAGTCCGGCTCCAGCCAGAAACTCAAATCCGCTCTCAGCGGCTTGCACTCCTATCTCATAATACATCGAGCGGTTAGGCACGTGGGCATAGAATGCTCCCGGTGTGGCATCATCGGGGGCGACTGAGGTCACAACGCCCACGCCGTAGCCATCGGTCTTTAGCACTTGGGCCATTGAGAATACCTCAACTGTGTCGGGATTCATGCCAAGCATGCCATTCTTGGTCTTTACGCCAGTCGAGAGGGCGGTGCCGGCAGCGGCTGAATCGGTGACAGGCGAACTGGCGCTGTAGGTCATGCACACGCCAGCCACGGGAAATTGCATCATGGTGATAGGCTCAAGGCTCTTGAGCACCGAGCGGTTGTATAGCTCAGCGGCCATTGCCGGGCCCATGCCCATGCCATCGCCTATGTAATAAAAGATATACTTGGGGGCAGCGCACCAGCCCGAGAAGGTCAGGGTGACTGCCAATGCAGCGGTTATGAGTTTTTTTATCATGGTTTTTGGTCTTTGGTTTTTAGGGTTTGGAGGGGAGGGGGACCGCCGGGCCGAAGGCCCGTGGCACTCGACTGCCCTGCTTATTTTTCATTATTCATTCTTCATTTTTCATTTTTCATTCTTCATTAACTCAAGCAGTTGATCGATTAGCTGGCGGTCGTTGCGCAGGCGGGGTACCTTGCGCTGGCCGCCGAGTTTGCCGGTGAGCTCGAGCCAGCGATCAAATAGACCCGCTGGTGCGCTGATCACCTCGAGGGGGTCGAGGAATATGCCTCCTTGGCGCTTGGCTTGGTAGTCGCTATTCTCTTTTTGCAAGGCCTTGTCGAGGGCGGCGGCAAAAGTTGCCGGGTCGGCCGGGGGCGTGTCCCATTCGATTAGCCATTGGTGGCGCCCCTTGCGCTGCCCCTCGGCATAGACCGGAGCGGCAGTGTAGTTGGCGATGGCACAACCCATGGCGGCGCAAGTCTTCTCGATAGCGGCATCGGTATTGTAGACCATAACTTCCTCGCCAAACACGTTGATGAAGCTATTGGTCCTCCCAGCAATCGAGATTTTCACTGGGTCGAGGCTCTCGATGGTTACGGTGTCGCCTATCATATAGCGCCACAGGCCGTTGGGGGAAGTAATCACTAAGGCGTAGGTCTTGCCCTTTTGCACCTCCCAGATGGGTACGGCTCGGGGCGACGGTGTTCCTATCTCGTCGATTGGCACGAACTCGTAGAACACACCAGCATTCTGTATCAGCAACATAGCCTCGTCGCCAATCTCTGACTGGCAGGCGAAGAATCCCTCTGAGGCATTGTAGGTCTGCCAGTAGCGCATGCTGGGCGACATAATCTTTTCGTACTCCATGCGGTAGGGCTTGAATGATATGCCGCCATAGAAAAATACCTCGAGGTGGGGCCACACATCTTGCACGGTTGAGGCTCCGGTGCGCTGCAGCACATGCTTAAGCACGGTCAGAAACCAAGATGGCACTCCTGATAGGTTGGTGACATCTTCCTTGATCGAGGCTTCGACCAGCAGAGGAAGCTTTTCCTCCCAGTTTTTCATCAGCCCGATGTCCTTCGAGGGGGTGCGAAACAGATTGATCACTGGGCTTACGTCATCGATTAGAGTAGCCGAGAGGTCGCCTACGTAGACCCCCTGGGGGAGATGCAGCTCGTTGGCATAACTGCCACCGAGGATGAAAGCTTTGCCGCCAAAGAGCCTTGACTCAGGGTAATGGCTCAGATATGTTGATACCGACACGCCCGCGCCATAATAATGATTATGCTTGAGGGCATCGGCCGTAATGGGTATGAATTTGCTCTTGCCGCCGCTGGTGCCCGATGATTGGGCAAAGCGCCGGGTCACTCCGGGCCAAAGTACATCGGCCTCGCCCTGAATCATGCGCATGGCGTAGGGGCGGAAATCCTCGTATTCTCTCACAGGCACCTGGCGAGAGTATTCTTCGTAAGTTTTTACATCTGCCAGGCCCTGTTCGCGGCCCCATTTGGTGCGTCGCCCATTGGAGAGCAGCCAATCGAGGACAGCCCGGGCGTTGGTCTCAGGGCTGCGTGCAGCCTTGAGGGCGTCGGTGGCTCGGTGAGCCAAAATCTTTCTGCCTATGGGCGTAAAATTCAACATTGATAGTAGTTCGTTGCTTTTTCACCACAAATTTAGTTATAATTTCTGAGATTATCTATCCAAACCCTCAAAATTATTAAAAAATATCTATTGTGGTGGGTCCGCCAATGAGCAAGGGCCAGTTGAGGCCCTTGTGGCCAAAGGGGGCGTTGTAGGCAACTGGGTAGTTATACTCGTTCACCATCTCGGCGATCATATCGTAGATTGATTGGTGGTTGGCATCCGGTTCGGCCCCAGTGAATTGGCCAATTATCAAGCCTTTGAGAGAGGATAGCACCCCGCGCAGGCGCAATTGCCACAGGATGCGCTCGATTTTGTAGATTGGCTCGTTGACATCCTCCAAGAATAATACGGAGCCTGGCCGGAGCAGGTCATACTTGGTGCCGATCAGGCCGCTGAGCACCGACAGATTGCCGCCGAGCAGAATGCCCTCGGCTCGGCCTGGGCGATTGAGATGGTAGGACACCAGAGGTATCGGAGCCTCCTGGCCTCGGAGCATGGCAAACAAGGCATCGGTCTGACGATGGTCGCTGGTCTCGGCTGCATAGCACAGCCCTCTAAGCATCGGGGCGTGGATTGAGGCTATGCCATGGGCATGCCACAGGCCGTGGAGGGCCGAGATGTCGCTGAATCCAATCAGCCATTTGGGGTCGTCGGCTAAGGGCAATTGGTCAAGCTCGGACAGCAGATGCACGGTGCCGTAGCCGCCTCGGCCACACATTATGGCGCGCACTTCGGGGTCCAGTATAGCGCGGCGCATATCCTCTAAGCGCTCAGTGTATGTGCCGCTGTAGGTGCCATTTCTGCCCATAGCATGGGGCATCACCTCGACGCACCACCCTTGTTGCTCGAGCATGGCTATGGCTGGGGCGAAGAGCGCCGGGTCGACAGCACCGGCTGGCGAGGCAATGGCAATCTTGTCGCCAGGGCTCAGAGGCCTCGGGCGAGTTGCAGCTTGCTGAAGAGATGCCATAGAGCTATTCCGGCTGAGACTGACACATTGAGCGAGTGCTTTGTGCCTCGCTGCGGTATCTCAAGACACACGTCGCAAGCATCGACCACCTGCGGGTCTACGCCCTCGACCTCGTGGCCAACCACCAAAGCATAATGGCCTTGCGGGTCGGGATTGAAATCCTGCAGGGCCACGCTGCCATGCACTTGCTCTAAGCAGCAAGCCACATAGCCTTGAGCTTGGAGGGCACGCACGGCATCGAGTGATGACTCGGCATATTGCCAAGGCACTGAGTCCTCGGCCCCGAGGGCTGTCTTGTGGATTTCGGGCGATGGGGGTGTCTGGCTTATGCCGCACAGGATGATGCGCTCAACGGCGAAAGCGTCGCTGGTGCGGAATAGCGAACCGATATTGTTGAGCGAGCGCACATTGTCGACCACGAGGGTCACGGGCATCTTCTCGGCTTGGCGGTATTGCTCGGGGGTAATGCGCTGCAGATCCCAGATTGTTTTCTTTTCCATAGGCTCAGAGCAGGTCGGGTCTCAGGCGCTGGGTGCGCTCGAGAGCTTGTTCTTGTTTCCACTTTTCGATATTTGCCTGATGGCCCGAGAGCAGGATTGGTGGCACTTCCCAGCCTTTGTATACTGCGGGGCGGGTATAAATAGGTGGCTCAAGCAAATCATCCTGAAATGAGTCGGACAGTGCGCTCTGCTCATCGCCAATCACACCGGGCAGCAGCCTCACCACTGCATCAGCGATAGCAATTGCTGGGATTTCTCCGCCAGTGAGCACGTAGTCGCCGATTGAGAGTTCGCGAGTGATTAGGTGCTCGCGTATGCGGTAATCCACGCCTTTGTAATGGCCGCAGAGGATAATGATATTCTGCAGCAGCGACATGCTGTTGGCTATCTTCTGGTTGAATCTCTCGCCATCGGGAGCTGTGAAGATTACCTCGTCATAGTCGCGCTGCTCTTTCAGGGCAGAGATGCAGCGGTCGACCGGCTCGACTTGCATCACCATGCCGGCATCGCCGCCAAATGGGTAGTCATCGACCTTGCGGTGCTTGTTGAGGGTATAGTCGCGCAGATTGTGTACTACCAACTCAGCGAGTCCCTTGTCCTGGGCGCGCTTCAATATCGAGCAGCTCAGCGGCCCCTCAAACATCTCTGGCAGCACTGTTATAATGTCAATTCTCATATTGGATTATTCTTAGATATCACCGATTGGTTCATTGGTCTTTTATCCGAATAGCTCAGAGTGAGACCCTATCCTTACCAAATCAATCTCATTGGTATCCGGGTCAAACCATATCAGCAAGAAGTCGCCTTCGATATGACATTCCATGTGTCCAGCATAATTACCTGAAAGCATGTGTGGGTCATATTCGGCTGGAATTGGTATTTCATTTTCAAGCATACGAAGGACATCCAACAGCCCCTTAACCTTCTTAGGATTGTTACGGATCCGTTTGTAGTCTTTTTTATACTTGGTGGTCGTTTTGAGTTTTTTCATAAACCCATAGATTTTTCCATAGCCTCAATCGAAGATAGGTCGAGAGGCTTTTCTTGCCTAAGGGCTCCGCTTTCTGCTTCTCTCATCGCGGCTATAGTTTCTGCGTTAGGTTCATGGTATGCGGCATCCAGCAACAATGTCTCTACATAGTTGTTCAGGCTGCGGTTCTGACGCTTTGCCAATAACTTTAGCCTTTCGATCAAATCAATCGGCAGGCGAAAACTCTGATTTCGTTTCAGTGCTATTTCCATACTATAATCTTTTAGACTGCAAAGTTACTACATTTGTATTACATTAACAACATATTTACCATATTTGTTGTCAAAAGATACCCTACTATTTAGACTAAATCTCCGAAAGCACTACCTGATTACAAACCTGGGGTTCTCTTTCCTGCCTTTTCTACGCAAAACAGCCAATGCCTCAAGGCATTGGCTGTTAGCTGCGGAAAGACAGGGATTCGAACCCTGGAATCCCGTAAGGGATTAACGGTTTTCGAGACCGCCCCGATCGACCACTCCGGCATCTTTCCTTGGTATTGCGGTGCAAAGGTAGCAACTTTTTTTCACTCTACAAAATTTTTGGCCATTTTTCTTTTCAAAGGACTATGACCTTACTCTCTGGCCAGCCATGGCGACGAGGCTTTGAGGATGGTGAAGACGATCACCATGATGATCACGATGATGGCCGAGCAGGGCACATCAACCATCGCGCCAATGAACAGCCCTGCCACGCAGCATACCAGCGAAATGATCACCGAGGCTATCATCATCGTCTTGAAACGGCGAAAATATATCTCGGCGCTCATCATCGGCAGCGACAGCATCGACATCAGCAGCATCACGCCCACCAAGCGGATTGTAAGCACGATGCAAACTGCCACCAGCACGGTCATCGTGTAGTTGATGAGGCGCTCGGGCAGGTGGATTACACGGGCAAAGTCGCGGTCGAAGGCGCACGCCAGTATCTTCTGGTAGAAAAGGGCAAAAAAGATGATCAGCACAGCGGCAAAGGCGGCAAACACCCAAATGTCGCTGCGAGTGATGGTGAGGATATTGCCAAAGAGGAAGGAGTTCAGTTCTGGCACATATCCCGGGGTTAGGAACACGAACAATACGCCTATCGCCATGCCGATGGCCCATACCACGGCGATGGCCGAATCCTCGCGGACACGGAATCGGCTCGACATCCATTCGACGCCTATCGATGAGGCTACCGCAAACACTGCCGCCATCAGCACCGGGCTGATGCCCAGGAAGTAGCCCAGGCCCAGGCCGCCAAAGCAGGCATGGGTGATGCCGCCCGAGATGGCCACTAAGCGCCGAGTGATGATGTAGGTGCCAATCATGGCAGCCGATACGCTGATGATCAGCACTCCCCACAGAGCGTTGCGGAAAAATTCGTATTCCAGAAATTCAAGCATGGTGATTCTCGGATATTATCATGAGCAACTCGTCCTTGATAATGGGTGGCATCACTATGCCGCGCAATTGCAAACTGCGATGCCACCCGGTGATATCCTCGGGGAGCAGAGTGAGCAGCACGTCGCGAAACTCCTCAATCTCATCATCGGTGTATTCCTCGGGATTGCGTCCGGCAAAGCGGTCAAGTTCTTCGTCATCGTAATACTCAACCTTTTCGCCTGGCATGGGAGGCAGGTCTTTGTCGCACACCGCGTGCAAGCCGCAGCAGAATTGGCCGTGGCCCTCTTGGGCTGGAGCTGGCTCAGCGGCTGCTGGCGCGGGCACCGGCTTTTCTTCAGCCTCAGGGGCTTTATCCTCAGCTTTGCCGTAAGTGAGGCGGTGGTGTACATAGAGTATAGCGCCGACCACCACCAGCACCAATAATATAATGAGTGCGCCCTCCATCACTCTGCCTCCACGCCGACCTCATTGAGTGTGAAGCCGGCACGTTTAAGGTCGTCCCAATATCCGGGATAAGACTTGCTCACCACATCGGCATCGCGAATCACGATGCCCGGCAGATACAAAGCCACCGGAGCAAAAGCCATGGCCATGCGGTGGTCAGAGTAGGTTTCAATCGGTGGCACCTCTCTGACTGGCACACGGTGCCCCTCCCATGACAATACGCCGTCGGCCTCGGCCTCGAGGGCGAATGACAGCTTCCTGAGTTCGCGCATCAAGGCATCTATGCGGTTGGTCTCTTTGATTTTCAAAGACTTAAGGCCAGAGAAACGGAATGGCATCCCGAGCATGCAGCAAGTCACCGCCAATGTCTGGGCAATGTCGGGGGTTGCGCTGAGGTCCAAGTCGAGGCGCGAGTGCATCTCCGGGGTGGGATTCAGCACAGCGTTGCCCTCCTCGATCTCGGTGACAATGCCGAGCTTGGGAAATATTTGCGCCAGAGCACTATCACCCTGCAGCGATGGGAGGGTGAGGCCTGTCAATGTGACCCAGCCAGCCGATAGAGCGTCAATTTCGTACCAATACGAGGCTGCGCTCCAGTCGTGCTCGATGTCGCAGCCTGAGCGTTGCAGATATACCCCCGGTTGGCAGGTAACCTTCTGACCTTCGCGCTCGATTTCTATCCCTCGGCTCTGCATCATAGCGATTGTCATGTGCAGATATGGCAGCGAGGCAATCTCGCCCTTGAGGTTGAGAGTCAAAGGCGTATCCATGGTCGGGGCTACCATCAGCAGAGCCGATAGGAATTGCGAACTGATAGATGCGTCAATGTCAAAATTTCCTCCCGACAATTGCGCGCCCACGATTCGCAAGGGCGGAAACCCTTCGCGCTCGACATACTCGACTGAGGCTCCGCATTGGCGCAATGCCTCGACCAATTGGCCGATTGGACGCTGGCGCATGCGTTCACTGCCGTCCAATACCACTTCGCATCCCGGCGAAGCGGCAAAGAAAGCGGTCAGGAATCTCATAGCAGTGCCGGCAGGGCCGACATTGGCCTCGAATGGCTGGCCAGCAGCCGAGCGCCATTGGGCCAAGGCCATCTCCATAGCCTGAGTGTCATCACACTGGGCCACCCCGGGCAGCGGCTCAGCCGCCGGGGTCAGAGCGTTCATAATCAGCGCCCTATTGCTCATGCTCTTGCTGAGCGGGAGCTCTATGGTAGTTTCAATCACCTCTTCGGGTGGGAAAATCTGGAGATCCATTGATATATCAGTTTATCACGAGAATCTTGGTGACAGCACCTGACGATGAGCTGCCATCGTTGCTGGTAGCAAATACGTAATACACGCCCGACTTGACGCGCTTGCCCGACAGGTTGCAAACGTCCCAGGTGGCCATGCCCCCCTCAGAGCGCAGATGCGCCACTACATTTCCTGCCACATCAGCAATCTTGACAATAGTATTCTCCATCAAGCCGGTGATTGTGACATCGCCGTAATACTCAGGCCTTACGGGGTTGGGATAGGCGCATATTTCGCTGTAGTCCTCTTGGGCTGGCGAGGCATCGCTGAGGAATGTATAGAGGCCGTAGGGGGTACCTACGTACACCATATTGCTGTTGGGGTCGCACTCGACCGAACATATCACATTTGAGGGGAGCGGCGAGTTGTCGGTGGTGTAGTTGCGAATGATTTCATCGCCAGTCTCGCTCACGAGGAATAGGCCAGAATTCTCAGTGGCAATCCATTTGCGGCCGGCGGCATCCTCGGCCATCCAGAGGATTATATCGCTCTCGAGCAGATAGTCGGCATAGTTGGTGCCGTCATTGCGAGGCACCTTGATGCGTCGTACTGTCATAGCCGTGTTGGTGGCGTTTGACGGAGTAGTGATCTCAAACACGCCGGCGCTGGTGCCAATCCATACGCATCCTCGGCTATCCTCAATGGCGAAAGTTATGCGGTCAGGGGCTGAGAATTGGTTGCCGTCTTGGTCGATAAATGTGGACCATTGCAGCATGGTGTCATCGGTAGGGTCATCGTAAGTGCCTTTGGTATCCACTGCCACAAGTCCGCCACCGAATAGGCCGGTGAATGTAAACATCATATTTGACTTCTTGCAGAAGAGCGACATCATATCCTTTTGGTCCAAGCTGGCTGAGGCGAGTTTGGTGTGCTCGATCCAGTCAGACGTAGTGATAGATTCCATGCCTTGGCGCCTCTTAGCGGCTGGAAGTATGCTGTAATGCGAGTCATATTGGTATCCCATCCACAGATTGCCTGCGGGGTCGATATTGACATCCTCGCATTTGTATCCGTAATTATAGGTCATAGGGCTATTCTGGTCGGTGAATTTATTGATTTCTTCGTATTCGCCGGTCGTAGAATTGTATCTAATTACATACAGGCCCTCGTGGTTGTTGGCAAAATAATAGGTGTTAGGGTCATCGGGATCCTCGATCATCCATGCCGGGTCGCCATACATGCGAGTGTTGCCATTGTTGGTCTGGTATTTAATCGAATTGGATTGGTCGGCCGATGCATTCATGAGCGATACGTCGCGCGTTGAGCCGTTTTCTATGATATTTGTTTTCTGATACTCGTCTACAAAGTCCTTAGTTCCGGCAAAAGACTTGAATATCGACAGGGTGATATTGGAGATATAGAGGCGCTGCCCGTCGGCCGACCAGCGCATGTATCCCACGGGCGCGACAGTGATGGCGTCGGGGTAAACCATCTTGTCGTACAGCACAGTAGGCGTAGAGCTTGATATGTCATATTGCGCCAGACCGTTCTCATCGCCAGCCCATAGTTTGGTAGAGCTGTCGCGGAATGCGAGTTTCTGACCTTTCAGAGCGTCGGGCAGATTGATGGTCTGTGGGGTATCAGCACTGGTAATCAGGTTAAGAGTTGAGTCGGAATAGCAATAATACCCGTCGGCGTAGGGGTAGAGGCGCGATGAGGCCAAGGCTGTGTCATATCTTTTTGACGATGATTTGTTGGTATCAAAGTCAATTGTGTACATATACGTCTTGCCGTTACTGAGGCTTACCCCGACTATGGTGTTATCATCAATGAATTTCAAGTCGGTCATATAGAAACCGCAGATGTATGTAAACTTGTCCAAGCTATTGAGGCGCTCGGTGATAGGGGCCCAACGCAGCGAGTGCCCATTGCCATCACTCGTATTGCAATACAGCACCAAGCGCCCGTTGCGGATAGCCGAACCGTTGATCTTGTTGTCGTAGAGGCCTGACTGGACAACCTCCATCTTGTCTTCACGGTAAATCACAATGCCGAAGTTGGTCGACACTACGATGTAACCCTCGCCAAAAGCCACATGGTTGATAGTCTTGGTATAATTGATTTGAGCATCGCGTATGTCGGGCAGGTTGACCACTCGACCGTTGTCGTACAGCACATCCAGATTGCCGTCATCATAAGCAACCACCAGATATTTGCTGTCATAATTGTATGTGATGAGGGTCACAGTGGTGCCCGACAGCTTGTTGAGGTCAGAGTAAGCATAAGCCTCGTCGTCTGAGGTTGAGTATGAGAAGAGGCTTCCGCCAGAGGTGTAGTACACCTTGTCGGATGTCTCCACTACGTCGTCGATAGTCTCAGAGACCAGAGGGTATTTGTACCAGCCGTCAGATGAGGCGTAAGCAGCCGCCACTGACAGCAGAGACATGAATATGGATAATAATCGGTTCACTTTGCGATGGGGAGATTAGGAGTTTGGGAAAAGTATGTCGAAGAGTTTCGCCGTGGCGCGGCCTCGATGGCTGATAGCGTTTTTCTCTTCCGGCGCGGCTTGGGCAAAGGTGATTTGCCAACCTTCGGGCCGAAACACCGGGTCGTACCCGAAGCCGCCCTCGCCATGAGGCTCGGTGAGGATTTCACCCTCGACAACGCCATCGACCATTTGCTCCTGCCCGTCGCGTATCAGCGCGATCACAGTGCGGAAGCGAGCCTTGCGGTTTTGCTCGTCCTTGAGGTTGGAGAGCAACAGGCGCATGTTGGCTTGCGCATCGTGGCCATCGGTGGCATAGCGGGCCGAATGCACGCCTGGGGCGCCCCCGAGAGCCTCGACCTCGAGGCCGGTATCATCGGCAAAGCAGTCCAGTCCGTAGTACTCGCTCACATAGCGAGCTTTGATAAGAGCGTTCTCTTCGAGAGTTGCTCCGGTCTCGGGTATGTCGGCGGTGCAGCCGATGTCAGATAGGCTGAGGATTTGTATGCGGTCCCCGGCTATTTGGCGCACCTCGTCGAGTTTGTGGCTATTGTTTGTGGCGAAAACTATTTTATTCATAAAAAGATAACGCAAAGAGTGGCGCATTATTATGCTTGTCGATTATTAAGCTTTTTGGCGGTCAGCGAGCATTTTATGGGCCAAATCGATGTATCGCTGGGCTACGGCTTTGGCTCCGAATTTATCCTCGACCGACTGTCTGAGCCTTTCAGGCGGAATCTCGCCGCTTAGGGCGAAACGCAGCCCAGCTGCCAAGTCGGTAGAATCGGGGTATAGGGCTATGTAGCCGGTGTCGAGGTGCTCTACGATGTCGGCCTGACCTCCCTGGCCGAATGTTACCGGCACGCATCCAGCAGCCATGCCCTCGATGAGGGTAGTGGGCAGTGTCTCGTAGTGGGATGAGGATAGCACGGCGCAGCAATGGGCGTAAATCTCGCGTATGTGCTCGGGGTCATCGATTGGGCCAAGATGCACGTAGGGGATTTGCAGCGCGTCAAGGGCGTGGGGATTTTTCAAGCTGCCAAAGAATACCGCTGCGCATCCGCTGTCGGCGAGCTGGTTGAGGGCCTCGATAGCGAGGTCCAAGCCCTTGATAGGGTCGTCGAGCCGCGCCGCGCCCATGGCGATGAGTTTGCCCGAGGCTGGGAGGCCCATCTCGGCGCGAGATTTGCGCGGCGTAATATAGAAATCCTCGACCGGGAAGGCATTGGGAATGACCCTTACCGTCTCTGATGTCAACAGACTGCTCTTTTTGCATCTTTCAGCCAACCAACGGCTTATGGCTACAAATGTGATATGCTTTGAGGCGTAGAGAGCCTCTTTGCGAGCTCGGGTGCTCCACGACAGGTCGGTGCATGAGCCCCCATCTTGCTCGGTGGCTCGGCCTCGGTGCAGCATGGGACAGTTGCCGCAACTGTAATAGTACCCTCGGCATGCGCCAGCGTGGTGGCAGATGCCGGTCAGGCACCACATGTCGTGCATCACCCAAGCCACGGGGACCTTGATGCGGCTGATTTCACGCAACGAGATCAACCCTTGGTTGACCCATCCCAGGATCACCACATCGGCATCCTTGACCAATGGGTGCTTGCTCAGTGGCAGTCCGCAATTGGCAGTCGAGACCTTAAACAGCTTGGAGCGCGAGAATGAATTGCGCATAAAGATACCGGCCCTCTCCCGGAGAAAACATGCCTTGGCGCGCCATCGCGGGCCGACTTGCTCGACATAAGGGTTGTCCGAGCCTTTGTGCATCACCAGCATGCGGGCATCGATGCCGGCCTGGCGCAATGCGTTGAGCAGGCGCAGGGTCACCACGGCGGCGCCGCCGGTGATATCACTATGGCTGAGGATTGTGATTTTCATGCCGGTTTCTTTATGGGGTGAAGCAGCGAGCGGAACGAGAATTTCTCAAACCGCATTAGCGTAGCCACGTAGATGGCGAGCAGCACGGCGCGTACGCCCCAGTTCACCCAGTGGTTGTGGAATACCAATACGTATTCGCCCACCACATACAGGGCGGCAGCCAATACGAAGTAGAGGGCAATCTGCTTGACGGGATATTTGATGGGGTGTTTCCATTGGCCTACAAAATAGCTGGCGAGCATCATGGCCCCGTAGCAGCAAAATGCTGCCCAGGCGCATCCCATGTAGCCGTAGCGCGGCACCAATGCCACGTTGAGGCCTATTGTGATGGCCAAGCCAAACAGTGAGAACCACATGCCCCACACCGTCTTGTCGGTGAGCTTGTACCACACCGAGAGGTTGAAAAATACGCCGAACATCAACTCGGCAATCATCACGATTGGCACTACCTTGAGGCCGCTGAAATATTTGGGGGAGATGAAGTAACGGATTATGTCGAGATAGAACATCACCACCAGGAAAATCAGGAAAGCCGCGATCAGAAACCATTTCATGGCATCGCTGTATGAGCGGTCGGCCGAGGCTCCCTGCTGCTTGTTCTGCGCGAAGATGAAGGGCTCATAGGCAAAGCGGAAGGCTTGGATAAACATCACCATCACGATGGCAATCTTGTAGTTGGCACCGTAGATACCGAGTTGGGCCATCGCATCAGGCTGATGGTATAGGGTGGGGAATAGGAGTTTGTCGATGGTCTGGTTCATAATGCCCGCCACGCCGAGCACCAGCAGCGGAGCCGAGTATGCGAGCATCTCGCGCCATAGCTGGGCGCAGAATCTCCAGCGGAAACCGTGCAGCTCGGGCCACAGCATCAGCAGGGTGGTGACCGAGGCTATCAGGTTGGCCAAGAAGATGTAGCCAATGCCGAAATCCTCGACATACCACCAATCGACCAGGCTTGGGGCCGACTTCATCAGCCAGGGGCACAAGAGGATGAATATCACGTTGAGGCCGATGTTGAGGCCGATGTTGACCAGCTTGAGCACGGCAAAGCGGATGGGCCGCTTCTTGTATCGCAGGTAGCTGAACGGCAAGGCCGTAAAGGCATCGATTGCCACGCATACAGCCATCATCACTACGTAGGATTCATGGCCGTCACATTCCATAAACCTGGTGCACTGGGGCAGGAACACAAGCACCAGCACGGTGAAAATCACGCCGCTGCCGAGCAGCGAGGTCAGAGCGGTGCTGTAGACCTGCATGGGGTCGTGCCAGCGCTCATGGTTGGCAAACCTGAAGAAACCGGTCTCCATGCCGTAAGTGAGAATTATGAGGGCCAGAGCCACAACAGAGTATACGTAGGTGACCACGCCGTATTCGGCGGCGGGGAACATCATCGTGTACAGAGGCACCAAGCACCAGTTGAGGAATCGGCCCACAATGCTGCTCATGCCGTATATGGCTGTGTCTTTTGCCAAACTTTTTACACTTCCCATTTCAGAATCTTTATTGTCTTTTCAGAGACTTTTGTCTTTTTGACGTTGAATAACGGCGTTTTGTACGCAAAGTTACAAAATATAAACGTAACGACCCCACAAAATGAAAAAATTTTCATTCAAGTTGTGAACAAAACCATAGTTTCCATTTGTTAGGTTTTATCTTGGCATGGAATCGTTTTGACAGGTTAATGCTGGGGTATGAAAAATTAGTGACAGTTAAAATACAATTTGATTACAAATTTTTTGTAGTGACGAATTTTTTTGTTTAATTTGCATCGGGAAATTATTTTCCGATTCTTTAATAGAAGCATTAGACAATGTACGCCACAGGACCCTTAGGGACCATCATTCTGGTCGATGATGATTCCAATATTACTGAGTTGCTCAAATTTAATTTGGGCTCTGAAGGGTTTGGCATAGCCGTAGTGCCTCAGGCAAAGGATGTGCCTCTGCCTGAAGTGGCAAATGCACGCATGGTAATATGCGACGCGCTAGACCAGCCCTATACCGGTTTCGACCTACTTGACGACATTAAGGCAGACCCAACGACCTGCAGGGTGCCAGTAATAATATGTTCGGCAAGCGAGGGCGAAGACACTATCATCGAGGCTTTCGATCTGGGAGCCGACGATTTCATAACCAAACCATTCTCGTTGCGCGAGCTCCTGGCTCGCGTCAAGGCAGTGTTGCGTCGTCACCCGCGCCGCACCTCCCCCGAAGCTCCTCGTCCCGTCCACTCAGACCTGTCAGTGCCAAGCCTCAACTTGCGCATCGACACCATCACGCAGCGCGTGATCGAAGACGGCTCTGTCGTGCCTCTCACCAAGACTGAGTATGCCATACTCGTGTTCTTGATCAAAAACCAAAATTCATTTTTCTCACGCAACGACATCTGTCTTGAGGTTTGGAAGGACGAAGCCAGTGCCAATGTGCGCATCGTCGATACCAACATATCGCGCTTGCGCAAGAAACTTGGCGAGAGCGGGAAATACATCGTCAACCGCTACGGCATGGGTTATGCCTTTGTCGACAAACTGAGTTGAAAGCGATGAGCCAATCATAATCCACATTTCTACCAACTTATCACTCACAACTCACAATTTGTCACCATTACCAACATGCTACATAGCGGGCCGCAGCGAGGCCGGATGCGATGAGGCTGGGCGCGGATGCCTGGCCGGGCCGGTTTATGCCGCTGCCGTGATTCTGCCCGACGATTTCCATCACCCTCTGATCAATGATTCAAAGCAGCTGACCGAGCGGCAGCGCGAGGCTCTGCGTCCGGTCATTGAGGCCGAGGCTGTGGCCTGGGGCGTGGGCATTGTCACCCATGATGAGATTGACCATATCAACATATTGAATGCCTCGATTCTGGCCATGCACCGGGCTCTTGATGCTTTGTCGGTGCGCCCTGGCGCCGTCATTGTCGATGGCAATAGATTCAAGCCTTACGGCGATCTGCCTTGGCAGACTTTTGTCAAGGGCGATGGCCGCTTTGCCAACATAGCCGCTGCCTCAATCCTCGCCAAGACCCACCGCGATGCCGAGATGCAACGCCTCCATACCTTCTACCCCCAGTATCACTGGGATATCAACAAGGGCTATCCCACCAAGGCTCATCGCGCCGCCATAGCCCAATACGGTCCCTCGCCCCTGCATCGCATGTCATTCCGCCTGCTTGACCCCCAACTCACACTTGATTTCTGATATGCGTCGAGATGATAATAAGGATATGCCCTTGCATATAGGCATGGCATTGCTCACGGTATTGGCGGCAATGATGGTCAGCGTGAGTATTGATTTTTGGTGTGGGGGCTGGATTGAGGCATGGATTTTTCCTTGCTCGGTTGGCGTAGGGCTGCTGTTTCTAGGGTGTCTTGAGCGCAAAGTCGGTCCTTGTCTGTGGCTTTTGGCCATTATAGGACTTTGTCTGGGAGCCGGTTGGCTGTTTAGCGACATGTCGGCTGATGGGAATACCTATCATCAAGAGATTATCGTTTATCTTTTGGAGGGGTGGAATTACTTTGCCTCTCAGCCTCCGAGCGGAGATGCCTCCCTGTGGAGCGCACACTATGCTAAGCTGCCCGAAGTGATGGCTGCCTGCATCTGCAAGTGCATGGACGGTGACATTGAGTGGGGCAAGGCTTTTAATTTTATGCTCTTTGCGCTTACGGGACTTATAGCTTGGTGGTGGTTGCGCCAGCAACTAAACCGCAGACAAGGCCTATGGTGCTTGCTGTTGGTTCTCGCTAATCCGATAGTCATCGGCCAATTACCGACATATTATGTTGATTTCTGCTCGTACTGTTATCTGGTGGTCACGCTGGTGGGCCTATTGGCTTTAGGCAGCTTTGGTGGATATCATAAGATAGCGTGCTATGTGTTGCTGTGCATCACGCTGATGGCAATAGGCACTAAATTCACCGCTTTTTTCTATCAGGGCGTAACCCTCATATTGGCAATGTTTTGGTGGGCTTGGCACCGACAGTGGTACAAGGCTTGTATTATAGCTTGCACAGGTCTAGGCTCATTGGTAGTAGGATTGTACGTGTTGTTTTACCATCCTTATATTACCAATTATATTGGTCATGGCCACATTCTCTATCCTCTGATGGGGGAGAGCACTGTGGATATAATGGACATTAACACCCCGGAAATGTACCAAGGTCACAATCGTGTGGTCAATTTCCTGTTGAATCTCATAGCTCCTTATCTCCATCCCAAATATTTTTTGATAAGCTATGAATATCGCATTGGTGGATTTGGCGGCACGATGTTGTTGCTGCTGATTGTGTCGGCCATAGCCTATTTCAGAAACATCAGACGATGGCCCAGGGTGTGTGGGTATCTATTGTGTATGGTGATATTGAGTTGCTTCATCTTTTCCCAATCGTGATGGGCACGCTACATACCCCAGTTATGGATGGTCCCATGCGTAATATTCTATTGCTTACTCGCTTATGGCGGAAGCAAAATTACGATTAGGGCGATTCAAGTATTGTTGGTGATTACCATAGTATTGAGTATCCCTACCTATGAGCGGGTGCGGAGATACCACAACAATGTGACCCTACTGCGTGAGGCTGTTGGCCAGGATACGGTCAGGATAGTGGCCCCACGGGTCTCAGAGATATACAAGCTTGAAAATTGGGGCATTCCTTACACAGTATGCGATTCTGTCGATGGGAGCCGCAATGTGTTGTTAGTGCCGGATGGGTCTGAACTTCAAATTTCAGATCGAGCCTATTCGACAATCATTGAGAGGGTCAATTCTAAATTGGGAAAGGGAATGCTATATTATCCTCCCTACCTGTTTCCATCAAATGATGACAAATGATAAATGATATTATAATTTTACTCAGGCCCAAGCAGTGGATCAAGAATCTGCTGGTCTTTGCTCCCGCATTCTTTTCAGGCCATATATTTGACGAATCGGCGTTATGGCGCTCGGCCATTGGTTTTGTGATATTTTGCGTGGTCGCCTCCAGCGTTTATTGCCTTAATGATGCGATTGACTATAAGTCAGACCAACAGCATCACAAAAAGTGTCGCCGACCCGTGGCGGCTCAGCGCATCTCTCCCCCGCAGGCTGTGGCTCTGTCAGTGATATTGATGTCCATCAGCATAGGGCTCCCCCTATTGATTTTCGACGGGGGAGAGATGGCCTTTGTGGTGGGTCTCTACTTGGCCATGAATATCGGGTATTGTTATGGGCTGAAAAATATTGCCATTGTTGACATCCTCATTATCGCCATTGGATACATCCTAAGATTATGGGTGGGAGGCTTAGCTGCCCATGTGCTTCTGAGCCAGTGGATAGTGATAATCACCTTTATGGCAGCTTTGCTCCTGGCAATGGGCAAGCGCAGAGATGACTTGTTGCTAAATTCTGACCGTAAGTCGCTTGACGGTTACTCTCTGCAATTCGTAGACATCAGCGTGGGCGCTCTCAGCGGCGTAGTGATATTGGGATATTTTCTCTATGCCATCTCTGTGCCGGTCACCAGAGCGGCCTCTGAGAATTTTTATCTGTCGGGCATCATTGTTGCGGCTATTGTGCTGAGGTATTGCCAAGTGGTGTTGGTCAAAAAAGAGTCGGGAAATCCTACCGAACTCTTCTATACTGATCGTTTCTTGCAATGCGCTTTAGGGTTGTTGGTTTTGGCGTTTCTGTATTTCTTGTATTGGTGGGTATGGTCAAAATTTGGGCTTTTGATTTTGATGGCACTATAGTGCAAGGCGATTCTTTGTGGCTCTTTCTTAGGCATATTGAGCCTAATAAGACCCGGCGGTTGGCCAAGCTGCTTAAGGTCTCTCCGTGGTTGTGCTTAGGAGGCTTGATTAAGCGTTATCGTAGCGTAGCCAAGGAGCATTTGATATCGGCGTTTGTTGGGGGTATGGATTCGGCACGTTTGGCCGAGCTATGCGACAGCTTTAGCGGGATAATTGACCAGCATCTCAATCCCGAGGTAATGTCTGTGGTGTCACAGGCTCTGGCTCAGGGCGATGAAGTGGTGATTGTGAGTGCCTCCCTGGCAAATTGGATACACCCATGGGCCGAGCCGCGTGGCATTAAGGTTATAGCCACGGAGATGGAGGATGGCGCCTTTGTCACCCCCAATTGCAATGGACAAGAGAAATGCCGCCGCTTTTTGGCTCAATACCCCAAGCGCCAATCCTATCACCTTATCTATTATGGTGATTCCTCAAATGACCTCCCCATGCTCCACCTCAGCGATGACCCTCACCTCCTCAGCCACAACCTCCACTAATACAATCCATAATTAGGAGTAGTTGAAATATAGTTGATGCGATTTTCCAACCATTCCTTAAGAGTATTAACATTCTATCTGAAATCAAATGTTCCAGCTGTTCGCCCTGGCTCTGCAGGCCAGCGCACACCATTTTCTACCGCCGATGGCAAGATGAGATTAGCATACTCCTCAATGAATTCCCATAGCATGGGCAGTTGTTGATCTACAAATTCTTGCCATCTCTGTGTATAGAGATCCTGAAAGGCCATAGTTTGAAATAGAGCCTCGAAGAAAGGTAATCCTTTTAGTGGTGACCAATATTGTAAGAGGGGCAGAGAAGGGCTCTTGCCTTCCGCGCCGTCATTATATGTAAAGGCCCAATCAAAGTCCCATACAGGGCCAAAATAGTAGGGTTCATCTATCGAAGGCTTATAAATAAAAGTGCTTTTTGGCCAACTCAATTCGCGATTACCACATAGGTTGTATACGATAGCATAGTTGACCAAGGAGGAAAGATCGAAATCTACGCCATCGATAGCTGTGCCATTGTAAACTTTAGCCTCGAAATCCTCAAAATCAGATTTCCATTTCTTAAATAATTCTTCTGGCGTAGTGCCAGAGGCTTCTGCAATCTCCCCGAGGTCTGGATCTTTCAACATTACTGGAAGATTGTACATAGGAGATTTGAACCTGTAATCTTCATCATAATTGGTGACCTCAAAAATCGATTTGATGCTCTCTGTCAACAATTTGGAATGACTTTAAACACAGCCATTATAGTATTTGTGAAAACTGTCGTACGCACAAGAAGCATTCCGTTTAAGATAGAGGCTGATGATCCGTCCGAGCAAGGGCTTAAGGCACTGGAGGCTCTCCAAGCGCAGGCCATAGCTAACGGTGTAGCCGACATGTCTCTTGAAGAAATCAATGCGGAGATTGCCGCCGTCAGAGCATCAAAGAAATGAGCATCTCTGTCTATGCAGTCATCGACACTAATGTAATTGTTGCGGCGGCTCTTTCTTCTGTTGACTGTATTAGGAATTATTAATGTTGAAGAGTGCTGGGGCTGAATGGAATGCCTGATTGTAGCTCGCGAATATATTCTTCAGCGAGGTAGTTTTCGCTGAAGAGATAGAGACCGGTGCTCTTGTCGTGGTATTGTGCGCAGGTACGGCTCCGGTAAAACATCTCCAAGGCTCGCCAAGGCTCAATATGTAATCGTTTTGACAACACTGCGGCTGTCAGCCCAATGTCATTGCCTCTCAGGATATCTTGTATCTCAGGACTTTTTATTGGGTCATTTTCCATAATAAATAATAAACTTTCATGGCATGGCATTTCTGACAGTTAGATACTCTATAAGAGAATCATCCACATACTCTCGACTTTGAGTATGGAGCACATCGTAGTATTTAATGAGATAATCCTTGATGGCGCCAGTGCGGCTTAGGGCTTCAAATACTACATAATAAGGCTTACCAAGTTTCCTCGATAATGATTCCACACTGATTGCAGCAAAACATAACTCCAGTTCAGTGGGCGACAATTCTATCATATCTTCTTTATCCTCCATAATAAAAAAACTCTTGGCGCAAATATACAAAATAAATATGATATTTTCAATTTGTCAACTGAAGGAAGGGGCAGATTTCTTGGATGGGATGGGTGAGATTGAGGGGGCGGGGTATGCGCTGCCTATTCAAAGAATTCAT
Organism: Bacteroidales bacterium; assembly: GCA_020860445.1. Lineage (GTDB taxonomy): Bacteria > Bacteroidota > Bacteroidia > Bacteroidales > Muribaculaceae > CAG-873. Next base: position 16,302 of record JAJBUH010000001.1, on the reverse strand, counting down.
TGCCGCTGTGTTTTCAGGTGGAACATTTACCAACATTATTTGGAGAATTGAAATAGATATCGTAATTTTGCAGAAAAATGAAAACTGTAGACCAAATACTTAAAATCAAGGCCGTAGTACTCTACATCCTGAATAAGATGCCGGAGGGCTTGGATTATATCCATTTGTTTAAAACCATGTACTTTGCACAGCAAGACCATCTTGTAACTTATGGCCTTCCCCTAATGGAAGATACTTTTGTGGCAAGAAAGCATGGTCCAGTGCCTTCCTTGACCTATAAAGCATTTCGATGTGCAGAAGGGAGAATTGAAGCAACTACCACAGAATTAAACGACTTTGTCAATTCCATCGCCATCAGCAAACTTGATGGGCCTCAAATAGTAAAATCTAATGAGGCATGTGATTTGGACGAGCTTTCCAAGTCTAATGTACGAATATTAGACAAATGGATTGGCAAATGTAGGAATATTGATGCATTTGACTTATCTGACTTATCCCATGATACAGCTTGGCTTCAAGCTATTTCTCAGACCGAGAAAACTGGAGAAGACACTCGTATGTCGCAATACAGCATCGCCGAAGCAGGAGGCGCGTCAGAAGCCATGCTTGAGGTTATTCGTGAACGCCTAAACAATCGCCGAGCTTTAGAATGGACTTAAGGGAATTAATTCATACAAGGCAGGTAGATGGAGTGCGTTTTATGACATGACCATGACATGAAGTTGCCTGACGTAACATCTTAATAATAAATCAAATCCAAATAAATTCACAATATAATGGGGTTACATTTGAATGGATTTTTGACATGAAATGACATGAAACGAAATTAACCCCACGAGGGGATATAGGCTATGTCTCTGGTCAGGAGCAGGAGTGAGCAGATTCCTTGGATAGGATGGATGAGCTCGAGGAAGCGGGGACGTGGGATGCGGACCTTGGCGGCTACGGCGACCATATCGTCGATGGTGGGCTGGCCATTGAAGTCAATCTATTCAATGAATTCATTGCGGCCGCGTTTTCGGTTTTTGTTGGAGTTAATGATTTGGAGTTCCTTCATGGTGTTGTAGATGGGATGAGATAGGAGTTCTTTGATCTGGTGGCTGTAACCCAGGGCCTGTGCTATGGCGACAAATGCCATCAGTGATATCTTGTATTTCGTCTCGAATTTAGCGATGGTAGGGGTGGGCACGCCGCTCATCATGGATAATGCCTCGCGCGAGAGACCTCGCTCAAGGCGCCGCTTGCGCAGATTGATAGCCAGAAGGCGACACAGATCCTCTGGTGTCTCAGGCTCGTAGCGGTAGAGCAAATTCATATCAACGTATCTCTTATCGGCCATTTTAGGGTTTTATTTATACAATCGTATGAAATAATTTCAATGGCAAAGTTAACGATTTTTCTCCATTTGACCAAATCTATCTAGCCTTTGTATAAAAATGCAAGAATGGTGTATCTGCTTACGTCTCCCGTGTGGAGAATAGGCGTACAGACAGTCTATTACTATGGGGGCGAAGGCTATCCAAGCCAAATCAGTTGGCTGCAGATAGGCCAACAGCCATCTTCGGTTGAATCAATCTCATCTGAGTCTCCAATAGTGAGAACTAAATATTTTGACCTAAGCGGTCGCTCCGCTTCCCAACCGTCGCAAGGAATCTGAATTAAGAAATCCTATAGAGCCGATGGCAGCTATGCAGTTGAAAAACTGTATCTCAAATAGTGCTTCTCCTCCCCACCTACCCCGTAGGGATTGTTTTATTCTGATAGCCACAAGGAATGAAACAACCCCTACGGGGTAGCCATCCGGGGGATAGCTTGTATGCTAGTTGAAATAACCCCTACGGGGTAGCCATCCGGGTGATAGCCCGAGGAAGAGGCTTGATTTAAATTGAAGCCTTACTGTACTGAAAGGAGAAATGATAAATTTTTGTTGGAGAAATGAAATATTTGTGAAAAAATGGGGTGGAGGGGAGAAAATATTTGTGGGATTGGGAGAGAATGAGTAAATTTGCCGACAGAAAAACTACTAATAACTTTAAAACCATCTGTATGAATAAACTCTTACTTTCTCTCGCTGCTGTTGCCACTTGTGCCATGGGCTATGCCGGCACTGGCACGCAGGATGATCCCTACACCGTAGCCGAGATCATCGCTATGAATCCTTCATCAACTACCGACGCCGTTGCCACCGACGTTTGGGTCGAAGGTTACATCGTAGGCTCAATCCCCACTACTGGCACCGTATCTATCCGGTACACCGAATTTGGCGTAGCAAATGCAGCTCAAACCAATCTTGTTATGGCTGCTCTTGCCAATTGCACCGATTACAACGATTGCATTGCGGTGCAGCTTTCTGCTGGGGCCATACGTTCAGCTCTGAATCTCTCAGACAACCCCAACAATTACGGTGCCGATGTGTTGATTTGCGGTAGCGTGATGAAATATTGCGGAGCTCCCGGTCTTAAGAGCCTGAGCGATTACGAAATCGTTGAGCCTGGCGAGGCTCCCGGTGTGGACCCAGGTGACGAACCAACCACTGAGGTACCTGTGTTTAAGTACACCACCGAGATCGCTGACGGCAAATATCTGCTCTATTATGATGGCGCAGTTGCTACACCGCTCGCAGAGTCAAAGACCTATGGCTACCTCTACACCACAAGTGTTGAATTGGAGGGTGACGAAATCACCATTTCTGCAGACAATGCGTTTACCATCACCGCTGTCACTGGAGGCTATACCATCCAAGACCCCAATGGGCGTTACTACTATCAATCGGGTACCTACAACAGCTTTAATGTAGATGCTGATATGCCCGCCGAGGGTGCTGTTTGGTCGATTACTTTCGATCCAAATGGCCATGCCATTATCACTAATCTGGCAATGAATAAGTTTATTCAGTATGACACTAACTACAGCTCGTTTGGTTCGTATGAGGATGCCCGCGGAGAACTTCCCACTCTATTTGTGATGACCGACAAGACTGAGACCCCCGACACTCCTGAAACCCCGACCGAAGAGACCGCACAGTTCAATCTTGCTTCATCAATGGAGGAGGGCGACTATGTGATTATTACCGATGGCCACATGGCTCTGCCTCTGGCTGAAACTTATAACTACGGCTATCCTCAAACCGAGAGCGTTGATGTTGCAAACAATGCTGTGACCGTAGAACTCACCAAAGCATTTACCTTCACAGCTGTATCAGGTGGCTATACCATCCAGGACACCTATGGCCGCTATTATTATCTGTCGGGAACCTACAATAGCTCGAATGTATCGGCTGAGTTGCCGGCAGAAGGCGCTGTTTGGACTGTTACCATCAATGCTGATGGCGCTGCCGCAATTGTCAATGTAGACAAGCAGAAGACCATGCAATATGATGAAACTTACAATTCTTATGGTTTCTATGCCGACGTAACCCACACTCTGCCGTCGCTCTACCTGAAAGCTACCACTGGTATCGGTAGCATTGAGGCTGAGGCAGTTGATGGGCCGGTGCGCTACTTTGACCTGCAGGGTCGCGAGGTACTGAATCCTGAGGCTGGACGTCTTTACATCCGTCTCCAGGGCTCAAAGGCACAAAAAGTGATTAAATAATTAAAATTCTGTTTATAGAATAATTGACAACAAGAAGGCTCCTCTGTGAAGAGGGGCCTTTTTCATAACCGCCGCGTCCATAAAATAATTTGGTGGTGAAACGCGTTATTTAGGGTAATGATTAATATTGACAAGAGACTATTCCTTATTATATTGGCAGCGATGGCTGCCATCGGGGGTTGGGCTGCCGATCAGCAGCTTGACTCATTGCTGCACGCCCTGGACCACGCACTCGAGATGAGACCCAAATATGAGGCCGACAAAGAAGAACGCATCGCCAAGATGCGCTTTGAGAGCCAATGGGTAGCCGACGGGCCCCAGAGATTTGAGGTGTTAGGCCGACTGCTTGATGAGTTTAACTACTACAATTGCGATTCGGCCTTGGTCGTATGCGCCCAGCGCGATGCCATTGCCAAGAAGATGGGCAGCAAAGAGATGAAACTGCAAAATGACTTGAGCACCGCCTACGCCCTGATGGTGTCGGGAATGTACAAAGAAGCCCTCGACCTGCTTGAGCCCATAAATGAGAAGTCTCTGGCTGTTGACGAACGCAATCCTTACTACCATGTGGTGCGCTCAGTCTACGGCCTTATGGCCGATTATGCCGTAAGGCGCGAGGAGAAAGAGCGATATACCGCCCTCACCCAGGTGGCTCGTGACTCGTTGCTCCAGACCTTTCCCCAAGAATCCATCTATCGCGCCTTGGTGCTCGCTGACAAGTACAACGCCTCAGGCGAACCAGAAAAAGCTGCCAAACTAGTCCTGGAGACCCTGTCGCGAGCCGCTGACAACCAACACGCTTTGGCAGTCTCGGCCTACACCCTGTCAGAATCCTACCGCTTGATGGGCAACGAGGATGAACAGAGGCGCTATCTGATGATTTCGGCGATAGCTGACATGGAATCCGGCACGCGCGAATACGTGTCTTTGCGCAAACTGGCATTGCTCCTCTACCAGGATGGAGATGTCGACAGAGCCTCGCGCTATCTGCGCCAGTGCATGTATGATGCCCAGCGATGCAATGCCCGATTCCGCATGATCGAAACCGATGATGTGTACAATGCCGTCAACGAGGTGTATCTGGCTCAGATTGCCAAACAAAAAGGCAACCTGCGCTGGGCGCTCGTTGGGGTAGGGGTGTTGGCACTGTTGCTACTATGGGCGGTACTGCTTGTGGCTCGCGAGATGAAAAAAGTCGAGGCTGTCAACCAGCAGCTCACCCAGGCCAACCGCGCCATTGCCGAAACATCTACCCTCAAGGAGGAATATATCGCCCAATACATGGACCAGTGCTCGAGCTACATTGACAAGCTTGACCAGCAGCGCCGCGCCCTGGCTAAGATTGCCAAGACTGGCACCATCGACGATCTGAAGCGCTATGCTCGTGAGCAAGGCAAGGCCGACAAGGAAATCAACGACTTCTACCAAGGATTTGACGAGGCGTTCCTCAAGATTTTCCCGACATTTGTTGAGGACTTCAATCTCTTGCTCCTCCCCGAAGAGAGGATAGAACCAAAGGCCAAGGGCAAACTCAATGCCGAGCTGCGAATATATGCCTTGATACGCCTTGGCATTACCGACAGCGCAAAGATAGCTCGATTCCTGCGTTACTCGCTCAACACCATCTATTCCTACCGTACACGCATGCGCAACAAGGCTATGGGCGACCGCAACCAGTTTGAGGCTGAGGTAATGCGCATAGGCGAACTCAGATGAGGGGGAGGCAGCTGCTATTGCGGCCCCCTAATTTAGGGTAAATCGGGGTTTAAAAGGGTTTGAAACCAACTATATTTTTATTGAGAGAGATTTGGATAATTCATCTGTAATACAATAAGATAACTCAGAAAAACAACTATATTTCTGTTATAACGTCTTGACAAGGGTCATCTTTTGCCGTAACTTTGCCGTTGGAATTGCATAAGCGATTTCTAACCACATAACAACTTAGCCCCACAATGACACGTTTCAACTATCTTCCGCTCTCCCTCCTGGCGTTGGTTGCCTCTTCGGCCTCCGCCCATCAGGTAGCCTCGCCTTCGGGTAGAGTCGTGCTCGATTTCGACCTCACGGCCGACGGGCGCCCCACTTATTCACTCACATGCGATGGCAAAGATGCTATTCTCCCCTCAACCCTCGGCTTTGAGCTCGTCAAGGCCGAGCCCCTGCTCGCCGGTTTCAGAATCGACGGCACAGAGAGCGCTGAAGAGGATGAAACCTGGCAGCCAGTGTGGGGTGAAAACTCTGAGATTAGAAACCATTATAATGAGCTGTTGGTTCACTTGTCTCAGCCGGCCACCGAGCGAAAGATGGATATTCGATTCCGTGTTTACGACGACGGAGCCGGATTCAGGTATGAGTTTCCCATTCAGGATAAATTGGTATATTTCGTAGTTAAGGAAGAGCGCTCGCAATTCGCCATGCCAGGCGACTGCATGGCATGGTGGATCGCCGGCGACTACGACACCCAGGAATACGAATACACCGAATCGCGTCTCTCCGAGATCCGCAATCTGATCTCCGGGGCGGTCGACAGTAATCTCTCACAGACTGTGTTCTCGCCCACAGGAGTGCAAACCTCGATTCAGCTCAAGGCTGACAATGGCCTTTACATCAATCTGCACGAAGCCGCTCTGGTCGACTACTCATGCATGCACCTCAACCTCGATGACCAAAATATGGTGTTTGAATCCTGGCTCACACCCGATGCCCAGGGCAACAAGGGCCACCTGCAGTGCCCAGTCAAAAGCCCATGGCGCGCAATAATAGTGAGCGATGATGCCCGCGATATGCTCGCATCAAATCTCATACTCAATCTCAACGACCCCTGCGCTTACGATGATGTGAGCTGGATCAAGCCCGTGAAATACGTAGGCGTATGGTGGGAGATGATTGGCGGCGGCAAGCAGTGGAGCTACACTTTTGACTTGCCATCAGTAAAGCTCGACCAACTCGATTATTCAAAGACCAAGCCTCACGGCCAGCACTCAGCCAATACTGAAAATGTAAAACGCTATATCGACTTTGCAGCTGAGCACGGCTTCGATCAAGTGTTGGTTGAGGGTTGGAACATCGGCTGGGAAGACTGGTCAGGCAACGAAAAAGATTATGTCTTTGACTTCCTTACCCCGTACCCCGACTTTGACCTGCCTGGGCTCAACGCTTATGCCCACAGCAAAGGCGTGAGGCTGATGATGCACCACGAGACTTCCGGCTCGGTGCGCAACTATGAGCGCCACATGGAGCAAGCCTATCAGCTGATGGACAAATACGGCTACAACTCGGTCAAGAGCGGATATGTTGGCAACATCATACCGCGCGGCGAGCACCACTACGGCCAGTACATGGTCAACCATTACCTCTATGCTGTCACCGAGGCTGCTAAGCACCACATAATGGTCAACGGTCACGAGGCAGTGCGTCCCACCGGCCTGTGCCGCACCTATCCCAACTTGATTGGCAATGAGTCGGCTCGCGGCACCGAGTATGAATCATTCGTGGGCAATACCCCAGGCCATACCACTGTGCTGCCGTTCACTCGTCTGCAAGGCGGTCCGATGGACTACACTCCCGGCATCTTTGAGATCGATATGACCAAGGTCAATCCCAATCGCACCTCTGGCCACGTCAACTCCACTCTCGCTCGGCAGCTTGCTCTGTATGTGACAATGTATAGCCCGCTGCAGATGGCTGCCGACATTCCTGACCACTATGAGCAATTCATGGACGCATTCCAATTTATCAAGGATGTGCCGGTCGATTGGCAAGAGAGCCGTTATCTCGAGGCTGAGCCGGGCCGCTATATCACCGTGGCTCGCAAAGACAAGAATGGCGAGGGCTGGTATGTAGGATGCACTGCAGCCGAGCAAGGACACGAGAGCGCTTTGGCTCTTGACTTCCTCGACCCCAATCGCCAATACGTAGCCACAGTCTACAGTGATGCCGCCGATGCTAATTACTATGACAATCCTCAGGCCTATAAGATACAAAAAGGCCTGGTCGATAGCAAGACCAAGCTGGCCCTAAAGGCTGCTCCTGGCGGAGGCTATGCCATAAGCATAGTGCCGGTGAGCGACCAAGCCGAGGCTAAGGCTCTGAAGAAGCTGAAGCTCAAGTGACCCCTTGGTAGGGATTAAGGAATACAAAAGCAGAAGAAATACGGACTGAATGTCCCCGATAGACAGAAAAGTAGGAAAATAGAAACAATAGGATTTTAGGAAAGAAGACAACTTTTTTTAAGGTATAAATTTTAGGTGAATTAAGGTTGATTCGGCCGGGGCGTGGTTTGAGCCCCGGCTTTTTTTCGACTTAAGATTTGTGAAAATCAATCTAAATGCTTACATTTGCAGTACCTAATCACAATTGCCCAGTGTATATGCCAATCTATTGAACATGTCTCGACTGATTACGATAATATGGATATTGGGGATTGCCATCTGTCTCGCTGCCGGAGCCAGAGGCTCTACTCTTGCCGAAAAGAACGATTCTCTGATTCGGGCCTTGGATGCCGCTCTGTTGCTTCAGCCCGAATATGATCGGCTCAAGACCGAAAAGATTCTTGAGCTGCAGCGCCAATATGATATAGCGCCCAGCGACGAGGAGCGATTCCGTGTGCTCAGGCGCCTATTTTTTTGAGTACCGTGACTTTGCCATGGACCGCACATGCACCGTGGCTACCCAGGCTCGCGCTCTCGCCGACCGCTTAGGCGTCGACACCCTGCTCTGGAAGGCGCTGATGATGCAAGCCGAGGCAGAAAAAGCTATCGGTCGATACAAGGAATCTATAAAAATCCTCGACTCAATTCCGAGGGAGGCTTACGGGCCTTATGCCAATCAAATATATTCACGCTATTGCTCGGCCTATTATTCTCTCGAAGAGAATACACTGCCGCGCAGCGCGGCCGCCCCGTATAAAGAGAAACTGATTGCTTGCCGCGACACCTTGGCACATATCTTGAGCGGTCCCAGCGACCGAGTGATCAATGAGATTGAATACTACAAGCTGATTGGGGACTATAAGCAGGCCATCACCGCTTATCGCCACTATATAGCCGCTTATCCCGAGGATTCGGTTACGCGACCAATGTACGACTTTGTGGTGGCCGAGGCATATCTGGCCAACGGCGATACCGAGCTGGCAAAGCATCTGATGCTCAAGACAGCCATTGACGATATCAAGCATAGTGTGAAGAAATACAATGCGCTGCCCACAGTGGCCAAAATCTTGTACAGCGAGGGCGATTATGAGCATGCCTATGATTACATGATGCATTCGCTGATGGCCGTCAAGGAATCGCAAGCTCAGAGCCGCATGTTGCGCATCCTCGATGCGCTCCCCATTATTGCCGATGCCTATAATACTCAGAAGCGCGACGAGATGCGCATGCGCACAGTGATGCTCGTGCTGATCACAGTGCTTGCTGCTCTGGTCATCGCAATGCTGGTGCTCGCCTATACGCGCAACAAGAAACTGCGCCGCGAACGCGAGCGCGTAGAGCGCAAGAACGCCGAGCTCCAGGCCCTCAACAACCAGGTTACCGACCTCAATCGCCAGCTGCGCCACTCGATACGCGAAAAGGAAGACTACATTGGCGACCTATTCAATCTCTGCTCGGAATACATCAATATCATGAATCGCCATTATGCCAACGCCATCAAGTTGGTCAAGAAGGGCGCAACCCCGGCCGAACTTGAAAAGCAGCTCGGCGAGATACAGAATGGCTATCGCCTAACATCATTTTTTGAGCAGTTTGACCACATCCTTCTCTCCATCTTCCCCGACTTTGTGGCCAAAGTCAACGCCCTGCTCGAGCCGGAATACCGCTATGCTCCCGAGCCCGGAAGGTTGACCCCCGAGCTGCGCATATTCGCCTTGATACGCCTCGGATTTACCGACACGGCCAAGATAGCGAGCTTCCTGCATTTCTCGCCTCAGACCGTCTACAACTACCGATTCCGCGCCCGCAACCATGCCATCGGGGGCAAGGAGGCCTTTATCGAGGCCATCCGCACCCTCTGATACCCCATCTGATACCCCTATTTTCAATTACTTTGATTTTTACTTTGTACTACCTTAAAATCTATCCAATCCACTGATAATCATCACTATTTTGTTTTTACCATTTTTACTTTAACGGTTTAGGATTAGGAAAACGCCCTGATTTGTGCGTAACTTTGCAAAAGAAAGCGGCAGCGTTGTATTGGGGCCGCAAGCTAATAGACCAGCATAAAAAACTACCTAAAACATATCCATTTCCTTAATTTGATTCATGCCTATATGCGTCAAGTAACATTCAACTCAATTCGACAGGTGAACTTGCGCCGAGCGCTGCTATCGCTCGTGGCATTTTTCACCATCTTCGCGTCGATGGCCCAGACCCGTGTCTCGGGCACTGTCTATGACAGCACTGGCGAGCCAGTGATCGGTGCTTCAGTTCTCGTCAAAGGTCAAACCTTGGGCGTGAGTACCGACATCGACGGCAATTTCACCATCGGAGTAGACAGCCCCGATGCAATCCTGGTGATCAGCTATGTTGGTTGCCAGACTGTAGAGGTACACGCCAACGCTAAAGACCTCGACCACATTGTGCTCCGTGATTCAGAGAACCTCCTCGACGAGATGGTGGTAATCGGTTACGGCGCTGTAAAGAAATCAGATGCCACCGGTTCGGTGACAGCTATCAAGCCCGATGAGCTCAACAAGGGTAACCGCGTGAGCGTGCAAGACGCTATGGTCGGCAAAATCGCCGGTGTCAACGTCGTGTCGGCTGGCGGTGCTCCCGGCGAGGGCGCAACTATCCGTATCCGCTCGGGCGCTTCGCTCTCAGCCAGTAACGACCCTCTGTTCGTAATCGACGGAGTGCCCGTTGACAACTCAAGCATCGAGGGCGCAACCAACCTCATCGGCGGTATTAACCCCGACGATATCGAGACATTCACCGTGCTCAAGGATGCTTCGGCAACCGCTATCTACGGTTCGCGCGCATCAAACGGTGTGATAGTGATCACCACCAAGCGCGGCGCCGACAAACTGAGCGTCAGCTACAATGGCTCTTTCTCAGTATCGACTCGCACCAAGACTCTTGACAACCTCAGCGCAGATGACTATCGCGCATTCATCGCCAGCGGCGCTGCTACTGGCGTGCCTACCGACACCAGCCTGCTCGGCACAGCCAGCACCGACTGGGAAGACGAAATCTATCGCACTGCTTATGGCACCAACCACGACCTCTCGATCAACGGCAAGGCCAATGGCGAGGGATTCTTCAGCGGCATGCCTTATCGCGTGAGCGCCAGCTACAACAGCCAGGAAGGTATCATCAAGAACAACCGCTACCAGCGCTTCACTGGCAACGTGGCTCTGTCGCCCTCGTGGCTCAACAACCACCTGAGCATGAACCTCAACGCCAAGCTCTCGTACGAAAAGGATAACCAAATCGACAAGAGCGTCGTGGGCAACGCCCTGCGCTACGACCCAACTCGTCCCGTGATGGCCAGCAGCTACGATGCTACAACTCCTGGCCTGGGCTACTTTATCTGGAAGAACGGCGATTCGCCTATGGCTATCCAGACTGACAACCCTGTGGCTACCATCGACCTTGACCAGCGCGTCAACAAGGTGACCCGCTCGATCGGCAATGCCCAGTTTGACTACAAGATCCACGGCTTCGAGGACCTGCGCCTCAACCTAAACCTCGGTTATGACGTGCTCGAGAGCAGGTACGACCGCGATGTGCCCCAGTATGCCGGCATGATGTACACCGGTAACCAAAAAGACGGCACCTCGCTCATCTTTGACGGCAAGCAGAAGAAGCACAACTACCTGCTCGACGCTTATGCCAACTACACCCATTGCTTCGCTGAGAAGCACGACGTGTCAGTGATGGCCGGTTACGGCTGGCAGCACTTCTGGCGCAAATATGACTACACCCAGAATGGCGTCAAGCCCGGCAGCCCCACTCTCGAAGAGCTCGCCACTCCCTACCACTTTGAGTCAGAATACTATCTGCTCTCGCTCTACGGCCGCGTCAACTATTCTTACGCAAGCCGCATCCTCTTGACCGCTACCCTCCGTGCCGACGCATCGTCGCGTTTCGCCAAGAACAACCGTTGGGGCTACTTCCCCTCAGTCGCTCTTGCTTATCGCCTGATGGAAGAGGACTTCATGAAGAATCAGACCGTGCTCTCCGACCTCAAGATCCGTCTCGGTTACGGTGTCACTGGCCAGCAGGATATCCTCAACGACTATCCTTACATGACCACATTCAGCATCTCGTATCCTGAATCGTCTTACAAATTCGGCGACACCTGGTATGAGACCTATCGTCCCAACGGATTTGACAGCAACATCAAGTGGGAGACCACCACTACCTGGAATGCCGGCATCGACTACGGCTTCTTCAACAACCGCATCTACGGTTCTATCGAATACTACAAGCGATTCACCAAGGACCTGCTCAACACCATCTCGGTGCCCTCAGGCACTAACTATGCTGCCGTCATCACCACCAACGTGGGTGAGATGGAGAACCAAGGCGTAGAGTTCTCATTCAACGCTATTCCCGTGCAGACCAAGGACTGGGAGTGGAATATCGGCTTCAACTACACTTGGCAAGACAGCAAGATCACCAAGCTCAACGTAGTCGACACTGAGAGCAACTTTGTCAGCACCGGTTCGATCTCCGGCACCGGCAAATATGTGCAGTGCTTCATGGTAGGCCAGACCCCCTACACCTTCTATCTGGCTCAGCAAGCTTATGACTCAAACGGCAAGCCTCTCGAGGGGCAGTATATCCAGGAGGATGGCTCGATCGGCACCACCGAATACCGCGTTGCCAACAAGCACAGCGCTCTGCCTACCGGTCTGCTCGGCTTCAACACTCGCGTGTCTTACAAGAACCTCGACCTGAGCATCGCCGGCCACGGCTCATTTGGCAACTGGATGTACAACTACGTCAAGGCTGACCAATATCTGCAGAGCTGCTGGAGCGACCAAGGCTCATACAGCAACCTGTTGCAATCGACAGTCGACACCGGATTCCAAACCCAGCAGCTCTACAGCGACTACTGGTTGGAGGATGCTTCATTCTTCCGCATCGACAACATCACCATCGGTTACACCTTCCGCCACCTGTGGAGCAAGAGCTCGAGCCTGCGTCTGAGCGCCAACGTCTCGAACGTGTGCACATTCACCAGCTACAGCGGCGTTGACCCCGAAATCTACAGCGGCATCGACCGCGAGGTGTATCCGCGTCCCCGCACTTTTACCATCGGTCTTAATCTCAACTTCTAAAAAGCAACGACAGCAATGAAAAAATATATCTATGGCATGATAGCCGCTGCGCTGTGCAGCATGTCGCTCTCATCATGCTTCAACGACCTCGACACGCTGCCTATCGATGACAACCAGGTGGTAGGCGAGCAGGTTTACACCACAGTCGAAGGCTACATGGGTGTCCTGGCCAAGTGCTACGGTTCGCTCATCCTCACCGGCCAGCAAGGCGGTGACGGCGGCGACGGCGACCTGGAGGGTGCCAACGAAGGTTACTCGGGCTATGTGCGCCTGCTATTCTATCTGCAGGAGCTCACCACCGACAACTTTGTGATGCCTTCGAGCTCAAACGGCTTGCGCCTCTGCCTCAACCTCACCTACGGTCCCACCACCGCAGTCAACACCTGGACCTATCAGCGTCTGTACATGTCGATTGCATACTGCAACGAGTTCCTGCGCGAGTGCACCGAGGGCAAGCTGCGCAGCCACGGCCTGTATGACTATTTCCAGAACGACTACCTCAACTATCGCGCAGAGGCTCGCTTGATCCGCGCCTACTGCTATGTGATGCTCTGCGACCTCTACGGTGCTGCACCTATTATATATGAGGACGCTGATGCTACCGAGCTGCCCGTGCAGGTCAGCCGCGAAGAGCTCTTCAAATACGCTGAGTCCGAGCTCCTCGCCATCGCTGGCGAAAGCGACAGCGAAGACGTGCTCGCCGCTCCCGGCACCACCATCTACGGCCATGTCGACAAGTGCGCCGCTTGGTATCTGCTGTCGCGTCTCTACTTGAACGCTGAGACCTGGATTGGCACCAACTACTACCAGCAGGCTTATGAGTACTCAAAGAAGATTATCGATAGCAACGCCTATCCTCTGGCCAGCGACTATCGCCACATCTTCCTCGCCGACAACGAGAACTGCTCTGAGATTATCTTCCCACTCGTGCAGGACGGTCTGCGCGCTCAGAGCTCGGCTGGTACCAACTTCTATGTCAAGGCTTTTGTTAACGGCCCGATGGATGAGCTGTACCAGACTGGCGTAGGCTCGAAGGGCTGGGGCAATGTGCGCTCAAAGACCACTCTGGTTGATGCTTTCGACCCGGCTGATGTTGAGTTTGACCTCGATGACACCTGGGGCAACGGCAAGAACGACAAGCGTGCCCAATTCATGACCAAGCTCGAGACTGGCGTTGACGATGACGGCAATGTCACCTATCAGACTAAGGAAACTTGGGATGCCGACGGCGCCATGACGTCGCAATTCACCTGCGGCTACGGCTACATCAAGTGGCGCAACGTGACCCAGGACGACCAAATCTGCTCATCGGGCGACACCTACTGCTCAATCGACTTCCCGCTGATGCGTACTGCCGACTGCTATCTGATGGCTGCAGAGGCTATCCTGCGCGGTGCCAACGGTGGCCGCAGCCTCGCCCTCGAGTATGTCAACAAGGTGCGTGCTCGCGCTTACATGAGCGATGAGTATGCAGTGGCTGGCGTGAGCAGCGCAGTGTCGGGCAAGATTACCGATAGCGAACTCACTCTCGATTTCATCCTCACCGAGCGCCAGAAAGAGCTCGCCAGCGAGTGCCAGCGTCGCACCGACCTGATTCGCTTTGGCAAGTACACCTCAGGCTACAACTGGGACTGGAAGGGCGCAGAGCGTCTCGGCACCGATGTCGAGAGCTACAAAGTGCTCTTCCCCATCCCCGAAGACGAAATCACCAACAACCCCAACCTGAAGCAAAATGACGGATATTAAGGATCTGGTATAACTCTAAGGTATGGTAACCAATGCCGCATGTGCGCCAAGCGGCGACGCATGCGGCATTTTTATATCCAAAGAGTATACTTTGTGAGTTCGTGATTCCGTTATACATTATTATTCTCCCTATAGATTTACCCTCAATCCTACGCTATGAAAGTTGTATCTTTCCTATCATTGCTTATCTTGGCCACGGGAGCGATGGCGCAGACGTCGCGTGAAGAGGTCTATGCCGACCTCAACAAGGCTGGTGGCGTGTACCTCGCTTATCCGGTGACCGAAAGCCAGAATACTCCGGCCCCCAAGGGCTACAAGCCATTCTTCATCAACCATTTCGCTCGCCATGGTTCGCGCTATCTGATTGGCGACCAGGACTACAAGTGGCTGATCGACCTATTTGCTGACGCTGATGCTCGCGGCGCCCTCACCCCGCTGGGTCAAAGCACCAAGGCTCGCCTCGACTCGCTCTGGCCCGAAGCCAAAGGCCTTGGTGGCGAACTCACCTCTCTTGGCTGGAAGCAGCACCATGATATTGCTCAGCGCATGTATCGCGCATACCCCGAGGCGTTTGCTGGCGAACCGGAAATCACAGCCCAGTCGACAGTGGTGATGCGCTGCGCCCACTCGATGTTTGCCTTCATCGAAGGCCTCAAGGAAATTGATCCGACTCTCTCAGTGCCTCGCACCTCGGGCCAGAAGATGATGGACGTGCTCAATTACCACAGCCCAGAGTCGGGCCCTTATTCTTCAGAGAAGGGCGAGTGGTACCAGGACTACAAGAAATTCAAGGCTGAGAAGACTCAGCCCGACCGCCTGATCAATTCCCTGTTCAGCGACAGCCTGTATGTGCGCCGCAATCTCGACCCGTCGGATGTGATGTGGGGCCTCTACTGGGTGGCTGTGGATATGCAGAATATGGAGACGCCAGTCGGATTTTATGACCTGTTTACTCCCGACGAACTGTACGACCTGTGGGAGGTGGTGAATTTCCAATTCTACGCTTGCAACTCGAGCTATCCCCTGGCTGATGGCCAGCATGTCGACAATGCTAAGAATTATCTGCGCCATTTCCTCGAGATGGCCGACCAGTACATCGCAGAGGGCAAGAACGGCGCCACCCTGCGCTTCGCCCACGATGGCAACATCATCCCCTTTGCCGCTCTGCTGCAAATCCCGGGATGTTATTCCTACGAGGCCAACCCTTATAAACTGGCTGAAAGCTACGCCAACTTCAAGATTTCGCCCATGGCGAGCAATCTGCAGATGGTGATGTTCCGCAACCAGCAGGGCGATGTGCTGTGCAAATTCATGCTCAACGAGCGCGAAGTACCCATCCCGGCCGAGACCGACCAATTCCCCTTCTACGACTGGAAAGTCGCTCGCCCGGCCCTCCAAAAACTCATCGACACCCCCTCGCGCGAATTCATCCGCAAGTAGTAAGGCCATAAGGACAAAATGATGAAAGTACCTAAGCACCACAACTTAGGTACTTTCATCCTTTATGGCCTTTTTACAAAACCTATTTGTGGTTTTATGTCCTTGCGGCTTTATGGTAAGATACAGATATTGTCTGTATCTTTGTGGTTTTCTTGACAAAAATGACATAAATTTTGCAATTGGGTAAAAATGGTGTAAAATGTTTGGAAATAACGAGTTAAATTCGTACCTTT
>JAJBUH010000056.1 GCA_020860445.1 Bacteroidales bacterium | reverse complement strand
CTGCTGAGGATAAGCCTGCTGATACTGCTGAGGCACCTGTTGGTACTGCTGCTGATACTGTTGTTGCAGTTGCTGCTGAGCTTGCTGGTAGCCCTGCTGATAGCCTTGCTGATAATACTGCTGAGCTTGCTGAGCCTGGGTCTGCTGTACGGGCTGGGTCTGCTGTACGGGCTGCTGAGCTTGCTGGTAAGCGGCCTGATTGACTGGCATAGCGTACTGCAGTTGCTGGTTGACAAAGTTCTGAGGCTGCTGTGCGGGAGCGGCTTGCTGCTGCGGGGTCACTGCGGCTTGCATAGGAGCACCGTCAAAGTTAAGGTCGAGAGGATATTCTACTGCGGGACATCCAGCTTCGCTGATCTTCACATCAAAGTGCATCGGCTGATTGTCTTGGTTGAACACGTTGAAGGAGAAGCGATTCTCGGTAACGCGGTTGACAGCGATAGGCTCAGATACCTGAGGCGAAGTGACCTCAACCTGCTTAAAGTAGTTGGTATCGTCGTTGTAGGCGAATGCAGCTTTCTGAATCTCAAACTCTACTTGGTATACGCCGTAAGGGGTAGCCGAGATGGTCAGAGATGGCATATTGATTTCGTAGAACTTAACGAACCACTGGGGCAGTGTCACGGTGTAGTTCTTGCCGCGCAGTCCATCATAGTTGATAGCGAAGGTGTAGTCAAAATTTTGGAGCGAATCGCTGAGCTCTTTCGGGGCCTTGAGTTCGCAAGCGTAGGTAATCTTGTTGGTCTCGGCAAAGCTGTCGATCTGCGGGTCTTCGGCCTTCATTTCGCAATTGTCGCATGTTGATACGACTTTGAATCCTGTGGTGCCAAGCTCAGAGGGCACAGTCACTGATACGGTAGCCGGGAATGTCTGGTGCATAAATCCGGCTGGCATATTGTTGTTGAGGGTGAACTCAAGGTCAACACCGGGTTCGATAGTCAGGATACCGCATTTGCCCTTGTGGGAAACTACGGCGTAGTTGCCTTTGACAGCCTTTACTTCGTCAAATTGTGGGGGCAGGAACTCTTCGCCGTTGTAGTTCAAGCCATAGAGGTCGCCATCCTCGGTGCGGGTAAATGCTGATGATGGTTTCTGCTTGGCAATGTCGGCGATTTGGTAGCTCTCAGTCTCACCATTGAACTCAGTGGCTTTCAGGCGGAGCATATCGTCAAAGTGGAAGCTGCCGCCCTTTACAGCGATCACTTGGTCGCTATCGGTCTTCTCGATTTCAACCTTCTTGCCCAGCACTTTCACCTGAGGGCAGAGTTTCTTGGCGGGTTCGGCCTTGATGGGGACGAGGCGCCCTGATTCGAGATCGGCAGTGTAGAATTTCTTATTGAATACAGCCAGAGCCTTGTGGTCGTTGACCGAAGACATAAAGCTGCAGTCAGTGCGGAGTGTCTTGGGGAAGGAGATTTCGCCCTCGCCAGCGGCTATCAGGGCGCAATAAATCTTCTCGCCGGGACGGCCGAAGTTCTCATAGGCGGTCACAGTGGCGTACCCGTTGATAAAAGGATAAGCCTTGCTGTAGGGACCAAAGGTCTTAAATCCTTCGCCATCGATAAAATAGTAGTAGCCTTTGTGTTTTATCAACACATAGCCGTCGGAGTAGTATGAGAGCCCGGGGACTGCCACATAACCCTTGTCGGACAAATCGACAAGCTTACCGGCTGTGTCCACTATATCGGTGAGTTCTCCACCTTTGAAAAGCAGAGCATGATTGTCGTTGAATGGCGAGATGCTGTCGTAAACGATATCGAGTACGCTATCGCCTTTAGCGGTCACCAAACCCACTTTTCCATCCTGCTTTACCTTGATCAAGCCACAGTCGAGCATTTCCATGTCGTCGTATGTGGGCTTAACGATCCATTTAGCAATCTGAGCTTCTGCGCAGATTGCAGAGCCTGCCAGCATTGCAGCGGCTACGATGTGTTTTAAGTTTAGATGCGTCATAATTGTGTGTTTTTGTTATCATTAAAACACCCACTTTGACGCTATGGTTGATTTTCCAAACCTTAAAATTGCTAAACGATAGTTTAATAAATGTTTAGTGCTTACGTTTACTCTATCTGTCGGTAGTAGGTGAATTGGGCGGCGGGAAGGGAGTCGGGGTGGAGGATGAGAATGAGGTCCTGGAGGACGAGGTCGGGGTTGACAGTGCCTGATTCCCAATAGTCATTGCCGCCAGTGGGATTGAGGCGCAGATTGTTGTTGTAGACATGATGCTCACGCACCGGCTTGACATCGGCGAACTTAGGCATCAGCGAGCGCAACTCGCGCTCTGATGTCACCGACCCCACATTGAGCCAGTAATCAGCGCCGTTGGCCAACAGATAGGCCTCCTCCATATCTATAGGCTTTGATTGGTTGCCGGTATCCTTTTGGTAAGCGCACTGGCCTCCGGCATCATTGATGAGCTGAGCCATGTAGCTCGTGGCCGACGGCATCACCCACGAATCGCCATAGGGCAGGTTGAGCATCACCCTCGGGCGCTCGGCCACATTGGCCATGCGCGCCTTGAGCTGGTTGTAGTTCTCGGGGATGGCCGAATACACCTCCTCGGCTTTGGTCCTCTGCCCTACCATTTCGCCCAGGGGTATCATCCATTCGGCCTTGCCCAGAGGCGACTCCTCGAGGTATTCGCCTATGTAAGCATAGGGTATGCCGAGTTCTTTAAGCTTGGACTCCATCGAACTGGCTCCATTGATCGAATAGAGCAGCACCAAGTCGGGCTCAAGAGCCAGAAGAGTCTCATAGTTGATATGACCCTCGTACCCCACATCGCCAATCTCGTCATAGCGGGCAGCCACAGATGGAGTGTTGATGAAATCCTTGCCTGACACGCCCACTACCCTATCGGCCTCGCCTATGGCATCGAGCATGGCCACGAATGTCGACGACATGGCCACTATGCGCCGAGCCTCGCCTTCGAGCGTCTGGCCCTGGAAGCCCTCAGGAGCGGCATCGCCATTGCGCGAGATGAATAGGGCCTTGGGCGAATCCTTCTCGCTCTGCCAAGCATTGTTGGTCTCGATAATCACATTCTCTCCATCGCTCGACATATCAAAACCCACAGCATAGGTGGGAGTATATATAGGTGTGAATTCCTCAATCGATGCCCGATGCTTAGAGCATGAGCAGAGCACAGCCATAGTGGCAAGCAGGATCAACGGCTTGGTCAGACGCATATCGAATTTCTGGTTATCTAAGGGTTAAACTATTGCTCGGCAAAGTTACGAATAATTTTCCAAACAAAGAAATGGGCTGCGCCCACGCGCAACCCATCTCTTTACTTGTCTATGAGAAAATTTACTTCACTAAGGCCTTACGTGATGTGCCATCGCTGTAGCGGATGATCACGATGCCGCGATAACCGTTGCCAACCTGGGTGCCATCGATTGAGTAGCGTGCTACCTCCTCGACTGCGCTTTCGGCAGCGAATGTCAGCGATTCGGCTACGTTGGTGCCAGGAGTGTTCATCTCGTGCGATTCTTCGTTGATCAGGTCAACCAGCATGTAGGTGTCGATTGATGATTCGATGGTTTCGCCGTTCTTCTCGAGCAGCGCAACTACTGCAAATGCGAAGTTGTCATAACCGGTGTCGTCGAGATTCTCCATTTCGACTGAGAATGTGTCGGCATCGACAGTCACATCTGAGAGGTAGCTCAGGCAAGCTGCTCCAGCCTCAACTTCCTGCTGTACCTTCACATAGTCGAGCACGAATGCGCCGTAGTCGCTGGCATAGAATCTGAGAGGCTTGTCCTTTCCGCACATATTGAGGTCGATATAACCATCGATCATGCCACGGTCGTCAAAGGTCAGATTGACCGAAACATCGCCATAAGCCACTGTCAGGTCGCCATCGGGTGTGCCATAAGCACGGAGGGTGAGGCGGATCCAATCATTGTTGGCCAGATACAGGTCAGGAGTGTACAGGTAAGCTTCGGTGTAGAATGCAGTGACTACGCCCAGACCGCTTTGGCAAAGCGAGGTGCCGCAACCACTCCAACCCGGTAGTGTGGTGTAGGGATCAAGCGACAGGTCACCCCAGTAGTTGTTCATGTCTTGAGGATTGTAGAAGTCGGTAACAGTGGTCACGCTGCTGTCAATCTTTGAGAAGTCTTCCTCGAGCACAGTCATCATGCCAGCCTTCTCGGCCACGATTGCGCCGTAGTTGATTGCGCGATAGCTGGTGGCTTTCTCCACCTTTTCCCAATTGGCAACATAACTGCCGCGCGAATCGATGTCGGTGGCCTCGAGCAGAGCGGGAGCAGCCACTACGTTGGCGTGATGCAGGGTCTTGTCTGAGAATAGATAGATGCGTTGCGATTCTACCTCATAATAGTAGTCGCCCAGAGGATCAAGATTGGTGAAGGTGTATTTGCAAACCTTATTGGCACCAGTCACGTCGCCGTACCAGTAGTCCATCAAATCGGGTTCGTCAGCAAATTCCTCCCAGAGGCATTGCAGTTGCAGCTCAGATGCGGGATATGTAGTAGCATAAAGGTCGTCGATCACAAAGTATTCACCCTCGGGCATACCCTTAACCCAGATACGGAAGCCTTCGTACTTGTCAGCAAAAGCGCCCCACATCTCATAGTCGAAATCTATCACCTCGCCGGTGGTGAACCAGTAGGCATCAAGGTAGGCGTAATCCTCAATCCACTTGCCATCCTTCTTGAGGTCGACATGAAGAGCGCCATTCGAGCTGGAGGCCTGGAGATAGAACAGAATATTATGGAATTTAGCATTCTTGTCGGGAGCAGTGATTACATCGCCGTTGTAGAGACGCAAGCCCTTAGAGCCATTGTTGCCAATGCCATCGACTACGCCGCTCTCTGAGCCGAGCTCATAAGTCCAATCGGTGCCAACCAGAGGATTTGCACCCTCAAAGTCTTCGCTGTATTCAGCGTCTTCGTCAGAGAGCTGCACCATCTTGTAGAGCCAGATGCGATATCCGAATGCACGGTCTACGGGATCCCAGTTGATGGTGAAAGAGTCGTTGGTGACATCGGTGATATCGTTGATCTTAGCCTCGGCCAGGAAGTCAGAAGGATTGACTGTTACCTTGATCCAATCAAACTCGACAGCGCCGCTGGCCAGGAAACGGATATGGCCACCAGCATCAGCGCTATAGTTGCGGAATGTATAGGTCATCTCTACCCAGCCTTCCTCTTCGCGCAGACGGAATTCGTATCCGCCCTCAGGGTCATCGGTCACAGCGTAATCGGGCGAGAGCAGACCGCCAATCAAAGGATAGATATCAATTTCTGAGGTTACATACGATGATTTGAAGGCGCGAGCCTTGAGGCTCACTGTAACATCGCCCGAATAGTCGCCAAGCGGAGTGTTGATGAAGCTATAGCTGCCATTCTGACCGTAGAGCAGGACTGTGCCGCCAGCTTGATAAGCAAAGTCGCCCGACCAGCCAGGTTGCTGGGTCAGCGAGTCGTCGATATACACGCCCGGAGGGGTCACATAGTATGAACAGATGAGATTGTCCATATCCATGTATTCATTTGAGGGGCTGTTGGTAGTGAAGGGGTCATCGGGGGTGCCGAGAGTGAGCTTTGAGAAGTCCTCGTCGACAAGTATGAATTCGGTGACACCTTTGGCCTTGGCCTCGTCGCGGTCGGCGGTGGCAGTAGCGACAGCGGGAGCCTTTGACTGGCTCCAAGCCTTGGCTGAGGGCACTGCCAGTTTGGGGTTGGCGCCATCTTCAGCTGCGGGATTAGTGACAAGGCGGGTCTGAGCTGCGCTGCCTATAGTGAGAGCCGCCAGAGCCATTGCGCATGCGCTGCGTAGATATTTTCTCATAAGGAAGAATTAAACTGCGGATCCGAATTTACTGAGTGGAGACCGCCGAGAGCCAAGACCGGATCCTCGCCTCGCCCCAAGGCGGCTTCTTTCTTTTCTGCCACAAAGTTACGGCCCAATGGGCCCAAATCGTGTCTTTTTCTCTGAATTTTAGTCTCAATTCATCCAAAAATACATCTTTATGGGGCCCACCGGGCCAAAGGCCCGGGGCACTCGACTGCCCTTATATCCTTTTATTTATGGAGCCCCCCTTATACCTTTGCGGTTTTATGCCCTTGTGGCTTTATGGTCTCTCCACGGCCCCGCCGTGGTGCTTCACTTCTGCATCATCTTAATGTATTGGCTCGGTGTAAGCCCGGTGATGGATTTGAAATTAGAGGCGAAATTGGTGCGCGACTTAAAGCCCACGCTCTCGGCCAGCGCCTCTATGGTGTATTTTTCATGGCCCTCGGCCTGCAGGCGCCGGCAAGCCTCCTTGACCCTCACCTCAGTAAGCACATTGCTAAAGCTCTTGCCGTAGGTCTCGTTGATGACCTGCGACACCGACCGATACGGCACCCTCACCGCATCAGAGAGGGTCTGCAGAGAATAGTCAAACTCAAAGACTTCTGGGCTTGTCTCCAACGCCTGCTTGATGCGCATAGCGATATCGTCTTTCTCTTCTATAGTAAGGTTGCTGCCCTTGTATTTCTCTCTGTCAGCTTCCGCCTCAGCCTCAACCATCACTGGCTGAGCCTGGTATTGCTCTATAAGTTGGCGATTGGCAGCCTCTTGAGCCAACATCTCCAGGTTTTTCTGGTAGAGGAAATGATTGTTGGCGCGTAGCTTGCGGTTGTCGCGAATCTTGATCCACATCATCGCGCCCACAAACACTATCACGCAAAGAGCCATGATGCCCACCACCTGCTGTTCGCGCTGCTTGCGATTGAGTTCGGCCACTTGGTCAGATGCTTTGCCCAAGTCGTAGCGGAATTTCATCTCATATATATTACCCAGCTCGCGATTGATTACTAATGAATCACGCTGCTGGTAATATTTGAGCAAGAATTGATGGGCTAGTTCTGAATCGCCAGCCTCGTCATGGAGCTGGGC
Organism: Bacteroidales bacterium; assembly: GCA_020860445.1. Lineage (GTDB taxonomy): Bacteria > Bacteroidota > Bacteroidia > Bacteroidales > Muribaculaceae > CAG-873. Next base: position 2,865 of record JAJBUH010000056.1, on the reverse strand, counting down.
CAAGTCGCGGTAGGTATGGATAAGGATGTCGCGATAGTCGCCGGCGATGGCGATGGTCTCGTTTTCATGCAGCAGCGACAGGCACTCGCTGCGGCGCCCCAAGTCATCGAGTAGGCGTATTCTCTGATTGTTGAGCATCAGGCGCTCGCGCCTATTCTGAGGCGAAGGGGCGATTTCGCGATAGTGCTCGGTAAAATAATCCAAGGCGCGCTCCAATTCGCCAGCTGCATACCATTCTGCCGCATCGCACATGCGCATCGCGGTCTTGTAGGGTAGCGATTCCTGGGCCGGAAGACTCTTGAATGTCTTGATTTCGGCCTCAATCTCATTCAGGCTGCCATAGAACAGCACATTAGATATCAGATTGGTGAGCGATATCGAGGCCATATCGTAATTGTCGGTGGCTACTGAGGCCTCAAAGCCCTCGCGCAGCAGCGCGACGCCATCGGTCAACGAGTGCTGGTCGCGAGTCTGGATAAAGCGTTGCATATACAGCGAGGCCAGATTATGACAAATCGAGGGCATAAGGCTCTGAATATTGTACTTATGAGTCAAATCATAAGCCTCCTGCAGATTGGAGTATGCCCTTGAGTAATCAAAATAGGTTGAGAGATACAACTGACCAAGCCGAGTAAGGGCCAGAGCATACTGCTCGGCCTTGTCTTGCGGCTTGTGGTCATTTTTCAGTCGAGTAGCGGCCATGGCAAAGCATACGGTAGCGCTGTCGACATCGGCTTTGTTCTCAAAATACGATTCACCCTTGGCCAGAATCTCTTCGGTCGAGAGGGTACTCCACTTCACATAGAAGTCCACATCAATCTTGGTAGCTCCGAAACCCTTGAGGGTCAGAACCGCCAACAAGATTAAGATAGCTGATATTCTGTATAAAATGACAGGCAATGTTTGTGTGGATAGGTGAGTGAATATGTTTGGAATGTAAAATTACAAACTTTTCTCCACACAAACATTACCGTCATCTAAATTTTACCTTTTATTGACAATTTTTAACCTGCTTCCATCGGGCATGACCACGATTTTCACGCCGGGAGCGTCAGCAGCCACTGGGCGACCCATGATGTCGTAGCATCTCATAGTGCCATCGGCATCGCTTACGATATCGCTCACCGAGGAACTGCCAGAGCCGAGAGCGGCCTTCTCAACATTTACCACTCGGTGGTCGGTGCGGTCGAGCAGCAATGCGATAATGCCCACATTGTCTATCTCATAGATATTATCAGGCACTGATAGGGCATACCGATGGTTGACAGTCTCACCGGCATTGATTTGGGATGGCACGGATTCATCAAAGCCGTCGAAAGCGTCAAAGTAGCTGCGCAAACAGTCGTCGAAATAGATGTCGTAGCTGTCAACCTGCGATGGCAGGTCTTCCCAACCGCCCATCTCGCCATTTTCGCCGCCTGAGTAGCCGTTTTTCTGATAGAAGCTGCGGTTGCCCGGCTGATGTATGCGATCCTCATAGAGCAGATAGCTGATGGCGAACTGATGCTCGTCAAAGTCATCGGCAAAGACCATATCGGTGTTTACCTTGATAAGGTTGGTCTTTTCGTCGAGCGAGGCTTCGAGGGAGAGGGCCACGGCCACTTGCTCGTTCTCTAATACTGTAGAATAGGTTGAAATGAACTTGCCCGGGTCGCATTGGGTGCGGCGGTTGATGCCTCCAGCCGGAAGTCCTGAGCAGTCGATGTAGTCGCCAAGGGCCCAAAGATAGCCGTCAATTTCGAGGATGTCTCCGCTATGCACTGCCAGCCCCACGATTTGGTCGGCATAGTTCTCGCGGATTTCGTCAAGGGCTACGATGCCTCTCACACAGTATTGGCACCACATGCCGGTCACATCTTCACACAGCACTTTTCTCGGGTATGAGGTGACTGAGCCTTTAGCCTCGTAGCGAGTGCCATTGGCCTCTACCCACATTGTGTAGTCGATGGTTTCGAGCTTGGAGATCTCGATTGGCTCACTCAAGGTGAATATTGGGCGCGAGCCATAAGCAAGGTTTGCCTCGATTTGCTCGCTGTATGACCAATTGTCGCTCTCAATGCCCACAGTGCACTGTTCCAACCCATCGGGGAGCTGGGTATAGAGGCGGAATGTCACAGGGATTTCGCCTTGGTAGGGAGTGGTGGGCCCAAGTTCGGGGATGATATAGGCCGCATAGTCGGTGCCGATATAGAGGTCATCGACATAGAGACGGCTGCAATCGGTCGAATTGTTGACGAATGCCACTGTCACCTCCTGCCCCTGGTAGGGGGTCAGGTCAATAGAGTGGCCAGCCCACTCGGCAGCATCGGCATCGACTGAGAATACTGGCTCGCCAGTGAAATCCTCAGCGGCTGAGGCGGAGCCAACAGTAAGATACACGGCATAGCCGTCAGCGTGTTTTGCATCCGAGGCTTTTGAGCGCCAGCGCAGCACGGGCTTTTCGGCATCGACTGTCACTGTAGGGAGGATCATCCAGTCGTCGCTCTGTCCGGCTGGACTGTACCAAGAGGTGCTGCACGCGGCAATGTTCTCTTCGCCAGCTGGCGCAGCAGCAATCCAAGGGAGGCCTACGGCAAAGCCGTAGGAGGCCATAGATTTTGACGGCTCCAAGCCATCGCCATCTATCAATACGTAATCGGTGGGGATTCCGTCGCTGAAATCGCAATCGAGAATCACTTGTGCGCTACTGCGAAAAGAAAGAAAGAAAAGCAGAGTACACGCAATAGCACATTTTTTTCATTGTTTCAAAGAGTTTTATTCTCCGACCGCAAATTTAAGGCTTTTTCCTCACCTTTCCAAATCTTTACCACTTTTTTCACAAAAAATCTCTCCCAGCCCTCCCACACAGCCAACAAATTTAACTAA
>JAJBUH010000032.1 GCA_020860445.1 Bacteroidales bacterium | reverse complement strand
TTACTATACCGAAGTTTAAATAATGCTAATTCAAAGAAAATTTACTCTCAAAAATTATGTTATATAACATAAAAGCAGTAACTTTGCATTAGTTTTTCATGGTATTAGATTTAAGGTAAGAAGATTAGTCGTCGTGATGACGATTAATTTTTTTGTACCTATTCCAAATTGAGTGTAAAGTACCGCCTCTCCGAGGCGAAATAGCATAATTTCTCCCACCCCCTGTAACCCCACCCAAGACTGGCGCTTGCGCCGGTCTTGGGTGGGGTTAACCAGATACCGCCTCTCCGAGGCGATGGGGTGGGGAAGCAAACCCCAGGTAATTAGGGCGCGAGCGCCCTAATTACCTGGGGTTAACGTTGTTAAGCCTCCTCGAGGCGTTTAGCGGATGACGATCTTCTTGCCACCGGCGATGTAGAGACCGCGCGGGAGGGCGTTGATCTGAGCAGCGTTGGCGCCCGAGAGCACGCGGATGCCCTGGATGGTGTAGACGTCGACGGGCTGGCCATCGAAGAGAGCATCGTTGATGCCCGACGAAGCGATGGTGTACTCTACGGTCTGACCCTTGTAGTCAGTAGCGATGTACTCAAAGCCAAGCGACAGAGCGAAGCGAGGCACATCGAGAGTGTACTTGCCGGGCTCGGTGATGGTGGTGTTGAGGGTTACAGTCACGTTGTAGTCGTCAACCTCGGTGTAGCTTGCGCCGTAGGCAACAACCTCGCCAGCCTCGTTGTAGAGCTTCACATTGCTTACAGCCACTGTGCCACCCCAGGTGATACCGTCGGTGTAGGTGAATGAGAACTCATGGAGTTCGCTAACCTGTCCGGCAGCGGGGGTAACCTCAGCCACATCGCCCTTCTGGTAGCAGTCGTAGCGGGCAGCGATGCTGGTCATTGCGCCGGCTTCGCTATTATAATAGGTGTAGAGGTCGAGGGTAGCTTCGCCAGGAATGATGTAAGCGCCATCAGCGTCGGTGAAGGTCACGATCAGGGTGATGTCGCCCCAGATGCCTTCAACATAAGATGCGGGCACGGTGAGGTTCCAGATGGTGCCGTCTTCGTTGGATGAAGCAACGAGGTCGGTAGTCTCGGCCATTTGTCCGCCGTTGGTAGCATAGCCGTCAACCATGGTAGCGGGAGCGTCGAAGGTCAGGACAACAGTGTTGGCCTCGGGAGTGAGCTCTGAACCAGGCACTGGGTTGAAGCTGGCATCAGATACGGTGATTTCGCTGAAGAATACAGTGTTGGGGGTAGCGCCTTGGTAAACAACCGAGTGCTCGAACAGAGTGGTGCGCGGAGCGGCATACTTGTCGAAGAGCTCGAATGTGAAGGTGTACTCATAGCCCTCGTAGAAGAAGAAGTCCTTTTGAGCATTCTCGAAGATAGCTTCGTTCTCAGTGAAGGTCATGTAAGCATCGTTGCCGAACTGGGTAACATAACCCTCAGGTCCGCCAGTGATGGTGAGGCACCCATAAGCAGCCTGGTTAGCGTTGGTCACGCCGAGCACTACGCTTTCGCCCTCAAGCAGTGAGTAGAGAGGCTCATCATTGCTCGGAGTCACGCTTACAAACTCCATCTCCTTGAGATCAGCGCTGGTGTTGCCAGTCACGTTGTAGAAATAGATTAGCTCGGGATTGTAGTTGCCAGACTCATCGGTGAAGGTGCCCTGCGGGAAAATCAGCTGGTAGTCGCCATCAACATCGATTGCATCGAAGGTAACGATGATGTAAGCCCATCCTGCATAGTTTGAGTACATTTCACTGTATTCGGCTTGGCAAGCGTAGCTGTCGCCAGTGGAGACGTTGATAAAAGCAATCTCCTTGTTTGAGTTGACGGTAATAACCTCCTGAGTGCCTTGGAATTGCATAGTGATCTTCTCGAATGCGCCATCAAGAGCTACGTCATATTCGCCGGGATAAGGATAAACGGTTGAAGGCTCGAGGCTAGCTGAGCCGCCGGTGCTGGGATCATCGCCAGTGTTCGGGTCATCGCCAGTGCCGGGATCATCGCCGCTGGAGATTGTCCATGAGAAGGTAGCCTCAGCGGTAACGGTTGTGCCGTTAGAGAAAGCGCCCTCGGGGAAGTAAAGCTGATATTCGCCAGCTTCGGTGATGTCGCCATTAGCGCAGCTCGGGGTCACTTGATACCACCGGCCAAACATATCCCCAACAGTTACGCTGTATTCAACGCCGTCCTTGTAGAAAAGGATAGCATTGGCCGAGTTGTAGCTGTACGAGCTGGGATCGATAGCACTGTCAAGATTGATAGGAATAGAAATATACTCAACTACGCCTTGTTCTTTATTGTTCTGCAATGCAACGGCAAGTGTGCCGCTATCGCCAGTGCCAGGGTCGTCATTGCCACCAGCGAGGGTGTAAACGGCTACTATCTCAGCGTTGTTTTCGCCAGTTGATGTCTCGGCGAGGAGGCCAGCGGGGATTGTGAGGGTGTAGTCGCCACCAGCCACTTGGCTCCATTCATCCGGGTCGAAGAGGATGTTGAGGATGCTCCCATCAATCGAGATGCCATTGTCGTAAGCTGATGAGTACTCAGAGGTGCCCCAAGATGTAGCGTAGGTGAATTTGATGTCATACCATCCATAGTTAACAGCCCACTCCATTTGGCTGTCAAATTGTACCTGGATGGTGGTGCCTACCTCGATGGTAGAGCCCGATGCCGGCACGATGTTGGATGGCTCCACAGTGTTGCCAGCATAAGCAGCGGTAGCTCCCAGGGTGAGAGCTGCTGTCAAAGCAAGGTTGGTAAAGATTTTCATTTAGTCGTATAGAATTGGTTCAACGTATAATCATCTATATCATCTTCTCATACAGCAAGATTTCACAAAGTTACGAATTTAAACCAAACTAAATGTGGACTTAACATTTTTTATGAAAAATAAATCTGCTATTCTTTTACTTTAACCTCTTGAGAGCCGTGCTACGCACTCATAGATAGTAAATTTATTAGCTCCCTAACCCCACATTCCGTGCTACCGCACTCCATGTGGGGTTAACAAACAAGATGCGTGCTACGCACTCTGTGGTGACAGACAAGATGTGTGCTACGCACTCTGTGGTGACAGACAAGATGCGTGCTACGCACTCTGTGGAGTGGGGAAGTTAGTCTATCTTGCCGGAATGGACCTCGTGGCGGAGGTTGTAGTGGTTGCGGAGAGATTCAAAGGAGGCTGGGTCGGACTTGAGGGCCGCGGTGTCGACACCGGGGTCGTAGCTGCGGGCAATAGCCTTGGGATTGACCGAGGCCGCTGCGCCCATCGGCGCATGCTGCTCCATCTCGATATGAGGCAACCCGAAATGCTGGCAGATAGCATCGAGAGCCATGCGAGTGCCGCGCACCTTGCCCTCGTAGCTGTATCCGGCGATATGCGGCGTGGCTATGGCGCAATGGCGCAGCAGGTCGAGGCTGATGGCGGGTTCGCCCTCCCAACAGTCCATCACGGCGTGATGCACCTGCCCCGAGCGCAGAGCCTCGAGCAGGGCCTGATTGTCGACCACCTCGCCACGAGCCGAGTTAATAATAATAGGTGAACGGCGCAGCGATGCGAAAAAGTCGGCATCAGCAAGATGATGAGTAGTCTCGTCGAGCGGGGTATGGAAAGTGATGATATCGGCCTCGCGAGCGATGTCGGCGAGGGTGCTCCAATGGTCGCCACCCTCGGCCTGCTGGCGCGGAGGGTCGCAAAGCATAACCTCCATATCGAGCTGCCGCGCCCATTGCTCAATGATCTTGCCCACATGGCCCACGCCCACAATGCCGATGCGGTATTGCGACAGCGGACGGTTAGCCAGCTTGAGCAGCGAGGCGAACACATACTGGGCGACAGCCGGGGCGTTGCACCCGGGTGCATTCTCCACAGTGATGCCGTGGGCGGCGCACCAAGGCAGGTCGATATGGTCAGTGCCGATAGTGGCAGTGGCCACCATCTGGCAGCGCGAGCCCTCGAGGAGCGAGGCATCGCAGCGAGTGCGAGTGCGCACCATCAGCGCATCGGCATCTTTTACAGTCTCAGGGGTAAAGGCATTGGCGGCGAGATATTCCACCTCGCCATAAGGCTCGAGCAGCCCTTGCACAAAGGGTATGTTTTTCTCAATCAGGAAACGCATAGTATTGTCCTCCAAGCGAACAATCCAAGATAAATTATCAAAATGGCCAAGATGGCGTAGTAGGATTTCTGCCGGCGATAGATGACGCTGAACAGGTGTCCCTCTTGCAGGGCCACGCTGCAGTTGAGCAGAGGCAAGAAGACTGCCAAGTGGCGGTAGTCGGCGGCACCAAACACCAAGGTGAAAAACAACACCACCGTGATGACACTGAGCATAGCCCTCGACTGGGCATTGTAGCTGAGTATCTTGATGGCGCTCTGGATCCAAGCGCTGACGCCGAGAAAGGCCGAGAACACCCCCACGCCTATCATCCAAGTGATCGAGCGAGCGCCAAGCAGAGTATTAGAGGCATAGAAATGAGGCACTTGCAGGTCAGAGATGTCAACGATGCGGAAGCCCAAGAGGATAATCCAAGGCGTGGCTATCCCCATAAGCGAGGCCACAAACGAGCGCATCGAGAAGATGCGCATCTGAGCCGTTGCCAACCAGAATACCGGCATGTAGACCACAAACGAGTAGTCGAGCGCGGCTCCGGCCGATAGGAGCAGAAACGTCAGGAACACCTGGCGCTGGGCCATGCGGTCGTTGTAGCTGACAAACATCAAGAAGCACCCGAGCATCACCGTGGCAGCCAGCAACAGGCCCGGGTAGAAATTGAGCATCAGCGACGGGGTGGCCAAGGTGAGCATTAAGAAAAATGCCCCATGCAGCCAGGTCATCGAGCGCAGCAGATTGAAGGTGCGGTTGAGGGTGCCGATAAACACGGCTAAGCCGAGGGTGAGCACCAAGCCCACCCACATACCCACGTGACCGCGCTCAAGCCAGGGGCCTCCCCAGCCGCGCACAAAGCCGCCGTCGCCGGCGGGATACACTACATCCCCGATTACGGCATACACCAAGGCGCAAGCCACGACCACCAGGGCCGTGAGCGCCATGAAATATCGGGAATGTAGGAAGCGGATCATGACAGTACGTCCTGGCCGATGTCGCGGCGGTAATACTTGCCGTCGTATTCAATGCGCTCGACTGCGCGATAGCTGCGAGCCAATGCCTCGGGCAGGTCTTTGCCAAAAGATGTAGCGGCGATGACGCGACCGCCCGAGGTGAGCAGGGTGCCGTTGGGGGTCAGCTTGGTGCCGGCATGGTACAGTATGGTGTCCTGGGGATACAGGTTGCCAGTGATGGGAAGCCCCTTGGGATAACTGCCGGGATAACCGCCGGAAACAACCATCACAGTGGCGGCGGCGCGAGGGTCAGCCTCGGCTGGAATCTCAGCGAGGTCGCCGCGAGCGGCCCCCTCGAGCAGGTCGATCAAGTCGGAAGCCAAGCGCGGCATCACCACCTCGGTTTCCGGGTCGCCCATGCGCACATTGTACTCGATCACCATGGGGTCGCCCTTGACATTGATCAGGCCGAAGAAGATGAATCCACGGTAGTCGATGCCTTCGGCTTTCAGGCCCTCAATGGTGGGCTTGATGATGCGGTCTTCGACTTTGGTCATAAATTCGGGGGTGGCAAACGGCACCGGACTGATAGCGCCCATGCCGCCGGTGTTGAGGCCAGTGTCGCCCTCGCCAATGCGCTTGTAATCCTTGGCCTCGGGCAGGATGCGATAACCGCCATTGCCATCGGTGAGCACAAACACCGAGCATTCGATGCCGCTCAGGAATTCCTCAATCACCACAGTGGCCGATGAGGCTCCAAACATGCCGTCGAGCATCTCGCGCAGCGACTTTTTGGCCTCGTCGAGATTGTCGATGATAAGGACGCCCTTGCCGGCAGCCAGGCCGTCGGCCTTGAGCACGTAAGGCGGAGTGAGAGTCTCGAGGAAGGCGTAAGCCTTGTCGATATCATCCTTGGTAAAGCTCTGATAGCGAGCAGTGGGGATATTGTGGCGAGCCATAAAGCGCTTGGCAAAGTCCTTGCTGCCCTCAAGGGCGGCGCCGTCCTTGCCGGGACCTACGACAAGCACCTTGGGTGCGTTTTCGGCAAAGAAATCGCGTAGGCCAGCCACCAGGGGGTCTTCGTTGCCGACGACAACCATTTCGATGTCTTTGGCGAGTACAAAATCGAGCACTGCAGGGAAGTCAAGGGGGGAGAGGGGCACATTTGAGCCATAAGAGCAAGTGCCCCCATTGCCGGGAGCGATGTATAGCTCCTCGCAGCGAGGGCTTTTGCGGATTTTGCGGGCAATGGCACATTCGCGGCCGCCAGAGCCCAGAAGAAGGATTTTCATATTCTTGTCGAGAATTTTCGAGAATTATCGAGATTTTTCGAGAATTCTCGATAATGTCGAGAGTATCGAGATTATCGATAGTATCGAAATTATCGAGAAGAGTCGAGGGAGTCGAATAGAATCGAGGGGAGTCGAATAGAGGGGATATGAGTGGGGGTCGGGTATTAGGCCCCGGGATTAGGGTTTCTTTTTCCAGCCCCGGGAGCGCATTACCGGGCCCTCGGTGGGGGCAGGGAGGGCTGCTTGTTTTGGAGCATCTTCAGGGCGCGGGGATTGCGGCGCTTGGCGAGGGGATTGTCTGACTCTTCCTCCTCATCATCGCGGTCGCGGCGCCAGTCGCGGTCGTCGCGGCGGCGATCATCGCGGTAGCTCTTCTTGTCATTATCGCGGCGGCGATCATCGCGGTCAAATTTGCGCTCGCGGCGGTCGTCAAACTTGCGGTCACGGTCGCGATCGCGGTCAAACTTGCGGTCACGGTCGCGATCGCGGTCACGATCCTTGTCAAATTTCTTGTCGCGGTCAAATTTGCGGTCCTTGTCAAACTTGCGGTCGCGAGCCAGACGGTCGTCCCTCAGGTCGCGGAATTTGCGCTCTTTGGCCGGACGGCTCTCTTGGCGCTCGCGCTTCTTGATGCGGCGGTCTTGGAAATCGTCGTCATCATCGTCCTCAATCTCGTCGCGGCGCTTTTTGAGGCTGCCCCCCGAGGCGAGATATGATTTCTTGTCGCCCTCGAATATGACGTATTCGCGCAGCTCGCAGTCGAGCGCGCCATTGTACAGCTCAACCTTCTGCGAGGGGGCCAAGCCGATGCTTTGGAAATATTCGTCGCGGTATCCGATAATCCAGGCATGGTAACCCTGGAACACATTTTTCAGACGGTTGCCAATCATGGCATACAGGCCCTCCATGTCGGGGGTGCTGATGCGCTCGCCATAAGGCGGGTTGGTGATGAGTACGCCAGCCGGCTTAGGAGCCTCCTCCCAATGGGCGATGGGCATGGTGCGCAGCTCGATGTATTTGCTGACGCCAGCGCTCTTGGCATTCTTGTTGGCAATCTCGACGGCTGCCGGCGAGATGTCGGCGCCGATGATGGGGAATGCCACATCGCGCTCTCCGCTGTCGTCATTATAGAGACGGTCAAACAGCTCGGCATCAAAGTCAGGCCAGGTCTCGAAAGCAAATGACTTGCGATAGATGCCGGGGTTGATGTTGGCGGCGATCAGGGCAGCCTCGATGACAAAGGTTCCAGAGCCGCACATGGGGTCGACAAAGGGGCAGTCGCCGCGCCATCCGCTCATCAGGATGATGCCGGCGGCAAGCACCTCGTTGATCGGGGCCTCGGTCTGAGCCACTCGGTAGCCGCGCTTGTGTAGCGATTCGCCCGACGAGTCGAGCGACAGGGTGACGTTGCCAGCCGAGATATGCACATTGATCATGATGTCGGCATCCTTTAGGCGCACGCCGGGGCGCTGGTCATCGCCATAACGGTCGCGAAACCAGTCGACTATTGCGTCCTTAACCCTGTAGGTTACGAATTGCGAATGGGTGAAATCCTCACTGTTGACCACCGAGTCGATGCAGAAAGTCTTATCGACTGAGAGCAAAGAGCCCCAGTCGTATTCCTTGGTCTGCTCATAAAGCTCGTCGGGTGTGTGAGCGGTGAATTTGTAGAAAGGCTTGAGGATTCTCAAAGCGGTGCGGCAGCAGAGGTTGGCGCGGTATAGCGTCTCCAGGTCTCCCTGGAAAGAAACCATCCTGCGGCCAGGCTCGACATTTTCGGCCCCTATGCCGCGCAACTCCTCGGCCAGCACTTCCTCTAAGCCGGCCAAGGTTTTGGCCACCATTTCAAATTTTTCCATCTCTTGGCAAATTTTTTGCAAAGATACTAATTTAGTTTCAAGTATGGAGTCTTACGGTAAAAAAAATTACATTTTATTTCCCTCTGGTGGCTACCCCGTAGGGGTTGTTGCACATAGCATTGAGGCTGCCTCACCAATCTACCCCGTAGGGGGTTGTTTCATTATTCCATTGAGTACCAGAATGAAACAACCCCTACGGGGTAGCCATCCGGGTATGGCATGATGCTAGATGAAACAACCCCTACGGGGTAGATTATGGGATATCCATACGGGTATGGCATGATGCTATTATTTCTTCTCTACGTAGCGCACCAGGAACACCTCGGTGGGGAAGTGGTCACTGTAGCCGTTGAGGAATACTCCGCCGCTGTATGTGCGCAGCGGGTAGCCCTGCCGAGCGCCCTCGTTTTCACGCAGGAAGTCCTTGTTGAGCACTTCGGCTCGATAGAAATGCCACTTGTCCTCGGGGCCATTGGCCAGATTGCCGGAGAGGATAATCTGGTCGAAGAGGTTCCAAGAGCTCTTGTAGGCGAGCGATCCGATGCCTTGGTCGAGTTTCTTCCAGAATGGGTTGTAGAATCCGTGATCGGCAGCGTCCTTGGCATCGCGCTTGGCATCAAGCACAACGGCGCACGACTTGTTCTGCGGGTCGTCGTTAAGGTCGCCCATGATGATGATGCCCATCTCGGGATGGATTTGCCACAGCGAATCGGCAATCTCTTTGCACAGCTCGGCAGCGGCCTCGCGGTGGGGCGACGACTGCTCCTCGCCACCGAGGCGCGACGGCCAGTGGTTGACGATGACGGCTATGCGCTCGCCGAGCAGACTGCCAACTATCACCATCTGGTCGCGGGTGGCAAACGGGATGTTGTAAGCGCGGTGGTTGGTTACATTCTCGGGCTGGAAATATTTGGGGTTGTAGAGACAGCCCACGTCGACGCCACGCGAGTCGGGCGAATCATGATGGATCACTTGCAGATTCCAGCGCGAGATCTGCGGGTCGGCCACCAAGTCGTCGAGCACCGACTTGTTTTCAATCTCCGAGACACCGATGATAGCGGGGCCGATTGGAGTTGTGGTGGTGGTCATCTGAGAAATGGCATAAGCCATGTTGTGGATTTTTTTCCAATACTTGTCGCTATTCCACTGGCGGCTTCCCTCGGGGGTGAACTCAACGTCGCGACCCTTGGGGTTGTTGGGAATAGTGTCAAAGAGGTTTTCAAGATTGTAGAACGCGATACCGGCCACTTGCGCCTGTCGCTTTTTGTCCTGGGCGGTGGAGGCGAGTACCACGCTGAGGAAGAGAATGAAAAGGAATGTCTTACGCATGGGAGTTGTTATGGTTATTTGTTATTAAGGCTCAAAGGTAAGAATAAATTTCCGCATTTACAAAAATTGTGTCTTGCCACCTACATTAATTAACACATTCAATTGTGATTTGGTTGATAATAGAGAATTTTTATGAAAAATGCAAAAGGATTTGTTGGAATGGAAAATTATTACTAACTTTGCAGTGAAATCCTGCGCATGTGGCGTAATTGGTAGCCGCGTTAGACTTAGGATCTAATGACTTAGGT
>JAJBUH010000180.1 GCA_020860445.1 Bacteroidales bacterium | reverse complement strand
TCGCTGAGTAGTTACTGAGGATAATCAAAAAGCTAAAACTAATTCGTAATTTTGCATAAACCAAAGTGTAATTTCCACTCTTGACTTTTGACTTGTTTCACTTTTGACTTGATATGACTGCTTGGATAGAAGCGATGAGGCTTAGGACGCTGCCGGTATCGGTGGCTGGCGTGTTTGCCGCGGTAGCGATGGCCGTGGCTGATAGGTGTTTCCATTGGGTACCAGCGGCCCTGTGCCTGGCGTTTGCTGTGTTGGCCCAGATTGCCTCAAATTTCGCCAACGAATACTATGACTTCAAGAGCGGCCTCGACAAGCCCGGCCGCGATGGCCCACGGCGCGGCGTCACCGAGGGCGACATCACCCCCGAGGCCATGAAGCGCGCCACTTATGGCGTGCTTGGCTTGGCATGCTGCATCGGCCTGTCGCTGATTTATTGGGGCGGTTGGTGGCTCTTGCTTGCTGGCGTGGTCATAGCCATCGGTGCTGTGGCATACAGCGCTGGCCCATATCCCTTGTCGCGCCACGCACTGGGCGAGGTGGCCGTATTGTTTTTCTTTGGCATCATCCCGGTTAATCTGACCTACTATGTGCAGAGCGGATGCTTCACGCCCGAGGTGGGATGCGTCTCTGTGGCTTTTGGTGTGATGGGGGCCAATGTGCTATTGGTCAACAATTACCGCGATGCCGACGATGACCGGGCAGTAGGCAAGGTGACCGTAGCTGTGCGCTATGGTCGCCCGTTTGCATTGCTGATATATGTGGCTGATGCTTTGGTGGCTGCGCTCCTGCTCTACACAGGCACTTTCATCCATTTTCATCACTGGGTATGGGCTATCAGCTTAGGTTATTGCGCCCTCAGCGTATTGTTGGCCTACGGCATAAGCCGCACCACAGGCCCCGCCCTCAACCCCTACTTGGGCCGCACGGCTGTGCTGATGCTCCTTACAGCCATAGCCCTGATTTGCGCAGCGTAGCTATTTTACGATGGGGATTTTGTAGGCGCGGAACTCGGCGAGGAGCTCTTGCTCTTGGCCGCCGCAATAGGCATCGCATATCTCATGGAAGCGGGGCGAATGGTTCATCTCGGTGAGGTGAGCCAGTTCGTGCTTGACCACAAAGTCGCGCAGTCGCTGAGGATAGAACACCAAGGCATAGCTCAGCGATATGATTCCTTTGCTGGTGGTTGAGCCCAAGGTGCGATGGCCATTGCTGATCATCCACATTAGGGGGGGAACTCCCAAATCGTGGCTGATTTCGCGTGCGCGAGGCAGCAAGATGCCCTCGGCGCGGCTTTGAGCCATGCGGCACAGGAATTTGCTGATTTGCGTCATGGTGGTCGGGGCAGTCATGTCCCATTGCGAACCCACTTGGATTATGCCCTCTGAGCCACGGAAATTCATAAGCATTCGCTCGGGCACATAGTGCTGCTCGATGATCCTGACCGTAAATTCGGGCAAGCGGATCTCTTGGCCTATGTGGTACAGGGGTTGAGGTTTGATCTGTTGCAGTCGGGGGCTCATGCGATGGGCCGCGTCGAGCAGGGAGTCATAATCGCATCCCCACGGAGCGCCAATCACGAGTTGACCGCCTTTCCAGCGGGCCGTAAAGTTGCGCATGCCACGCTTCACATTGATGCGCACCACGCCCAGCTCTTCGAGCTCGTAATTGCCTGATTTTTTGATCACTCTCTTCATTCGCTCCAGTGGAGTTTTTGTCTGAGGGGGATGGGAAATTCGTGTCCGGGGCGTACTATCAATCTCAGTTTGAAGGGGGCTTTCTCTATTTCGATGCGAGTACCGAGGGGTAGGGCCACGGCGCGGCCATCGAGGGTGAGGCGGAATTGTCGGCCGCGACCATCCACCTCGATTGATATATGGCTGTCATCGCTCACCACCAATGGGCGCATGCTCAGCGAGTGGGCGGCGATGGGAGAGAGGGCCCACACTGGGGCTGAAGGTTCGATTATCGGACCGCCTACCGACAGGTTGTAGGCAGTGCTGCCGGTGGGGGTGGATATCACCAGTCCGTCGGCACGATAATTGGCAAGCAGCGCACCGCCGATGCTGGTGTGCGCGATAATCATCGAGGCTGTATCCTCTTTGGCGACAGCTACCTCGTTGAGGGCATAAGGCCAGAAGGGGAGCTCGGGCTGGGAGACATGCATCAGAGTGCGGCTTTCGGTGGGCCACGAGCCGGTCAGCAGCTCATTGGCGAGCGAGGGGAGCTCCTCGACCGTGGCTCCTGACAGATAACCCAGGTGGCCGGTGTTGACCCCGATGATGGGTATGTCCTTGCTGCCTACCCACATGGCAGTGCGCAGCAGGGTGCCGTCGCCGCCGATGCTCACAGCGCAGTCGGCCTTGAAGTCGGGACCGGCCACAACCTTTCTGACCGGAGCCAAATGCGCCGGTATCAGATGTATCAGCACATCGTATAGCTTGCGGTGCATCACGACATGCGCCCCGGCATGAGCCAGGACGTCAAGAAACGCGGCTATTTTGTCGGCATAGGGCTCCTGTCGCCGGCTGCCATAGATTGCGATTGTCATACCTCTAAATAACGGAGTAGCTCGTTGGCGCGGCTACGCATCTGTTCATTGTAGACGGGCGAGCTTGACTTAGCAGCGAGCACGTCGTAACCGTAACGCATCAATGAGCGGCTGATGGCCTCGGCATTGCGGTGGTTGACGCGCAGGTCGATCACCAAGTCGGCAAATTCCGAGGGCAAAGATGTGACATTGAGGTTTAGCACCTGCGCATTGCAATCCTCCACGGCACGGGATATCATCGAAGCGCTGTAATCGCCTCGGCGGCACCCCACCAAAATGCGGCTTTCGTCGTCGGTAGGCGGAAAAAGCTCGGCAATTTGGGTTGATTGCACATCTTTTGGTGTTAAATCTTTCGTCATATAATAATTTCTCACTAAATTTGCAGTAAAATTGACTACAAAGTTACGGCTTTAAATCCATATATACTAACTTACAAACGTTATAAACACTTAAAAAGTTTCAAATTCCGACCCTATGGGTCCAAACACTAAAAACTAAAGACCAAAAACCCTATATGACCCATCTTAGCGTAAATATTAATAAGGTAGCCACCCTGCGCAATGCGCGTGGCGAGAATGTGCCAGATGTGCAGCGCGTAGCTGTCGATTGTGAAAAGTTTGGGGCCGAGGGCATCACCGTGCACCCGCGTCCCGACGAGCGCCATATCCGCCGCGACGATGTGTACAAGCTGCGCCCAATTGTCAAGACTGAGTTCAACATCGAGGGTTACCCCTCAGAGGATTTCATGCGCCTGGTGCTGCAAGTGCGCCCCGAGCAGGTCACTCTGGTGCCCGATGCCCCCTCGGCAGTCACCAGCTCGAGCGGCTGGGACGTTGAGGCCAATCTGGAGTTCCTCACCGGCATAGTCGACCGCCTCAAGGAGGCTGGCATACGCTCATCGATTTTCGTAGCCCCCGAAGAGAAGCAGATCAAGCTTGCCGCTAAGGCTGGAGCCGACCGCGTGGAGCTGTACACCAAGCCTTATGCTGATATGTATCCTACCGACCCCGAAGCGGCGGTTGCTCCCTACGTGGCAGCCAGCGAGGCAGCCCATCGTTGCGGCTTAGGCGTCAATGCTGGGCATGACCTCAACCTCGAGAATCTGGCCTTCCTGCGCCAGCGCCTGCCATACCTCAACGAGGTGTCAATCGGCCACGCCCTCATTTCAGATGCCCTCTATCTCGGCCTCGAGGAGACCATCAAGCGCTACAAAGCCTGCCTTGTCAAATGAAAAATGAATAATGAAAAATGAAAAATTCCAAAGAACTTGGAATTTTTCACTTTTCCCTTTTCGCTTTTCATTCCCTTATTTTTCATTTTTCATTCCTCATTTTTCATTTGAATTGTGGAGATATCAATTTGGCAATTATGCCTTGAGGGAGGCTGGATAATGATCCCTCTGGCTCTGCTGGCCATCATCAGCATCTACATCCTCATCGAGAGGGCGATTGTGATACACCGCGCCTCGCAGGTCGATGAGACGTTTATGACACGCATCCGCGACTATATCCACGAGGGTGAAGTGGAGAGCGCTGTGCGCCTGTGCAAAAACTCTAATTCGCCCTATTCGCGCCTTATCCTTAAGGGCATCAACCGCATTGGTCGCCCCATGAATGATGTGCTGGTGGCAATTGAGAATACTGGCAATCTCGAAATTGCCGCTCTTAGCCACGGACTGCCTTGGCTGGCCACTACGGCTGCCGGCGCGCCGATGCTGGGATTTCTCGGCACGGTGATCGGCATGGTCCAAGCTTTCTACTCGATCGCCTCGGCTGGCAATTCGGCCTCGATTGGCGACTTTGCCGGCGGCATCTACACTGCTCTTGTTACCACGGTAGCTGGCTTGATTGTGGGCATAGCGGCCCTATTTGCCTACAACTACCTGGTGGCCCGCATCAACACTGTCATGAACCTCATGGAGGCCAAGACCATGGAATTTATGGACCTTCTCAACGAGCCCGCCCGATAGCGGGCCCCCCTCGATTACCTCGATCCTTTCGAGAATTCTCGAAAATTCTCGAGACCTCTCGAAAATTCTCGAAAAAATACTCACCTCATGCCTCTTAAAAGACAACAAGATATTATGGCTGCATTCTCGATGGCGTCGATGACTGATGTCATCTTCTTGCTGCTGGTGTTTTTTATGGCCACGAGCACATTTGTGTTCCCGACGGCTATGGAAATCAACCTGCCGCAAGCCTCAGAGCAGACAGCCCAAAAGCCTACCACTCGCGTCTACATCGATTCGATAGGCAACATAGCCGCCTCGTATGCCGAGGCAGAGCCAATCCCCATGGAGGAAGAAGAATTGGCCGAGTTCCTGAAAACTGCCCTCTCGCAAGACACGACACAGACAGCCGTGGCCATATATGCCGACCAGGCAGTGCGATATGGCCGCATCGTTGACGTGCTGAATGTCGGCGCATCAAATGGCATAAAGATGGTATTGGCCACCCGACCCAAATAATCTGCCGATGAGCCTGTCACCCAGAATACAAGCCTCGATTGGCACCGCTATAATAGTGGGGCTGGCCTTGCTGTTGATGTTTTGCTGCCATTTGGGCCTCGCCTCGACCAAAATTGTGCCCGAGGAACAGCCCACAATATTTATGGATGAGGAATACATCGATATCCTGCAGATGCCCTCTGCCCCCGACATGAAGGGCGATGAGCCATCGCGCGCCCAGGCCGACGAGCAACTGTCAGCCCAACCCACTCCCATCTCCGGCACCGATGTTGAGGATGCTGGCGCAGGCGTGGATGCGCCTAAGATAGTGGCTCAAAAAGAGGAATCGCCAATGAAGGTGAAAGAAAAAGAACCCGAACAGCCGGCTCCAGCCGTCGACCAGAAGAAAAAAGAAGAAGAGGAAATCCAGCGCCAAGCCAACAACGAGATTGCCAACGCCTTCAACAAATCGCAAGGCAAGCACAACAATGCCTCGGGAGCCTCGGATGATGGCAACAATGGCACGCCAACGGGCAACTCGCCCCAAGGCACCCTCACCGGCAGCGGCACTGGCACTGCCGGAGGCGGATGGTCAATCCCCTCGTATGCGCCAGTGCTCAGCACAGTCACCGGCAGCGTCAAGATGGTTGTGACTATCGATCGATACGGCAATGTCACCAATCTGCGCTTTGACGGCGGCGATGCCCCGGCTGCTACCAACAGCCAGGTGCGCCAGGCTTGCGCCGCCGAGGTTAAAAGCCGCAAGTTCACTCGCGCCAATTATGAAAATGCCCCCGAAACGTCTACCGCTTACATAACATATACCTTCAAATGAGCCTACCTAATCTCCCATCTATTCCAGCCGTATGGCGGCTACCGTTCCACCCCACTTCATGGGGTGGCAAGATCCTTATTTGCCTGATTACCGTTGCTGCCCTTGTTGCCACCAGCTGCAGCCACAGCCCTGAGCGCATGACTCTGATTGATGACGATTGGGAGTTCTGTCTCGATGGCGACCAGCACTGGACCCCGGTGGACCTGCCTCATGATTGGAGCGCCCTATGCGATTTTGACAGCCTCGCTCCAGCTGGCAATGATGGCGGCTACCTGCCTACTGGCAAGGGCATATATCGCAAGACACTCGCGATTGACAAACCTAAGGCCGACCGCCGCTATGGTTTGCTCTTTGAGGGCTGCTACATGGATGCCAAAGTATATCTCAATGGCCAACTCGCTGGCGAATGGCCTTACGGGTATTCTTCATTTCATGTCGACCTGACTCCATACCTGCGCTCGGGCAACAATGCTCTGGAGGTGCATATCGACAATTCGCGCCAGAAGAATTGCCGCTGGTACACCGGCTCGGGCATTTATCGCCACGTATGGCTAACCAACACGGCCGACACTTATGTTTCGCCTTGGAGTTTGGCCATCACCACTCCGTCGCCTACCAAAGATGAGGCTACCGTGGATGTGAAATTCAATATCATCAATACCAACCCAACGCCCCGGTATGTCAAGGCCAAGGTGAGCATTGCCAAGGACGACTACACCCTCGGCCACGAGACCCTCGAGATTGCCGTGACCGATACCACCGAGGTCAATGTGTCGCTCAAAGTAGACAATCCTGAACTATGGAGCCCCGAGAATCCGGCCTTGTATCAAGCCCAATTGGTATTGACCGATTCAAAAGGCGTGGTCGATGAGTATGACACCGAATTTGGAATCCGCCAATTCGACTATTCCGCCACCGAGGGCCTCAAGCTTAACGGCGAGCCCATACTGCTCAACGGCGGCTGCGTGCACCATGACAATGGCGTGCTGGGCGCAGCAAGCTATGATGCCGCTGAGCGCCGCAAGGTGGCTCTGCTTAAGGAGGCTGGATTCAACGCTGTGCGCACAAGCCACAATCCTCCGGCTCCGGCTTTCCTGCGCGAGTGCGACCGTCAGGGTCTGATTGTGATTGATGAGGCGTTTGATGGCTGGAAGGAGGCTAAGAATCCTAATGACTACGCTGTGCTATTTGACCAATGGGCCCTGATAGATGTCGAGGCTATGGTGCGCCGCGACCGCAACCACCCGTCAATCCTGGCTTGGAGCATTGGCAATGAGATACTCGAACGCAAGGCTCCCGAGGCAGTAGAGATAGCCCACGAGCTGGCTGAGTGCTGCCGCACGGTCGACCCCTCGCGCCCAGTGACCCAAGCCCTGGCCTCGTGGGATGCCGATTGGGAAATATATGACCCATTGGCCGCTGAGCATGACATCATCGGCTACAATTATATGATCCACAAGGCAGAGAGCGATCATGAGCGTGTGCCCGACCGAGTGATGTGGCAAACTGAGTCGTATCCGCGCGATGCATTCCAGAATTGGGAGATGGTCAACGACCATCCTTATGTGATTGGCGACTTCGTATGGACAGCCATCGACTATCTGGGCGAGTCAGGCATCGGGCGCCATTACTATGAGGGCGAGAGCGAAGGCGAACATTGGGAGCGCAACCAATGGCCGTGGCACGGAGCTCTGTGCGGCGACATCGACCTTACCGGCAACCGCCGACCAATATCTTATTACCGCGAAATGCTGTACAGCACCCAGCCTAAACTGGTGTTCGCTGTGCGCGAACCCAACGGCTATAAGGGCCAAATCAAAGAGACCCTGTGGGGCACCTATCCCGCCTCGCGCTCTTGGAATTGGCGCGGTCACGAGGGCGAACCCATCCAAGTGGTGGCTGCCACCAAGGCCGACAGCGTGACCCTGTACCTCAACGATGCCGTGGTGGGCAAGGCAGCTGTGGGTCGTGGCACCGCATACAAGGCAGTTTTCACTGTGCCATATACTCCAGGCACTCTCCGCGCCGTGGCAAGCGATGGCCAAGAGCAAGTGATATCCACTGCTGGCGAGCCGGTTGCCATACGTCTTGCCTCAGACTGCTCCTCACTCAAGGCCAACAATCAAGACTTGGCTTATGTGATAGCCGAACTGATTGACGAGGATGGTCGCATAGTGCCCGACAGCGACATGGTGATAGACTTTGACATCGAGGGCAACGGCAAACTGCTGGCTACCGGCAGCGCCGATATGAAGGATCCGATGGGGTACCATCGCTCATCGCGCCTCACCCACGAGGGCCGCGCCTTGGCCGTGGTGAAAGCTGGCAAGCACAAGGGCCAAGTGCTGCTTAAGGCTAAGACCGACTCAGGACTTGAGGCCCAACATATTATTACCATTAGATAATATAGACAGGGCAGTCGTGTGCCACGAGGCTTCGCCTCGGCGGTCCCATTGCTCCCTTAAATCTCAAGATATGATACAAAATCTGCTATTTGACCTGGGCGGCGTGATTATCGACCTTGATCGCAATCGCTGCGTTGAGGCTTTCACTCGCTTGGGTTTGAAGGATGCCAACAGCTTTTTTGGCGAGTATAGTCAGCAAGGAGCTTTTGCCAAGCTCGAGGCTGGGCAAATCACTGTTGACCAATTCCACAACGAATTGCGCAAACTGTTGCCCGAGGGAGCCACTGATGCCGAAATTGACCATGCATTCGAGCAATTCCTGCTCGACATACCCGAGCATAGGCTGATTGCGCTGCAAGAGCTGAGGCAGAAATACGGCGTGTATCTGCTATCCAATACCAATCCCATACACTGGAACTCTATCATCTCGCGCCAATTCACAAAGATGGGCCTCCAGCTTGATGGCTATTTTGATGGCGTGGTCACATCGTTCGAGGCCAAGTGCTGCAAGCCGAGCGCTGAGATTTTCAAATACACTATCGACCATCTCAAGATCAAGCCCGAGGAGACGCTGTTTCTTGACGATTCGCTCAAGAATCTGCATGCCTCTGAGCCATTCGGTTTCCACACGCTGCATGTGACCGAGGACTTCACCAAGCTATTGCCCAAGCAATTTATAGGATAGGGGATGGTAGCTGCGGTTGGTACATTTGATGGCGTGCATCTGGGCCATCGGGCTTTGATTGGCCAAGTGTTGGCCGAGGCAAAAGCCCGAGGGCAGGAATGCGCCATATTCACGTTTGCGGGCCACCCACTCGATGTGGTGGCCCCCGAGCGTGCGCCGCGCCTAATCACCCCCATCGAGGAGAAAATGAGGCTGTTGCGCCAGGCTGGCATCGACAGAGTGATTAGTCTGGGATTCGACCAGCGGATGCGCTCGCTCACCGCTCGCCAGTTTATGGAGATGCTCAGGGATGAGCACGAGGTACAAGCATTGGTGGTGGGATTCAACAACCATTTCGGTCGCGACCGCGAGGGCAATTTCTCTACCTATCAGGCCATTGGCCAAGAGATAGGCATTGATGTGATTCGGGGCAAGGAGCAAGCCCTCGAGGTAGAGCGCGGCCAGATAGTGCCAGTCAGTTCTTCATCGATTCGCGTAGCCCTGTCGCGCAACCAGATAGAACGGGCTAATCTCATGCTCGGTCGTCCTTACCGCTTGTGCGGCACTGTGGCTCAGGGCCAGGGCATCGGACGCACCATAGGTTGGCCAACCGCCAATGTTCAACCATCAGAACCGCGCCAACTGATACCCGCGCGAGGTGTGTACGCCGCAGATGCCTATACCGCCGATGGACAGCGATGGCCCGCTATGGTCAATATTGGCAAGCGGCCCACCATAGCCGACAATCTTGAGCCTACCATCGAGGCCCATCTGATAGGGTATGAGGGCGACCTGTATGGTCAACCCATCACCTTGGATTTCAAGCGCTTTATTCGTCCCGAGCAGCGTTTCCCCTCTCTCGCCGCCCTCCAATCCCAACTCGCGCTTGATCTGAAAAACGTAAGCACGTAAGAAAACGTAAGCACGTAAGAAAACGTAAGCACGTAAGAAAACGTAAGCACGTAAGA
>JAJBUH010000097.1 GCA_020860445.1 Bacteroidales bacterium | reverse complement strand
CGCTGCGCCATGATCTTTGGCTAAGCCTCAGCCACGGACTTTTGCACATGAGCCCTTAGATCACTGAATAGATATTATGAGAGCGACCGGGAGGAGTTTATAGCCCTATACGGGCGGCGCCGTGTTGGCAAGACCTTTCTGGTGAGGCAGTTCTTTGACGACAAGTTTGATTTCTATGCCACTGGATTAATAGGGGGAACAAAGGCCGATGAAATGGCCGCATTCAACGAAGCGCTGCACACTTACGGCCATGAGGGTGAGGATGCTGCCACATGGACCGAGGCGTTTGGCTATCTTGCCGAGCTGCTCAAGAAGAAAGCCCAGGAGAAGGAGCGAGTGGTGGTGTTCATCGACGAACTCCCTTGCTTTGACACACCCCGCTCTGGATTTGTCAAAGCCTTGGACTATTTCTGGAATAGCAAGGGGGCCTGGATACGGAATATTTTCTTTGTGGTTTGCGGTTCGGCTACCTCGTGGATGATACGCAATGTGGTGGATAATAAGGGCGGTCTCCATAACCGCATCACCCATGAGATGCATCTTGAGCCATTCTCGTTGCATCAGACCGAGGAGTATCTGCGCAGCCGTGGGGCGCAATGGGATCGCTTAGCGATAACCCAGCTGTATATGGCTATCGGGGGCATTCCTTACTATCTGAGCCTTCTTGACTACGAGGAAAGCGTAGCGGAGAATATCGACCGACTTTTCTTTGCCAAGAATGCGGAGTTGAAAAAGGAATATCGACGCCTGTTCAAGTCGCTCTACCGCAATGCGCAAGCTTATATGGATATTGTGACCCTTTTGGCCAAGCATAAGGAGGGTATGTCGCGCTCTGAGATTGCCAAAGCGCTAAAGGTTGAAAGCAATGGCGAATTATCGACCAAGCTTGAGGATTTGGTCAATTGCGACTTCTTGATGCAGCTGCGCAATGGAGCTGGAGCCAAGACCAATGGCATATATCGATTAGTGGATTTCTATACCCTGTTCTACCACCAATTCTGCACACAAGGCACGACTGATATTCATTATTGGCGCAATCATCTGGGGACGCCTCAGCTCAACACATGGTATGGGCATGCTTTTGAGCGCGTCTGCCTATGCCATATTGAGGAGATTCGCCAAGCCTTGCATCTCGATACTATATATGTGGAATATTATTCGTGGCGCAGCAAGACGAGTCCGCGCGGCGCGCAGGTCGATTTGATTTTAGACCGCGCCGACGGCAATGTCAGCGTATGCGAAATCAAATATTCGCAGGGGCTCTACGAACTCGACCGCGATGAATATGAAAAGGTGGTGCGTCGACTCGACACCTTCCTCTCGGAGAGCGGTGTCAACAAGGGAGCTCAGATTGTTTTTATCACTACCTTTGGCCTCAAGCCTCACCGCTATCCTGAGATCCAAAAGCGCGTCCCAACCCTTGACCACCTATTCGCACCCCTCGATGAGGAGTGAAAAATGGTGGGTCCACATTCTTTTGGATGATAGGCAGCTGTATTACAACTTCGCACCAAAGCGATCGTTGATGTGCATTTGTGCGTAGGGGGCCCATGTGTAGATTTCTGCTGCTTTGTGTACGTACACCTCGACAGCGTGCTTCATTTGCTTGAACATAAC
The DNA here is from genome assembly GCA_020860445.1 of Bacteroidales bacterium. GTDB lineage: Bacteria > Bacteroidota > Bacteroidia > Bacteroidales > Muribaculaceae > CAG-873. The sequence goes on along the minus strand of JAJBUH010000097.1, from coordinate 8,258 downwards.
TTTTCTCTTTTTAAGTTGAACGTGTGAGCCATATCTGCGGCTCGTTGCCTTATTAACGCTGCAAAGTTATGAAATGTTTTTAAACCATATTCTATATTTATGTTTTACAACATCATTTTGTAACATGGACTAAAGGCCTCACACTTCTGGCATTGTCAAAGTTCCTATGATTATCCTCGGTTTTTATACAAATTTTGGTCCATCATCCTCGGTTTTGATACAATTTTTAGTCGATTATCCTCGGTTTTGAAACAAATTTTGTCCAAAGTATCCTCGGTTTTGAAACAAAAAGCCCTTCTGCCTCATCAACCTCCCCTTCTATCTTGTTGGCAATCTATCCGCCATCTTGTCAAAGTTCGTATGAAAAAAGACATCAGCATGTCAAAGTTCCTATGAAAAAAGATAGTGGTCTGTATTTTTCATAGGAACTTTGACATTATTTTATTAAATTTGCAACATGAATAATTTGGAGAGAGAATATGAGCGATTGGTGAGAGGAGAATACCGACGCGTCAACGAGCAGATGCAGGTACTCGAACCAGATGCTGACGGCAACCCATGGCTGATGCTGTGCATGATGGAGATATCCCCCAACCAGTCGCCCATCGGTGGCGTGACATCACGCATCCTCAACACCGAGACTGGCGAGAACTTCTCACCCCTTGACCGATATTCACTATTGGCGCAATCATCTCGGTACACCCCAGCTCAACACATGGTATGGCCATGCTTTTGAGCGCGTCCCAACTCTAGACCACCTCTTTGCACCCCTCGATGAAGAGTGAAATTTATTATGCTTGTTTTTTCAGGGAAAAACACTTTTGAAGTGAAGAGTCATGATTACAATTCCATCTTCAAGAACTCTGAGAGATGGAATTGGTGGAGGCCAGCGTAGGAATCGAGCGAGAAGGAGAGGAGAATGCCGCCCCGCCATTTTTCACTCCTCATCGAGAGCTATGAAAAGGTGATCGAGGGAGCTCTTATTTTCCATTTGTTTTGAGTTTGAGATATTGGCTCGGCGTCATGCCGACCTCCTTTTTAAAGGCTTTAATAAAGCTCGTTGCGTTGCCATATCCCAATTCTTTGTAAATGGTCTGGATGGTTAAGTTGCCATAGTGCTCCCAATCAGCTAATCGACGGCACGCCTCAGTGATGCGGAACTTGTTGAGTACAGATTTGAAATTATCGCCATATTCATTGTTGATAATCCATGAAACGTATTTGGGATTAGAATCGACTGCTGTGGTTAGCATTGAGAGATTGAAGTTAGGATTGGAAATAGTATGGATGTCAGAAAACACACTGATAACTTTATTGAGCAGCTGTTGGCGTTGATCTTCACTCATCGGCACAGTATCGGAATCAGCTGTTTGAGATTCCGACTCAGTCATGGCTTCCTGTAATGGGATTTGCTTTTCAGCAGCCTCTTTATACTCTATATATTGTCGAAGCAGCCGATCGCGTTTATCTGAGGTTTGTATCAGCTCTTCGTTTCTCTGCACTAAACGTCGCTGGGTTTCACGTAAACGCAGATGTTCTCTACGCAAAATGTAATAAAATATACAAACCAATATAAGCAACGAACAGATAAAAATGATACCATAAAGCAAAGCTTTGTTGCGTGTGGTTAACGTGTCAATTTTCTCTTCGCTTAGAAATTCCTCATAATCGAGTAGCTGGTTGTTGGAGGCGAGGAAATCTTCATGTCTGAAGATTGAGTCTTTCAATTCCAGGTAATTCCGATTATATTCTTCAGCCTTTTGTATATTTCCTGCAGCGCGATATGTATCTCTAAGCTCTTGATAGATACCAGTGGTCAAATGCCTATTGTTTTGAGCTAATGAAATATCCAGAGCCTCTTTTAGATACCCTATAGCTTGGTCGATATTTCCCATTTCCCTCTCCTTGTTACCGACATTAATAAGGGAGGAGATAATAAACTTGGAATTCATTTGCTTATCCTTGGCGTATTTGGCTGCTTGTTCATAAAAGTGTTTGGCAATAGAGTACTTCTTTCCCAAAGAAGCTAACAAAGCTTGGCCCTCAAGACTGTAATATTGCTTTAAACTGACATCACACACTGGCGCCTTCATCATCTCTTGATAGAATCTGCGGGCAGCCACTGTATCCTCAAGCTTTGTATATCCATTGAGCAAATTGATACATAAAACCAACCGATGTTGTTCGGTTTCCGGATTTAATTCCCTATAAGCTTTTTGGTAATAATAAACACTCCTGTGATAGTCAGCCACCTCTGTATAGACATTCCCAATGGACCCTAAACAAGCCAACGTCAAGAATGAGTTTTTCTCTTTTCGAGCTTCTTGTGTGGCACGAGTATAGTAATCCAACGCCTCAGAATATCTATTGGCACGAAAATACGAGTCTCCTTTCTCTTTGAGAATTTCAGCCTGCGTCATTTCTGCGGCATAACAATTCAGAAACTCACCAAAAATCGAGATGAGAGTTATTAGCGCCAACAGTCGTTTCATAAATAGGGACATAAACGTGTATTTTTATTTTTCAGCAAATTTAGACATTTTAATTCAATTCCCACCATTAAGATTTTAACTTTTCTGAATTATTAAAATCTTAATGGTTAATTTACACATGATTATACCCGCAACGCCTTAACTTTGCAATGACAAATCAAAACAACAACCTAAAAATTTAATTTATGAATCACAATTCATTTAGATTCATGCTTGTCTTGACAAGTCTTCTGCTCATAGCCTCGAGCTATGCTCAGAAACCCACGATAAGCATAGTGCCTCCTGAGGGTGGGCAAGCAATTCAACAATTGCCTGCTCAGAAAAAACAGCGTCAGCAACTGGAACGTCTACAGTCACTCAATCAAGGCAATTTGACATTCTATGCCGATTTCGAGGAATGCAACGGTTCTCTCCCTGAAGGCTGGAGTACATTGTCAACGCCCGATTATGCCGATGATCTATGGGTAGCTGGCAATGTTATGGACAATATGGATAATTCATTGGTAAAGGGAGCCAATGGATACGGTATGGCCTTTTTGGCAGGCTCACAATCTCATGAGCAAGATGCTTGGGCATTTTCTCCGAAATTCACACTTGAGGCCGGCTGTGAGTATCGTATAGTATATTATGACAGATTTTATGGTGGCTATGGTCTGGAACACATGAAATCTTGGCTTGGCACAGAGCAAAACCCTGAGAGCATGACTATGTTGATGATTGAGGATGACAATGAATCTGGCACCTGGAAACTAAGGGAGTTCTATTTCACGCCAGAAACTACAGGGGAGTATTGTTTAGGATTTGAAGGGCTGTCAGACCAAAAAGCCACAGGCCTTTTGTTAGACTATATTCTGGTCACAGGGGGCCCGGTATTGAATTGCGAATCAACAATCACCCTCCCTTCAAAAACGGCCTTTGACGAGCCCGTAGAGGCCACATTCTACGTTAGCAACATAGGGAGTGGGGAAGATTTATCAATTTCCTTGGGAGATGGTACTAGTCCGGAGCTTTCTGTCGAAGGATTGCCAATGTCTCTTTCTACTTCTGGTTACGGGTATATTAAGGTAACAGCCGATGTTCGCACAGTAGGGGAATATTTCGGGTGTTTAGTGTTGAATACAAATAACCCAGCCCAAAATACAGTTTATATTTCCGTACAGCAGACAATAACCGAGGCTATCACCAGCCAAGCCTGGTTTGAAGATTTCACCAAAGGCTGTCCTCAAGGATGGGTGGTCGAGAACGGTTATTTCTCAAAAGACGATGGCGTAGACGGCTCAATGAGCTTGTGGGGTACTTTAGATGAAATGAATATCATCTCTCATTATACAGAAATGGGCTCGAGTCCAAAACTCTCTTTTGATTATTTTGCCCAAGCAGTTGATTTAATGGACAATGTCAAGGACGTCACAAAGCCAGAGAATGTAAAGCTAAATGTGCAAGTATTCGATTCAGACAACATGCAATGGGAACAGGTCTACACTATCTCTGAAGAGGAAAATCCTTATCAAGACACCAAGGATTTTATCCATATCGAGGTGGATTTGAGCCAATACGCCAACAAGACCTGTAAACTTAAATTTAATGTCCCCAGCATATTAGTCATAGATTGGTCTACGTTTGATATGACCACTCTCAATTCCACATTTGATAATATTTGGTTTGGCACTCAGTCGGTCACAGATGTAGATCTGCGCATTTTGGAGGGGCCCCGCACATTCAAGATGGGTGAGCAAGCATCATTGCGCGCGCATGTACGCAACAATGGCTCTCAAACTATCTCGCCCACTGTGCAATTGTTCACAACCGACGACATGCCGCTTGCATCTGTTATCGTTGATGACCTCGCTTCCGAAGAAACTCGCATTGTCGAACTCACATGGATCTCTGACAACATCGGTTCGATTCAAGTATATTCTGTAGCAACTGTTGATAATGACGATAACCCGTCAAACAACCGCTCATCCGATCTTACTGTAGCTATCATACCTGAGAATGCCCAGAATGTTTTCGTTGGTGATGACAAATTTGAAGACACATATAATCAGCCGTTTGACTTCTATAATAAAAAAAGTGGCTGCTCAGACCATCTATCTTGCTAATGAAATCAATACCACCTATGCCAACATCTACGGTATTAAATACTACACATCTTCCAAGAATGATTATTTAGCTCAAGGTGTGAGTGTATACGTCGGGGAGACTGACAAAGAGAATTTCTCTGACTCTCAGTTTGTCGATGTAGCTACACTCACCAAAGTATATGAGGGGGAAATGTTCTTCCAAGGCTCTGGAACCAATACTATCGAGATTCCTTTCCTATCTCCCTATGCTTACCAGGGAGGCAATTTAGTGGTGTATGTGTACCATGACGATGACTTCTTTGTAATGAACAAACTATTCTATTCTCAGACCAAAAATGCCGGAAACCGAACAATATCATCAGTTGAAAGCGACCAATTCAATATGCCTAACCCCCAAATGGAGGAGTCTTCGGTATACAACCGTTTTGCTTCGGTTGACTTCATAATGCTACATGAAGAAAATGGTAATTTGTCAGGACAAATTACCGAAAGCTCGGGCGAGCCTCTGCAAGGAGTATCAGTTAGCATTGAAGGTACTAAGTTAACCACAACCACTGACGCTGAGGGCAAATATTTCTTCGAAGCCGTGGCCTATGGAGACCTGAAACTTATCTTAACTTGTCACGGATATCAAACCTCAGAACACCTTGTAACGATTGACGCACCTCAAGTTACAGCTGATTTCCTCCTCGATGCGCTTCCTCTATTCACTCTCTCAGGCAAGGTTAGCGATTGTCTTACGGGTGAGGCCGTTAAGGGTGCATTAGTGCGTCTGGTAGGATACGAAAATTATGTTGTTGCCAGCGACGAACAAGGAAAATATGAATTTAAGGAGGTATACAGCGTTGCCCAACCCTATCAAGTGTTCATTTCAGCTCCTTATTATAAAACCTATGCAGCCGAGGATATCACCCTTATATCCGACACAGCCTTAAATGTCGAAATAGAAGAAAATCCATTCCCCGTACGTTCGGCGGCTGCAAAGGTGGGCCCTGATGGGTCAGTTGAAATCACATGGAAATCTACAATGCCTGTATATCGCCATGACAGCGGCATTCCCTCTGATTACCGTGGATTTGTATCAGTAGATGATTATAAGACTGCTGTACTTGGATCTGTCTACCGCCACCGAGCTCGCATTTATGATATACAGTGGTATCTACACTCTGACTATGGTCCCCACGATGAGGTGTATATCACTATATTCCCTCTCGATGACGCAGGTGAGCCCACTTACAATGTCTCTTATCAAACCTCAGCGGCCAACTCCGATAACCAATGGAATACCTTCTCTCTCAATACCCCATTCGATGCTCCTAATGGTTTCTGTATTGCTCTTTCTTACAATGGTTATCTCAGTTTGTGCGAAGCCTCGCCAACAGAGGAATATCCAGCCGCAGCTCGCACCAATTATTATTGCAACAATTATGCTTATGGGTATACCGACAGCGATGGCAATCGTTTAGTATCCTGGCATGATTCCTATACTACGTATCAAGGAAATCCTCTCATGCTTCGCGCTGTAGGTTACGACTTTGGTTTGCTTGACAACGAATTTGTAAGCACGCCTATGATAGGAAATGAGGAGGCATTGAACTCATCCGAACTTAATATGCAAGTTGTCAATCCTCTCTATTCAGTTTATCGCCTCGAGCCTGAAGCTGAAGCTGAACAATGGATTCTGATAGCCGAGGGCTTAACAGAATTGCAATATTCAGATGACGATTTCGCCTCTCTGGCAGCTGGCCAATATCAGTATGCTGTGGTAGCTAATTATGGCAATAAGACCTCCGATCCACGCTTTACGGAAATAATTGAGGCCACGACCCTCGCTATTGATGACTTAACAGTCGAGCTCGGTACTGATGAGGCAAATTATGTATATTCCATCACAGGAATCCTGATGAGCAAAAACGGTCCCAAAGGGCTTCCCGCAGGAGTCTACATTATGAATCACCGCAAGATAATGGTAAAATAGGCATGCCCTACAACCCATTCTCAGCTAACAGCCGGCCCCTTTCGGGGACGGCTGATTCATATCTCATGGTTTTAGCTAAACTATCCTCGGTTTTGAAACAAAAGCCTTTCCCCATCAACCTCACATTCTATCTTGTTGGCAATCTTCCCGCGATTCTGTCAAAGTTCCTACGAAAAAAGACATCATGATGTCAAAGTTCATACGAAAAAAGACATCGGCATGTCATTTTTCGTATGAACTTTGACAATTTATTGCTAACTTTGCACCATAATTCATAAGAATATGAGAAGATTAATCGAAGACAAGCTCATAGAGTGGAAGGAAAGCCCGGACAGGAAGCCACTGCTGTTGCAAGGCGTAAGGCAGTGCGGCAAAACCTACAGCCTCAAGAAATTTGGCAAAGACCACTATGACCATACTTTCTATTTTAATTTTGAGAAAAATCCAATCCTAAAGGACATCTTTGAATATGATTTTGACTGTCTCCGCATTTTAGATGAGATGGCCAAAACCATGGGTTATGAGCATATTGCGCCAAATAAGAGCCTGATTATCTTTGATGAAATCCAAGATTGCCCCAAGGCCATGACCTCGCTCAAATATTTTTGCGAGGATCATCCTGAATTTCATATCGCCACAGCCGGATCATTGATTGGCGTAGCTCTTAAGCACAAGAATGTCTCTTTTCCAGTTGGGAAAGTGGATTTCCTTAAAATGTATCCCATGACTTTTCTGGAATTTTTGTGGGCTAACAAATGCGAAGACATAGTGAATCTTCTTTCTGGCTATGACTTAGAACGAGAAATACCACATCCTATCTCACAGAGGTTGGAACAGTTGCTTAAGACCCATTATGCTGTAGGAGGAATGCCAGAAGCTGTGCAAAAATGGATCGACACGTTTGACTATGAGGCGGTAAGTAAGGTGCTGAATGCGATTATAGAAAGTTATGGTCGAGATTTCAGCAAGCATCTTTCTCCCGAGGAAGCCTTGAAGGTGGAGTGGGTCTGGGATTCCATACCTCTGCAGCTTGCCAAGGATAATCAGAAATTTATGTTTTCGCATGTCAAAAAAGGAAAGAGAGCTTCGCAACTCGAAGATTCTCTCCTTTGGCTTAATCACGCCGAGATGGCCCATATCCTCAGAGTGGTGGAGAATCCCCAAATTCCCCTTAAGGCTTATGAGGATGCCAGTTGCTTTAAAGTGTATATGAGCGACTTGGGCCTTCTGTGCCATAAATGCGGTATCACTCTGAAAACTATTCTGGAGGAAACCCCACTGTTTGGTACTTTTAAGGGGCCTCTCACCGAAAATTTTGTGATGAATGAATTACTCTCCGAGGGGTTCTCTCCCAACTATTGGAGCTCGGGCAACACTGCCGAGGTAGACTTCCTAATTCAGCACGCTGAGCAGGTTATCCCAATTGAGGCTAAAGCCGACACTAATACTCGCGCCAAAAGCTATGCTCTGTATTGCAAGCGTTATCACCCAAAGCTTGGTTTCAAGTTGTCGATGAAAAATGTTGGCTCAAACCTCGTAGAGGACACCCTCACCTATAGCCTCCCCCTCTATCTGATCTGGCACTTCCAAAAATACCTGAATTGACTTAAGTAAGGGTCAATTTGAAGTTAAGTAACAATGCATTTTTCAGTGCGTAGCACGGCCCTTGTCTGTTAACTATACCTTTGCATATCCATTTCAAGG
>JAJBUH010000104.1 GCA_020860445.1 Bacteroidales bacterium | reverse complement strand
GATTTACATAGATTCTTTATATACTAACAGTCAGATTCTTTAGAGCACCAGAGGTGCTGACAGATGTCACAGGACCATCCGGATGGCATCTGTGGAAATCTGACGGCGCGACTGCGCCTCTATGTTTGGAGCGCTTCCCATGGCTGAATCTGTGTAAATCTGTGTAAATCTGTGGTTAAAAATCCATTATTAATTTAAAAATATGGATTACTTATGTCCTTATGGTTTTATGGGGTCCCAAGCCGCCAGGCCTGGGGCTTAGAGTTCGGCAAGAGCTTCCTCGAGGATGTCGCGCAGGTCGTTGCACTTGTCGATGGCTACGCCCCAGGTGGCATCATTGATGTTGTCGACAAAGGGGCCCTTGGCGCTTTCGATAGCTGAGATGGCAGTGCTGATGGCGCTTATGATTCGGGCATCGAGGTCGGCATTGATGGTCTTGAGCACTGCGCTCACGCTGCCATCGCCAGTGTTGGTGCCGCAGTAGGCGTTGCGGATTGAGCGGATGTTGTCAGCAAAGTCTTTCTGCGAGTTCTTTGAGTGGGGGGATTCGATATAGTCCTCATCCTCAGATGAATATGCCGAGAAAATCTTGGTGTTGGCAACCTCGTCGGCGATGTCGATGCAGCCTTGCAGTATCTCCTCGCAAGCGCTGCGACGGCTCTTGTAGATCGAACCAGCCTGGCCAGCGAGTTGCATGTATTCGCCGAAGTTGTCGTCGGGCTCCATCTCAGTGTCCTCAAGGATGGCTTGCTTTGCCGAGGTTACTCCTGAGGGGCTCCAAGCGGCCTCGAGTTTGATGCAGTGGTTGCGCAAGTCGCGAGCGACCGCGGCGGTGTAGATGAGTTCTTCTTTGCTGAGCTTAGAGGCATCGCGCACCGAGCCGTTGGCAAACAGTATGTACTCAAGAGCGTGGAACCCGAGCAGACCCGAACCGAGGTTGGAAACCACATAGTCGTCGTCCATCTGGCTCATAACCTTCTCATCTGCCAATGTAGCAGCGAGTTGGTCGTAGTTGAGGGGCCATGAATCGATATGGGGGTCGATGCCGTATTTGGTAGCGGCGCCGAAGAGGAATGCCTCGCTGAGCTCCCAGTATTCGCGGGCGTCAATCCAGGCCTGAGCGGCTTGGCGCCCATAGGAGGCCACGCTGGTAGCATTGCCGTAGGCATCTTCCATAGCCTCGCAAGCCTCAACGATATCGATCGAGGCGTCGGCCAGGCTCTTGTAGGTGGGGACCACAGTGCGGGTCACGAAGTGGTCGATGGCGGTAGCCATGAGGGTTTCGGTGGTGTCTGTTTCTTCAGTTCCCCCGTTGTCGGTCTTGGGGTCATCATCGTCAGAGCAAGCAGCCATCGAAGCGCTCACAGCCAAGGCTGCGAGTACATAGACTGGGTAGTAAAAAATCTTTTTCATCTTATATTGGTTTTTAGTTTTTAGTTTTTGGATAAATTACCATTTGTAAGGTCTAAACACGGAGTTCACTAAGGACCACTGAGTCCACGGAGAATTCTCTTTCTTTAGGTATACACTACTTGATTCGGCCACAGAGACCGCTGAAGCGGTACCAGAGTTCACGGAGTGTGGATGGTATCCTTAAGATTATTCATTATTCATTATTCATTATTCATTATTCATTATTCATTATTCATTATTCATTTTTCATTATTCATTATTCATTTTTCATTTAAAGAGTCCTGCATACGCAATCCCTACTGAGATTGCCGGCTCGTTGTTGTATTGCTTTTTGAGTATGCCGAGCGAGTATTCAGCCTTCACTACTATCTGATTCATCGGGAAGTAGTTGAGACCAAAGGCGATGCGTTGGCGACCGCACCATTCTTGCTTCACGATTGTGTCATCGGTCTTGTACATCGAGTCGTAGTAGTCATAGCGCCCAAAGAGGTATAGCTTTTGTCCTTGCTCTGATAGCGATGGGCTGAGAGCGAAGAAGTTGTAACCTGCCTCAACGCCAACGGCTATGGCAGCCGATGCTACGTTCTCTTGAGGGGAGGGAGATGAGTTGCTCATACCTTTGTTGAAGGTCGATATTTCGGCCGAATTACCGAGATGGCCGTAGGTGAAGGCTCCGCGAGCCACGAAGTCGCGCCGAGGGGTGGGGGTGGCGTAAGCAAAGTCGAACGAACCGATCACCACTTGGCCCTTGCAGCCGTCAAATTTGCTCTTGCCTGTAGTCTTGTATATGGGATTGTTGGCCGACAGGCTGTTGATGAAAGAGTTGCCGATGTATCCGCTGACGCTCAGGCGCAGGCCAGGCACTGAATAGTTGTCAACCCTGGCGGCTCCGGCTACAGCGTTGCCTATTTTGAATTCGTAAGGGCTGCCGGCTCCGTCGTGGATCCAACCCTCGGTGCTGAATCGGTCGCTGTCGAGGCCCGGCATCACCATTGCCTCGTAACGCCAAGCCCCGGCGCGGCCCCAAATCGTAAGGCCGGTCTCGTGCCAGGTGCAGGGGAGGATAGTATTCTCCCCCACAGGACGATACACGCCGAAGAATTCGGTAGGCATGTGGGCGTTGTTGGTGCCACCCACGGGTACCACCATGTGGCCAACGCGCACGTTGAGTTGTTTCATAAAGGATTTCTGGAGCCAGAATTGCTCGAGGGCGACTTCGCCGCCGCGCTCGATTTCGTTTTCGTATTCGCCGGTCTCTTCTGCCTCCATCTCGATGGCGCTCTCTGTGCCGCCATGCTCAAATTCGATCTCAGTGCCCATGCTCCAGCCCTTGCCGAAGTCATAGCCGAGCCAAATCACCACGTGGGGCAGGTCGAAACGGCCATGGCCTTGGTCATTCTTGTGGTCCTCGGCCTTGCTGTAGCGGCGGTAATGGTCGCTGTAGAAATTGTAGCTATACACAGCCTCGCCGTAACCGCCCACCTCGAGACGGCTCAGGGGCTTGGACTTGCGCGACACCTGTGATGACATTTCTTCCATCACCTCTTGACGCACCTCCTGCTTGATTTCGCGCTTGAGCTCTTCTTTAAGTTGTTGCTTCTCTGATTGGCTTATTCCTTGGGCCGAGGCCATCGACGCGACGGCTATCGACAGGGACAATAAAAATATCTTCATAATCTTTTGCTAAAATTCATTGCAAAATTATGAAGATATCTAAATTTCTACAATACTCTCAAATTGGTAAAATTCCCTCTATACAGATATACTTATTTTTGAGTATTTACGGGTTGATGAAGACTTTGGTGTCTTTGAGGAGGTAGACACTGGGGGCGAGGCCATGCACTTCGTTGATGCCTGGTGTGAGGTCAAGCACTCGGATGGCTTGGCCGTTTATGCCGTAGAGCACTGCCCGCTGGGCTACCGAGGTTGCTACATAGAGCACTCCATCGCGGCTGTACACGCGCCACAGCTCATCATCGGTTGCCTTGGTAATCAATGGCAGACCGCTCATATCGCCAAGCTGCGAGATGCGCATGGGGCCGAAGAAACCGCTGCCCTTGGTGAGGTAAGCCTCAAACGGTGCTGTCTCTCTGAGGGCTGGCACAAATGCCGAGCCCTCCACGCAATCATCGTATGCCTCATAGCGGTTGATAGGCGCAATCGCATCGTCAACATCCATGGCTACCATGGTTGGAACCAGAGCGTAGTCGCCCCAAGTGGCTACTCGCTGTTCGGTCACTGGCACGGTTACGTTCTCGGCAGTGAATACCACATCGCCAGTGAGATTGTACTGGGGTGAATATTGCGGATTATTGGGCATGGAAATCAAATAGGGAGTATTGGCTGCTATGGCAGCCTCGGCTACCCATCCGGCCTCGCTCAGGGCGTATAGCCAGAATGGCTTGTATTCTGCAGGGTCGACATTAGCGGCAAATGGACGTATCTCCTCACCCTGGTGCTCAACCTTTGCGGGGGCAAAGGGCAGAGCGATTGTCTCCCAGCCTTGAGTGCCACCGTCGACGGCTGTCTCCATGCCGTAAGCATGAGTGTACTCTGCTACACTGGCGGTGAATGCCTGTGGACAGTAGAAATTGCCAACGTCAGTTAGGGTGATGCTTGCGGCGTGTCCGTTGGCCACAACATTGCGCACGCCGCTATTGGCTGCTATTGTGGCATTGTCAACATAGAGCAAGGCATTGTCATTGAGTTGTAGGAGGCCTGAATTTATGGCCTCGGCTGCCGGCCATATTACTGCTCCAGCGCTTGGCAAGTCCACGCTCACGATATTTTGTACGTTTTCTGATGGCAAGGTCACACAGAGGGCGGTTGGGTTGGCTATCTCGGCATTTGTCTCTGAGAATTGAGCCTCCTTCAGATTGAGGAATCTAATGGCTGGGAGGTTTGCTATGGTTTCGCTGTCATTGGCGTTAAGTGCGCCAGCAATTGTCAAGTTTAGGACTTCCTCCTCGTTGGTCCAGCCGAAGGCCTGGTCGAGGCTGCCAGCTATGAAGACGGTGGCAGTGTCGCCATCGAAATAGACGGGTATTTGATAGGTGGCGATGCCATCGAGCGCGCCCTCCTCATCATAGACAGCAGCATTGATGGTGCGGATGCCAGCGGCGTCAAATCGATTGCCGTCGTAAACTGCCGATTCCATAGTCGGCTCTGTGCCATCAGTAGTATAGTAGATGTCACGCTCGTCAGCGGTGGCCATTGCCACATAGCGGCCATCGTAGCTGATCTCTATGCCTTGAATATCGCGCGACATGAAATCAAAGGTGGTAGTTTCCATATCGCACACCACTCCATCGTCAAGCACGAGGATGCAGGTGATGGTATGCTGACCATCAGCCAGGGCTGAAGCATCAATGCCAAAACTGCATAGGCCATTCTCCTCGGTGCCTCCCTCGATAAACACCTCGCTGTCGTCGATGGTGTAGAAGCAACGAATGTTTTCGTAACGGCTCTCTGGGGGCGTCAAGTAAAACACTCTGCAGTAGGGTGAGGATAGCCATCCGGCTTTGCCCACGCCTTGTACCATAACAGTATGCAATCCGATGCTCAACTGGGATGCATCATATTCGAAATTGCATGTCGAGCCATTGGCTGCCTTTGTTTCGACCAGCTTTTCGTCGACATATAGTCTCGCTTGTTCTGTCTCATCTTGTGCCAGTTCGTAGTCAGACTGCTTGTAGAAAATCCTCGAGTATGGCGAGGATAGGACGCCGCTGCCGTCATCGGCCATCACTGTGACCACGTGGATGCCGGGTTTCAGGGGAGAGGTGTTGAAGTCAAAGGATTCTGAAGCAGAATTGACGGTTTTTGTTTCCTGTAGGATATCATCCACGTACAGGCGCAGCAGCAAGTTATCAGCCATAGCCATATTGACAATGGCCATGACTGTCAGTATAAATATGAGTGAACGCCTACCCATACCCTTATTTCTTTATCTCAACCTGAATGGGCAGTATTCCGTTGACATCCGGCTTCAGAGGCACAGTGACTTTGGAAATCTGCGGATTGCTCGGCTCGATGTCCCATGGAGAGTCGCCCCCATAGATGCCTATTTGTGTGCCATCATCTCCGAGATACAGTGCAGCTGCTTCATCGGTTAATTCATAGAAAGAGTCTTCTTTATATAAGGCCTCCAAATCACTAATCTGTACAATGTTTTCACTTGTGCATGTGTCTAAATTAAAACTTCCGTAAAGCAGACAGTTAATAAGCGTCAAGTAGGCATTGTTACTATGATTATAAATTTGATAGTAATATTCTAAAATACAATTACTGAAAGTCCACCCTACAAAATATGCACCTCGAACTATACAATTTCTAAAGAAATTAGTACATTGATCTCCAGTCCCATCATTTGAATATACGTAGCAATTAAAGAAATTTGCTCCATTGTGAATTCCTAAGGTTTCAAGATAACAATTCAAAAACGTTATATTTCCTGAATCCTGACCATAATAGTCGGCACTTTTCAAGTAACACTTAGTGATATTTATGTTCTCTAAATTGCTGTTATTATCAAATGTAATGCTACCCTTTAAACCTTCAAGTATCAATGTAGATTCTTCACTATCTACATTGATTCTTAAGTAAGAAAATACGGTCCTTCCATTTGCATCGGTAGAATCGTCATTTGGATCCCCCATGCCAGCTCCTATAATACTAACTCTTTTAGCAATAGTACAATCAGAAAATACACCAGGTGACAGATAGATGGCATCACCATCTTCAGCTGTGTTAAGAGCCTCCGATAAAGCTGTAGTCCCTTTGTAAATGGTGATTGTATCGTTATGATTTAGGGTTGCAGTCAAGGTAACCTGTGCTTGAGCGAGAGCAATGCACAGGACAGCCAGCAAGAAGACAAGAAGATGTTTCATATTGATTAGGATTGATTGAGATTGATGATTAGTTTGTCCATGGATTGCTCCGTGAACTCGACAAAGTTAGGTATAATTTCCCACATCCCACCCTCCCCAACATTATTTATGAATAATTAACCTTTGTTAGCAAATAAGAGGAGTCAATTGATCTTCATAGAGGCAAAAGTGATGAGCCTATTCCTCTCTTTTAAGTCATAAATAGTATTTGTAAATACGATTTATCTCTAATTTCCATACTTGTAAATACGTAAAATTTGCAAAAAGAGAGCTTCAATCGAATTAAAGCAGAAGATTGGGGACGATTATTTTGGGAGTAGAGAATATAAGGCCTTGAACCATGAAGCCAGGGGAGCCGGGGCGCTCAGGAGATTGCCCTTGAATTGCAGATTCAGCATAGAGAACCGTATTTTGAAGGCATCGGTTTCTTGGTAGGATTTGAGCGGCATGCTGGGCTTGCTAATTAAGGCTCTTAAAAATGTCGTGTTCAATCTTCATGTTGCATTAAATTCTTCGATTTTGTGTAGTGCTACCGCACTTTTCCTAAGAATTTAATGCAAGGTTGAAGTTTCATTCCCGAATTTACAAAAATTTCTTACACATAATCCCCATGTTCTATTTTGCAGGTGTGGGTTTTGGTGTGGGGATCGTAGTTGATGCCCACCAGGATGATGTTAGAGGCGTATTCGCGGAGTTTGTCCGGATAGTTGCGCTCCCTTATTTGGTCGAGCGCTGTGGTCACGCTCTTGTCGTATTTGAGCTCGATCAAGAGGGCCGGGGCATCAACATTTTTCCGAGGAATAAAGGCCAAGTCGGCGAATCCCTTGCCCGACTGGTATTCCCGGTGGATGACGTAATCGTTGATTGCGGAGTAGAAGGCCAAGTACACCACCTGCGACAGGTTGTCCTCGTCGTTGTACTTCTGGATGCTCACCACATCCTGATGCACCTTCTCCACCCCTGCGGCTACAGATGCCTCGTCGCGGTTGAGCACGGCGCGCAGCAATGCCTCGGAGGAACTGATGGCGCTAACCAACTCCTTCCACTTCGTCGCCAAAACGGCGCTTTCCATCTCTTCGCGTACTTCGCGGTTGGGGATGTAGCATTTGCGGGTGACCGGGTTGTATGAAAGATAGCCGAGGTGGATGAGGATGGTGAGCACGTCGTCGCGGCTCTTTATCTCCTTGAGGTCGTTGTTGAAGCGGACATAGTTGACGGTGCATTCCTCCCCGGCTATCATTCTGACGATGTCCTCCTTCAGCCCCTCAAAGTTCATCTGTATGTAGCGGGCCACATTGTCGTAGGCGCCAGTGCTGCTCCAATAGTTGGCGCAGACGCCGTTGTCGATGGCGGTCATCACGGAGTTGGGGTTGAACATCGAGGGCTCGGTGCCGATCCTGTAGCCGTCGTACCATTGCTCCAAATCCTCGGGGTCGACCCCGTATTTCCTCCCCAAAGTCTCGACCTCCTGCTTGGTGAAGCCGAAGTATCGGGCGAGCTTCCCCGGCTGGATCATAGTGTATTCGCGGAAATTGTTGAGGGCCGACTGGGTGTTGTATTTCTTGATGGGGAGTATGCCTGTGATGTAGGCTCCGATGAACACGCGGCTGGTGATCGGATCCTTGAAGAGACGGCGAAGGAATTTGACATATTCGTCCATCACCTTCTCGCTCTCTTTGAACTCCCGTATAATCGCGTCCCACTCATCGATGATCATGAAAAATTTCTCGCCCTTGGACTGCGCTATTCTCGACAGCAAATCCATAAGGTCGTCCTCGGGCATTATCTCCACATCGGGGAAGTCGGCATGGATGTCCTGCATAAGAATCTGCTCCATCTTCTTCACTATCTCAGGGTCGTGGTCAAATTTAGAGGTGAAGGTGGTGAGGCTGACGAATATGACTGAGTACTTGTTAAGATGCTCCTCAAACGATGGGTCTTTCTCGATTTCAAGGCCGTGGAACAGCTCACGCGAGTCGCAGGACTTATCATAGTAAGCGCACAACATCTCGGCGGCCATAGACTTGCCAAAACGCCGACAGCGAGTAACGCAGGTCATTTTACGCTTGGTTCCAAGAGTCTCATTGATTGCGGCGATTAACATCGATTTATCAACGTATTCATCCGCACGAGCCTCTTTGAAGTTATTATTACCGATGCTAATGAAATTGCCCATCTTCCTGGTTGATGTTTATTAAGATTTATAAAATTCGTTTTTCGTCTCACTATAATTAGAAATCAAGACAAACCATGTTAAACGCTGCCTGATATCAAATGTACAAAGTTACGATTTTCTTCCGATTATAACAATTCCTACCAGTATAATTTAATTTTTTTCTTCCCAATCTGTTAGGATTATTGTTTTTCGATCATAAATTTGTCGGCGATATAGAGATGGCCATAGAGGTAGAGACCAGTTTCCTTGTCTGATGGTACCCTAATCGCCGAGT
The DNA here is from genome assembly GCA_020860445.1 of Bacteroidales bacterium. Lineage (GTDB taxonomy): Bacteria > Bacteroidota > Bacteroidia > Bacteroidales > Muribaculaceae > CAG-873. The sequence goes on along the minus strand of JAJBUH010000104.1, from coordinate 1,149 downwards.
CACAGTCTCGACGCATGTAACAACAAAGGTACATTCTATCTCGGTAGGGGTAAGCTCCATCAAAGTATTGTTGTCCATGTCTATAGTGGGTTGAATAATTATTCCACAAAATTATAACAAATTTGTCAACCCACCTATTCTTCCCTCAAGTATTTTTGCACCCTCAACCATAATTTGTATATGTGAAATAAAATCCTTACATTTGCAGTGAAGTAATATGGATAGAATATGAAGACTCAAGACCAACATTATCGAAGATTCAAAATAATTTCGTAACTTCGCAGTATGGAGCAGAAAACTGGCATAACGATAACATACAACCATGCAGCGGAACTAATCAAAAATGCAATTCTGCATGGACAATATGAAGCAGCCAAAGGCACAAACAGAGTTCATCTTCTCACTAATTTTGCCATTGGTAAATACGTATCCCTCAATACACGTAAAGGTATTTGGGGGTCCGGAGCTTTGAAAACCATCAGCGAAAGGTTGCGAAAAATAATGCCTGGATTGAGGGGTTATGGCGAAACCCAATTAAAGGAAATGCGTCTGTTCTATGAAGCATGGTCTTTCATAGATACTAATTCGTCGGTTGCAACCGACGAATTAAAAGTTGTTGATTCTGTGGAGGATATTCTCGATCTGATAAAAATAGAAACTCCTATTAATTTCCCTATGGAGGATTATTTGAGAACACCTTTCACACACCACACAACCATTGTTCGCAATTGTAGGAACAATGAAGAGCGCTTTTACTATATGCGAAGATGTGTTGAAGAACATATGTCAGTCCAACGACTGGAGAAAATAATTAGTGATAACGAATATAATAGAGAAGATACTATACCCAATAACTTTATTGAAAGAATTGGAAATGACAACTTGGCACGTAAAGCTGTCTTACAATTCAAGGATTCGTATTTCCTAGATTTCATCAACACTGAAGAATTAGGAGAACGCGACATTGATGATATAGATGAGAGGGTGATAGAAAATGCTATTGTACACAATATCAAGAATTTTATAATGACTTTTGGTCATGATTTCACCTTTATAGGAAATCAGTATAGAATCGATGCCTTTGGAGAATCCCATTATATAGTGTTCACTGAATAATTAGGTCTCTTAGGCCCATACCCGCATGGGGCA
>JAJBUH010000227.1 GCA_020860445.1 Bacteroidales bacterium | reverse complement strand
TGCCCCATGCGGGTATGGGCCTAAGAGACCTAATTATTCAGTGAACACTAAATAAATGTTAAGATGAAAAAATACGTATTCAACATCATGCAGCAGTTCAGCAGTGGCTGTTGCGATGACCAGAACGTGTGGGTGGTCGCCCGCAACAAGAAAGAAGCCATCGAGAAGGTGAAGCGTGAGTATCACTCGATCATCGACATCACCTTCCGCTATTCTGAACCATACAAGGGCTATGACTACTGATGAGCTAAAGTTCCAGTACATCTGGAGCGTGATCGGCTACCGCAAGGAAATGCTCCTTAACTGGGGCATTGACCCGAACACCATCAAGCAGATTCCCAACGGCACGAGCTTCAACACGAAAAGCGGAAACGTTGAGGTTACTGTTGACTATGACACGGATTTGTTCTGTGTGAGAAAGTCAGGCATAGTATCTTCCGAAGTTACCCTGTCCCAACTCCCCTACGCCATAGACGAGCTGGTGAATGCTAAGGAAGCGATGATAGCCTAATGAGAGATCGGGGAGGCATGACAGCAAGTGCCTCCCTGATTATTTTTTGTTCGACATTGGTTTTGTTCAAAATAAATCTGAATACGCTTGAACATGGCCATGAGATTTGCATCAACTTAAATCAAAGACTTAAAATGAACGATGAACCAAAGACTGCTGTGATTTACGCTCGTGTGTCCTCAACCAACGACAGACAGGACACTAGCCGACAAATCACAGACCTAAAGAAATATGCTACGGCCAACGATATGGCAATCGTGAAAATCTACGAGGAACACATATCAGGAGCCAAGAAAATCGAGGAAAGAGAGGTTTTGAAAGACTGCCTTTCCTACTGCACCTCCAACTCTGTGAAATATCTCCTTCTCTCAGAGCTTTCGAGATTGGGAAGATCAACCCTGCAAGTCCTGCGAAGCCTTGAAATGCTGCATGAAGCCAAGGTGAACGTCTATATCCAGAATCTTGGGCTTTACACCCTACAGCCTGACGGTAGGATAAATCCCATCGCCTCAATACTCGTCACCGTACTGGCCGAAATGGGGAACATTGAGCGGTCGAATATCCAATACCGGCTCAACTCTGGGCGACAGCAGTACATCGCCAAGGGAGGAAAGCTTGGGAGAAAAGTAGGATACAGAAAATCCAAAGATCAGATCATGGCTGAATACCCAGGAGTGGTTAAGCTGTTGAAGAAAGGCACATACCCCCTTAGAGCAATAGCCAAACTGGAGAACGTTAGTGCCTCCACAGTACTCAACATCAAAAGAGCATTGAAGCTATGAAGAATGTATATGAAATGTGTCCTTGGTGCGACCACGAGGTAATGCTCCAAGCGATATACAAGATACAGCAATGCCCCAACTGCAAGCGACCTATAATCCCCTGCTCGTTATGCGACATGGATAAGGTTGACTGCACCAAATGCGAACTTGAACTAAAACTTAAAGGATTATGGCAAACACCTGCTTTACCGATTACACAGTAGTCGGATCGGAAGATGAGCTGAAAGACCTCTACGATAAGATGAGAGGCTTGGAACAGCTCGAAAAGTCCTTGGTCGAAAACGGCTGGGGCAAAACTTGGATGGGAAACCTTGTGACCCTGTTCAGAGGCAAGGTTGACGGTGAGGATGGAATCTATTGCCGTGGGTTCTGGAGCAACCTTGATTTTGACGGAAGCACCCTGTCTTTCAACACTGAATCCGCTTGGAGCGAAATGGGCGATTGGCGGCACTTCGTAGAGAGCCAGTACAAGACGATAAAGTTCTGGTACATGACCGAAGAAGAAGGCGAGGGATATTTCCTGACCAACGACAAGGAAGGCAGATACTACCCTTACCGCTACGTGGTGGATATTGAAGATGGGGCTTACCAAGAATATTCAACTGAAGAAGAAGCCAGAGCCTACATCGAAGAAAGAATGGGGCGTAAGTTGGAATCCTCAGAAGATCCCTCAGAAGCCCTTAGCGACTGGGGCGATGACCATGGGCTGTTCGCCGCATACAGAATCTTTGAAATCGAGGAAGATCAAGCCTGAATATATGGAGAAGGGGGTTATGCCCCTTTTCTTTTCCGAAATGATAAAAATCAGCATTTTCAAGCCTTCAAATCTTTATAGGTGTATTCCAAAATGGGGAAAAAGGGGATTTGGAAGCCTTTATTCCTTTATAGGTGGAAATAAGCCTCCCAAAACGGCCAAAAAGGGGATTTTGACCCCTCCGTTTTCTTAGAGGTGTAGAAAAGGGATATTTTTCATCTTTAAAAAATATGACTATAAGAAAATGCGCCATGGCTGATGAAGCACAGTATTCGGCTATGGGTATCGAAGCCCCAAATATCAGGGGCAATGAGGATTTGTTTACTATACTCCCTCCAGACCACAAGTCTGAGGTTGAGTCGCTGGAAAAGTATATCGGGCAGCCGCTACAGCATGGTATGGAGATCATAGCCGATCTGAGCGAAATGCAGTCCATTTTCCCCCAAAGCAGAAATAGATCGAGAAACTTCCAGCCTTTTGCCAAGTTTCTCAAATCACAAATGGGCATAGACCTGAAAATACAGTCAAGACGCCCATCAAAGAAGGAATATGAAACACAAACATTAAAAACCAACAACGATGAACAGGTATAACTACGGCAATCCATTTTACAATCAGAGCTACAAGGCTCCAAAAATGGTAAAGATGAGCGACGAGCAGATTGGAAAGATCATGAAGAAGCTCAATGAAAACAAGATTGACTTTGACCCGGAATCGAAAATGCCATACAAGACTGGCAAGTATCTTAGAGAGCGTGGGGTATGCGATAACGTGATCAGGGACTGCATCGAATACCAGTTCCCGAATCTCTCAGATGAAAAAGTGGAGGAGATTATCGACTGGCTTGACGATAAGGGCATAGAAAAGAATGACCAGCTCAGATCATCATTTGAAAGAAGCTATGCGGGTTGGCTGAAAAGAATATGAATAAATGACGTGGAGGGCTGATAATCCTAGTAGCCCTCCATATATAATAAGATGTAATATGAAATTTAAAAAGACTATTGACGCTCCGCTCGGCATAAGATACATAAGCGAGTGGAAGAACTTTTGGGACTTGTTTCCCCATGACGAGCCCTTCATGCTTAACAAGAGGCTTACTGGCTGCGGTTTCACTCAGTTCGCCATCACAACAAATCTTTTCAATACTGTACTCCTTGCCCCTCGAAGGACTATGCTTGAATCGAAGCACGAGAAGCACCCCAACACCTTGCTTTTCATTCCCAATGATGAGGAAGGAAAATATTTGGCAAAGAGAAAGGAGAAGCTTGAAATGGAGCTTGGAAGATTCTGTTTCCCCGAACAAGACGATCCATTTCCTGTTTGCGGTGAGAAGTTCAAGATACTCACGACTTATGACAGTGCGCACCATGTGATAGAAATTTTGGCAAACCTCGGATTATTACAGGACACAACTTTTGTCGTTGATGAGTGTCAGAGCCTGATAACCGATAGCACATTCAAGGCTGGGGTTGAATGTGGGCTGTTGAATACCTTGAATGGAATATCAAATCTTTGTTATGTATCGGCTACACCCATCGAGGAAGATTATCTTGACCTCGTTGACGATTTCAAGGATATGCCGTATTTCTCTATCAAGTGGGACGATCGCATTGAGCAGAAGAGACCCCTGCATATCAGAAAATACAAGTCCCTCCCTGCTTACCTCTCCGGCATCATCAAGGCATACAGAAGTGGACATTCGGGATATTCTAAGGTAGTTGACGGTAAGGTAGTAGAATCCAACGAGTGTGTTTTCTTCATCAACAGCGTGAGCGATATTGTCAACATCATTAAGAATAACAAGATCAAACCCGATGAAGCCAATGTGATTTGCGCCAAAAACGAGGACAATATCAAGAGATTGAGTTGCCTGGGTCATGGTATCGGGCGCGTGCCGCTGGAGGGAGAAAAGCACAAAATGTTCACTTTCTGTACCGCTACCGTTTACATGGGCGTTGATTTCAATAGCCTCCGCGCGATGACATTCGTATGCTCTGATTCAAGCAAGGTGTCGATGGCTACGGACATCAGCGTTGAGCTACCACAGATTAGCGGCAGACAGCGTATCGACCAGAATCCATTCAAGAACGACATCGTATTGCTGATGAAAGAGGGTGGCTTTGAGGAAACAGATATTGAGGCTTTCGATGAGAATATCCAGACTAAGGTGGAAATGACTGATATGGAACTGGAGAGATTCTCAGAACTTAATGAAAAACAGAGAAAATTCTACCTCAAACGCTACTCCAAAGAGGCCATGATTATGAAATATGAGTTCAACTATGTTGGAGTTATATTTGACACCCAGAGCAAGACCAACAAGGTAATCTTCAATAAAACGGCGATGGCAGCAGAGGTGAGGGCGGTCAAGCTCCAGAAAGAAAACTACAGGTCAACTCAAACTGTACTGGACTCTGCATCATCGGCTGGATTCGATGTAGCCCAAGCTTTGGATTTTGAAAGAAGATGGAATGTCACCAAGGATTTCACAAAGAGAATGGAAATGTACTGCGATGGCATGAGGAAGGGGCTTAGTGTCGGGTCATTCTGCTTCATCGAGCCTAAGTTCCACCAATATTATATAGACCTTGGTGAAGAAAAGCTGCGGGCGGCAGGGTTCAGGGAGATTGACATTGAGAGAATCAGCCATGAAGCCTCGATAAATGAGGGATTATTGACTGCATTCGAGATAGGCTCATGGTATTCAAATAAGGAGGTAAAGTCCAAGCTTCGCAATACGTACAAGAGAGCTGGCCATAAGGGAAAGCCTAAAGCCATTGAGATAATGAAGTATTTCGAGGTCAAGGAGGCTATCAGGAATAAACAACACGGATATATAATAATGAATATAAAATGATGAAAAACGTATGTTACTTAAAGAGCATGTGCGATGTATGCCATGTTCATAATCTTCGCACGATGGATGAAATATTGGATATGCAATCAAAGCCTGTATTCGGGTTGAAGGCTAAGGTTGATAAGATTAGGAAAGAGCAAATCAGTGATAAGCAGCAGTGGCTAAAGCTAATGTTGCCTGCCATAATCCCCAACGGCACTTTCTTTGTGAAATGCGATGAGGGGCTTGAAGAATACGGCTCTTACTCCATTCTCGACTTGGATGGGATTCAGGGCGTGACAAAGGAACAGCTTTTCTCCGAGCCCTGTGTCAAGGCTGTTTATACAAGCCCGAGAGGGAATGGCTACAAGATAGTGTTCATGCATGACAACGATGACTGGGAGCTTCATTCGCAAATGTATCATGAGGTTGCTCGATACTTTGAGGCCAAGTTCTCAATCGAACTTGACCACTCGCCTTCGGCACTTTCATCGGCGCATTTTTTGAGCTATGATGAAACTATGCTAAGGAAAAACGATAATGACGTGGTGCCATTCCATTACGAACCCAAGGAATACGAGAGGAAGTCTGAGATATGCTGCCCATCGCTTGGCTATTCAGACGAGAAGATAGTGAGATTCCTGATGGGAGGCTATCGAAGGACTTGGAATGAGGATCACAAGGAGGGTCATCGGCACAAAGCCATATTGAGCCAGTCGAGAGAGCTGTATCTTGCTGGGATTAAGCCTGAGGCAATAGCTTCATTGATGGTAGAGAGCTTCGGGATTGAAATGGAGAAAGAGATAACCCGAATAGTGGACTGGGTTGACAAGAAAGAATCCATTGTATTCGGTGAGAGAAGAGGAAGGATAGAAAAAAGTATCCTCTGAGAAACCCCGGAACACGTAGTAGGGATGACAGGCTTACAGTTTACACTTTTTGATAGATTATACCCTTTCTATAAGGGAAAACTCAGTTTATCTCAAAAACTGATAAGCAGTCCACCTCCGCTATGCTGTCCCGGTGATTTCACAAAGACACTATTTTTAACATATCACGATTATGGAGACGTTCAACTATTTTTACCAGAGCTTATTCTCAACCATGCTCCCTTATGACAAGTGCGGTGAGGTTGAGCCCAAAAAAGCAGAAGAACCTAAGCCTATCCCTATGAGCCAGTATGAGGCAGAGATCGAGGCTATCGAACATTATCTTGGGGCAACGTTGAGCGACATCGACATCAGCTTCACTCTCCAAGAACTAAACGGCATTGTTCCCAGAAAAAGAGTTAGGAGCGATGCATACAAGGGTCTGATAGATTACGTCAGGCTCAACAGGAACACAAACATAACCATTAGAACAAGAAAGACGAAATGAAAAAAGTTTGGATATTAGGAAAGACTCGCGCGCTGGATTCAAGTTTCGATTCAAGCGTCAAATCAGATCTCTATGAATATATGCTTGGCCAGATTGACGTGTCATTCTGGTCTGCTCTCACTGACAACTGCTTGGAAATGAGATTCGGAGTAGGGGTTAATGCCGATCACGCCCTGCACCCCGATACCATTCTTCGTGAGCTTTGGTGGCTCGTATGCGGCGAGTGCGACACCTTCCGACCAGAGTATGATTTCTTCTTCCCAATCCCCAACATCGGTACTGCCCATTACTTCTACCCTATAGAAGATTGCGCCAGCCTTTACAAGCTCAATTCTCGCCATTACAAAGCCTCACGGTTCAAAGATGTGGATTTCAGTTATGACCCCTCTGTAGGCCTGACGGTGAAGATTACATTCTGACTAATAAAAATCAAGGAGACAAGCCTAAAAACTTATCTCCTTGGTTTGTTTTTTATTTCATCACCAGAGCCAATATCGAGCATACACAGCCTGATAAAGCCATAGCTACCAATGCTATTCGGAAAATAGAGTTATTCCAAATAGAAGAACGTTTAAGCTCATTAACTGAGGCCTCGATTTCAGTAATGTTTTTAGCCATGTTTTCTATGGCAGTTTCATGTTGGGTACGAGATTGATTGAGAGAATAAACATTAACCAAGGCTCTACGCAGGGCAGTTTCTCTTATCTGTTCATTTTGCATCGACTTGGTGGCATCTTCAAAGTATGATTTTGCCACCGTGAAGATAGTGCCTCTTTCTTGATCATTTAAGGACTCGTGAGCTGTTATGTCACCCATAATCTTCAACATAAGCGCACTATTACCCTTGCACAGGAATGTGACCATTTGCAGCATTGTGAAGAAATTAGTCATGATCTTACTCTGCTCCATTATAACCTCAGCGAGATCGGAAGTATTGGAAGCTACAAGTTTTTGAAAGAAATTCCTACCTTGGATTTCTTCGATGTTGGCCTTATTAGTTTTCAAATCATCGTCTATCTTCTTAATAAACTCGGTAATGATTGAAGGACGGTTTTTTATTTCCTCCAAAAGTTGTTGAGGGTTTGAAATGTCGAGATTAGCTTCCATTGTCATTCGGCGTATTTGGGTAAACGATCAGTCAGATAGGGTAAAGGTTCGTTATTATCGTTCATTGGCATGAGAGCCAATATTTCACAGAGTTCTCTACCCAGTAGGAGATTGTCACAGCCGGATCCAATTGCTTCCATGAGAAGTAATATTTCAGTATTCCCTCTTTGGAGTATCAGTTGTTTTCGTTGTTTTGTCAGTTCATATTCTTCATACATTCCAGCCATCACTATAGCGTCATCTATACGTTTCTGTAACATTTGATGATGCTTGGCAACAAGCTTTTCGTTAAGTTCATGGAGCCTTGCGGTATAGTAAACACCTTTCAATGTAATAATGACAGTCTTTTTGAGTTTGAGGTGTTCGATAAACACCGTCATATCCAGTTTCAATAGGACTCTCTGATTATAATCCATCTGGTCTTTCATAGTTGATATGACCAATGAAAGCGTTCTCACAATCATAGGGAGATTGAGGCATGTCGGGTCTTCGGCTACCACCGCTTTGCCTATATTCACAGCTGTTGCGGTTCCATGCATAATCAAGAGCATAAGATTAAGCTTTTTCGCTTGTGCCTCTTTGCTATAGGAATTGTCTTGGCGATAACGTAAGTGCTGGATCAAACGCAATAACATTTCGGGTACGAGTATTGAAATGGATTTTAACAGTCCTGTACGTGCATTCATGCCATTGTGATAAAGCTTTGATGCGGTTTTTCTAATATCACGATCGCTAGCATGACTTAGCCATGACCACCCTGGACAAGGCAATCCTTTCGATGAGAAGAAATCTGCAAACATGTGACAGACATATTCCCATGTTGACTTGGGCCACCCCATTTTAGCATATTCAACACCTTTTTGGGTTATATTGCTTTTTACTTCGTGGTATATGCCTTCTACAAATCCTCCATCGTGAAATTCACCATTATGGATTTGTTGAATCGCAGAAAAGAATCGCAACAAATCATGCCCGAAGGTTCGTTCTCGGTGATCACCTCCACCAAAACTTATTTTTTGTCCTGGTTTGGGTTCTCCATGTTTATAGAAATTCCCAGCTACATCAAATGCGCCTTGGTTATCCAGTGGATTGTTCTTATGATCTATTTTCTCATGAATCTTATTCATCCACGTGCCAATGGCCGTTTTCCCATCATTACACTGTGAGGCAAAACTTTTGTCAAAAGTGGGGTCAGCTAAGAATAAATCCATAGCGACTTCGATAATCGCACACGCAAAAATCACTTTAGCATCTGTTTTGTCAAAAGGAATGGTATCAGTAGCTATTTCAGAAATAGCCCTGTTCATTCCTTCAATCTCCTTATCTACAGAAAGCTCTTCTTCCAAGAAATGTTCATCTTCTGGGAAGGGCTCAATGTCGAAAAGATACTGATATGGATTATATGGAATTATGTCATCCATTGGCAATAATCGAAAGGTTATGGTGATTTATTTTATTGTGATATTGTAACCCTCGAACCAGCCGCCGCCGCTCCAAAAGGATACCAGAGAGTTACCTTTTTTATAAATCCAGTCTTGGCCTCTGGCTCCTTCGCCTGAGTTCTCGCTATCGTAAGCATAGCCCTCGCGCTGGAGCCAAGTAGTTGCCTTTATAAATGCCTCATCTGTATCAAGCCAAATAGAAAAGCTGTCACTATCGATTTTGAAGTAGACTGATATTTCTCCATTTGAATATCGGGCATATTGACCCTCGTAATAGTCGCTATCACCTACAAAGTTGTTGTAATAGTAATCCTGAACTGATACCAGTTCATAGTCATGCCCTGATACATAATCGAGAGCCTGAGCATACGTCATTGTGGATAATCCACGTGTTTCCTCCAAGATGTTCTCGGAGTAAACACAAGTGAAGGTTAACAATGATAATATACAAATGAGTATTTTTCTCATTGGCTTGTTTTGAAAGTATTACTTTACCTTTGAAAAATCAAAGTCTGGAATAGGTTTTGACTTTAAGACAATATTGAGGTCAGGCTCGTCAAAATTCAATTGGGGCAAGATTCTATAAGATACGAAAGCCACATCATTTAAGATAACCTTATTGGATGACTTGCTTGATGCTACAAGCTCGGGAGATTGATTCAACGCATCTTCAAGGATACTTCCTAAGGTTTTTTTAGTATTATTGTTCGATCCAAATGAATATTCTTTATCCAAAATTTCTGTAAGTTTGGACCAGTTAGAAATAACCCATTTACCTTGGTTTTTGTCTTTTTTAACAGAAAGTTCAATGATACCTCCTTTAATCTTACTTTTGTCAAGATTGGAAACCATACGATCTATGCCTACACTAATAGTGGCATTTATATTTACAATGGTATCTATATAATGAGTTTCATTAAAAAATTTGACTGATGGTTTCTGGATAATTTGAAATTTTATACCTCTAGCTAGTTCCTGCATATCATCTTGGTCGAAGTCGGAGAGACATTCTACCTCTTGGTTCAAATTATAAAGGTATTTTGGGCTCATGCGCAAAAGTCCGTGGCTGAGGCTTAGCCAAAGATCACG
>JAJBUH010000028.1 GCA_020860445.1 Bacteroidales bacterium | reverse complement strand
TACGGAGTGCGTAGTTACGAAACAACCGTCAATAAACAGTTATTTTTACATAATTTCACATTTATTTTTTTGAAACCATCTTTCATTTAAATTATAATAGTAGTAGAAAACCGCAGATTTCCACAGATTCCCATAGCAGAATCTGCAGAAATCTGTGGTTCTTACCCATTATTATGATTAATTTCAAATTGTGTTTAGCATAGAAGCTTCACTTCTTGGTCCTTTTTTTGCGGTGGGGATTTTTGGGGTCGTCACATGTCTTGGCGAGCGGACAAGAAGATGTGCAACCGCAATTGCATGATATGCCACCCGAGTGCTCATCGCCCCGGGCGTATTTGCGAATCTTCTTGATAATCCACCATGCGCAGATTGCGAGCACGATGGCTACCGCTATGCCTTGTACTATATCATTCATATTGAGGAGAAGGGGGATTATTTCAACTTTTTGGCCAGTTGGGCCGGTGTCAGGTCGGCAGGATGTTGGCTGAAATCGAGCCGGAAGTCGCAGCCCTCGCGAAAGCATGAGCAGCCGTAGGCGGTGTGGCCCTTGAGCAGGTGGCCCTTGCCGCATTTGGGGCAGAGGATGTCCTCAAGTTTGCGGATGGCTTTGGCGCGGGGCTTTTTGGCTGTACCAGCGGTGGAACCGCTGGGCACTCGACTGCCCTGGGTGGGGGATTTTTTTGTAGGGGCATCGGGTGGGACGACAATTTTGGCCATAGAGTTGTCGGCCATGACATTGTAGACCACATCGGTGACCATAGTTTTGAGCTCAGCGATAAACTCGGCTGGACTGTATTGGCCGCGCTCGATGCGGCGCAGCTTGTTTTCCCACAGGCCGGTGAGTTTGGCGCTCTTGAGCAATTCCTCCTTGATGGTGGCAATGAGCGAGATGCCAGCCTGGGTGGGGAGGATGGTTTTGCGTTCACGCACTATGTATTTGCGCTTAAACAGCGTCTCGATGATAGCAGCGCGGGTTGAGGGGCGACCGATGCCGTTTTCCTTCATGGCCTCGCGCAGGGCCTCGTCATCAACAGTCTTGCCAGCCGATTCCATAGCGCGTAGCAAAGTGCCCTCGGTGTATGGCTTGGGCGGCTGAGTTGTCTTTTTGACCAAGGTCGGGACATGAGGACCAGATTCGCCTTTGGTGAAAGGCGGTAGGATGGTATTCTCTGAGGCATCAGAACCGTCAGAGTTGTCAGTGTTTTGATTGGGGTTGTCTTTTTTGTCAAACAGCACGCGCCAACCCGGGTCGACAATCACCTTGCCAGTGACCTTGAAATCGACATCGCCAGCCTTGCCGAGCACCGTGGTGGTGTTGAAGATACAGTCGGGATAGAAGGCCGCGATGAATCGCAGAGCGATCAGGTGATACATCTGACGCTCGTTGCCGACGAGGCTGTTTGGCGCCACGCCAGTGGGTATGATGGCATGGTGGTCGGTGACCTTGGAATTGTCAAATACCTTTTTGCTCTTGGGTATTTTGGGCAGTGCCAAGATGGGAGCAGTGAGCGAGGCATAAGGCGTCATGTCGCGCAGGATCTTCGGCACCTTTTTGTATATGTCATCGGTTAGGTAGGTGGTGTCGACTCGAGGGTAGGTGGTGACCTTTTTTTCATACAGCGACTGTATGAGGCGCAAAGTCTCGTCGGCACTCCAGCCCCAGCGCTTGTTGCACTCTACTTGCAGCGAGGTCAGGTCGAACAGGCGTGGAGGCGCCTCGCGACCTTTCTTGTCACTGACATCGGTGACAGTGAAAGGCAGTGGGGCGATGGCATCGACCACTGCTTGGCCTTCGGCCTCGGTCTTGAATTTCTTGCCAATGGCCGAGAAGGTGACCTCGCGGTACACGGTGCGCAATTCCCAATAATCCTCAGGTTTGAAGTTGGCAATCTCCAAGTGGCGCTGCACCACCAAGGCGAGGGTCGGGGTTTGTACTCGGCCAATCGACAGCACATTGCCTGGCGAGGAATATTTGAGCGTGTATGCTCGGGTGGCATTCATGCCGAGCAGCCAGTCGCCAATGGCTCGCGACAGACCAGCGAGATAGAGATTTTGGTAATCTGACTCAGGCTTGAGGTCGCCAAAGCCAGCGCGTATCGAATCGTCGGTTAGCGATGAGATCCAGAGCCTTTTGACCGGACATTTGATGCCGGCTTTTTGCATAACCCAGCGTTGGATCAATTCTCCCTCTTGCCCGGCGTCGCCGCAATTGATCACCTCGTCGGCCTGGGCTATTAGGCGCTCGATGCAATGGAATTGGCGCTCGATTGACTCTTGCGGGATGATTTTGATTCCGAATTTGGGGGGAATCATGGGGAGGGCGCCGAGCGACCAACGCTTCCAGTTGGGGGTATAGTCGTGCGGCTCCTTGAGACAGCAGAGATGACCGTAGGTCCAGGTCACCTTGTAGGGGCATGATGGGTCGCCCTCGAAGAATCCTTCGCGGCGCACCGAGGCCCCAAGGAGCTGGGCTATGTCCTTGGCCACGCTGGGTTTCTCTGTGATGCAAACAATCAAAATATGGGAGGTATTAATCGGCCACAAAGTGGCCGAACACAGTAGCCGCCATCCGGAAGGCTACTCTGATATTATTATTTCAAAGCCGCCATAAGGATGGGCGGTTATTTTTCATTTTTCATTTTTCATTTTTCATTCTTGGCAGATTGCCAGATCGCCTCCATCTCATCGAGGGTGAGGGAGGTGAGGGGGCGTCCTTGGGCGCGGGCAGCAGCCTCGATGCGATCGAAGCGCTGGCGGAACTTGCGGTTGGTGCGCTCGAGGGCATTCTCAGGATTCACCTTGTAGAGGCGCGCGGCATTGATAACCGAGAAAAGCAGGTCGCCAAACTCAACCTCAATCTTGTCTTGGTCGGCTGCTTTGATTTCAGTCTCGACTTCTCCGATTTCCTCTTTTACCTTGTCCCACACCTGGGCCGGTTCTTCCCAATCAAAGCCGGCGTTGGCAGCCTTCTCTTGCATTCTGAATGCTTTGATCAGGGCTGGCAGGGCATCAGGCACACCCTCGAGCACGGTCTTGTTGCCGCCTTTCTCTTTGAGTTTGATTTGTTCCCAGTTCTGCTCAACCTGGTGGGCAGTCTCAGCCTTGACATCGCCGAAGATATGGGGATGACGGAAAATCAGCTTTTGGTTCAGACGGTCGCACACCTCGGCAATGTCAAAAGCCTCTTTCTCCTCGCCAATCTTAGAGTAGAACAGCACATGGAGAAGCACATCACCGAGCTCCTTGCATATATTGGTGTTGTCCTCATCGAGCAGAGCTTGGGCCAGCTCGTAGGTCTCTTCGATGGTGTTGGGGCGCAGGCTCTCGTTGGTCTGCTTAGCATCCCAGGGACATTGCACCCTGAGGATATCAAGGGTGTCGAGGACGCGGCCAAAAGCCGCCAGCTTTTCTTCTTTAGATTTCATTCTAACAAGATGTCTTTGGTCTTTAGTTTTTGGTTTTTGGAAATAAAACCACAGATTTCCACAGATTTCCACAGATTTTTTAGATAAGACAAAAGATATCAATTGATAGGATTGTCTTTAATCTGTGAAAATCTGTGGAAATCTGTGGTTCCTTATCCTAAATGGAAAGGGTTATTTGCTGTAATTGGTGAGGCCAAGCTCAAGCCAATCAATGAATTCTTGCACGTTTTCGTTGTAGTCGCGCGGCGGAGCCAGAGGCTTGCCATCGTTGTCGAGCAGCACGTAGTAGGGCTGAGAGTTGATGCCGAACTTGTAGCGCTGCAGGTAGCTCCACTTGTCGCCAACGGTTTTGATCTTGGTGGTCTTGCCGTATTCCTCGACAGTGTAGGGCTGAGGCAGAGGAGCCTTCTCATCGACAAACAGACGAATCAGCACATAATCCTCATCGATAATCTGCTTGACATCGGGGGTGTCAAACACAGCCATCTCCATCTTGCGGCAGTTGACGCAGCCATAGCCGGTAAAGTCGACAAATACAGGCTTGCCTTGCTCGCGGGCTACGCGCATACCCTCCTCGTAATCCGAGAACTCATGCTGCTCGCCTCCATAGAGGTTGAAGTCCTGAGTGCTCAACGGCGGAGCGAAGGCGCTGATGGTCTTGAGGGGTGCGCCCCACAGACCCGGCAGCAGGTATACGGCAAAGGCGAAGGAGATAGTGGCGAGGAAGAATCCAAGCACCGAGGTATGTTTCTGTTCGCTATCGTGTGAGAAGCGCAGTTTGCCGAGCAGGTACATGCCGAGCAGCGAGAATAGCACTATCCAGAGGGCTACGAATACCTCGCGGTCGAGAATGCGCCAACCATAAGCCAGGTCGGCAACCGAGAGGAACTTGAGCGAGAGGATAAGTTCGATAAAGCCAAGCACAACCTTGACCGAGTTGAGCCAGCCGCCGCTCTTGGGCATTCCTTGCAGGAAGCTGGGGAAGATGGCAAAGAGAGCAAATGGCAGAGCCAGACCAAGAGCGAAACCGCCCATGCCTACGGCCGGGCCGATGATGCTGCCCTCAGATGCTGCCTCGACCAGCAGAGTGCCGATGATAGGACCTGTGCAAGAGAAAGATACCAGCACCAAGGTGAAAGCCATGAAGAAGATGCTGATAAAGCCAGTGGTGGTTTCAGCTTTCTCATCGATGGCGTTGCTCCACTTTGAGGGGAGCTTGATCTCGAAGGCTCCGAAGAAGGAGATTGCAAACACCACCAGGAGCAAGAAGAAGAGGATATTGAATATAGCCGAGGTCGCCAGCTCGTTGAGCTTGCTGGCTCCGAATATCAGAGTGATGGCCAGACCGAGCACCAGGAAGATTACCACGATGCTGAGGCCGTAGATAATGGCGTTGATGATCGATTTGTGGCGCTCCTTAGAAGTCTTGAGGAAGAAGCTGACCGTCATCGGGATCATGGGCCAAACGCAGGGGGTGAGCAGAGCGAGCAGACCGCCGCCGAAACCCATCAGCAGGATGTACCACCAAGGCGAGGCGCTGACAGCAACCACTGCGGCATTGTTGAACTCCTCATCGACCGGCTCCCACCAAGCGTTGGGAGCATTCTCGAGAGCGGCAGAAGCCGAGGGTGCCTCGATTACCTCAGTGGCAGCATAGGCGGCCACGGCTGGATTGCCAAAGGTGAGGGCGAATTCCTCAGTTTCGGGCTTGGTGCAAGATGTGGCATTGCAAGCCATGTAGGAAAATTCGCCAACCAGATTGGCGCCTTGCACACCGTCGACCAGCTTAAACTCTTGGCGGAAGCTAACTTGGCCTTCCCACCAAGGAATTTCGGCATTCATGATAGGGTCAAGATGCACCTGCGAGGGCTTGGAAGGCACAACATCGCCAACCAGCTCGAGGCCGGGCACCGAGTTGATGGTGAACGATGTTAGGGTCAGGGGTATGTCAAGGCCCTTGGGCATCTCCATGCCGTAGATGTGCCAGCCGTCTTCGATTTCGGCCGACCATACGATGGCGCCCTCGGTGGGCGACTTGGTTTCAAGCTCGGTATTCCACGTGACATGCACGGGCATGGGTGCGCCTTGAGCCGAGAAGCCCAAGGCACATAAGATGGCGAAAATCGCCAGTGAGAGGCGGCCGCGCATACCTTATTCTTTTTCTACTTTGAGAGTGAACGATTCAGTCTTTGGGGGACGGCAACTGCTGTCATTGCAGCACATGTAGCTTACCGACACTGTGATTTCGGCTTGCTCCGGATTGTCGCAAGTGAAGTGGCGAGTGAAAGAGACATTGTTCTCCCAATATGAGAGTTCGGCCTCAAACATCGGGTCCATCTCCTTGATGGGAGCGGGACGCATCTTGGCGTTGCCGACCCAGGTGATGCCCTTGGCGGTGTACGATAGCTTGGTAGGCTGCGGGCCCACATCAGGGAGCTGGGTGCTGTAGAGGTGCCAGCCCGATTCGATTGTGCCAGTCAGAGTGACGATGCCCTCGGTGGCCGAGGTCATTTTGGCCGAAGCTTTCCAGCGCACAGGTTTTTGAGCCGATGCTGAAAGGGCGGCGAAAGCCATGATCAGCATGGCAAACACAGAATAGATAGCACGTTTTTTCATTTCGTATGGATTTAATTAGGTTACTTTCTCTTATAGACAAATAAAGAAGCAATAAGCAAAGTTAAGCATTATAAATTAAAAACGAGTGTCAAAACAGGAAAAATATGGTTTCAAAACCTATAATATTGGAAAAATATAGGTTCATCGTTGGAGAATTACACGGCGCAATTGCTGATTATCGAGGCAACGGCATCGATTTCCGCGCTTGACAAAGCCTTTTTGTCCAAGGCAGCGAGCAGTTGGCGGTGACGGTGGGTGTCGCTGCCGATGGCGTTATAGTAACCCTTTTTGAGCAACTTGCGAGCTTTTTCCTGCGCTGCTGGCCCATAGAGGCCGACCAGCGAGTAGAGGTTGAGCTGGAATTTGATCTCGTCTTTTTTCAGGCGGTCGTAATCCTTCTGGTCCATATAGACATAGCGCTCAGGGTGGGCCAGCAGCGGGAAAAATCCAGCACTCTTGACGCGCACCAGCTTGTCGTCCATGTCAAACGGCGGAGTGAAGTAGCTGGTCTCAACCAACAGATGGTCGCCGCGTTCGCCAATGGAGGCTACTTCCTTTTTTGACAGGCGCTCGTCAAACAGATTGTCGAGCATATTCTCGGCCGCGAGGTGCAGTTTGACATTGCCGTTGTAGGCAGCCTTGACTTGCTCAAACTTAGGTTGTAGCGTGGCAGGGCTGTTTGGCACGTCCTCCATCACATGAGGGGTGAACCATACATGGGCCACGCCGAGGCGGTCATAGTCGGCGAGGATTGCGAGCGTCTCTTCCAGCTCTTGCACGCCGTCGTCGACACCGGGCAGGAGGTGGCAGTGCCAGTCGGTTGCGCCTTTGAGGAGGCCGCTGTCCTCGAGTGTATATTTTTTGCTAAAAAATAACATTATTAAGTAATAGTTAATAGTGAACAGTGAATAGTTAATAGTGAATAGTGAATAACGGAAGTGATAAGTAAAGAGTGGGGACTGTAGTGAATAATGAATTATGAATTATGAGAATCCGGATGGCCGTTATTCACTATTAACTATTCACTATTCACTGTTAGTTATTCACTGTTTGGAGGAGGGTTTCGACGGCGCGGCGGAGTTGGGTGTCTTCGCCACGTACGACGTCGGCGGGATTGTTCTCGACTGGCACGTCAGGCTCGAGTTGGAAATTCTCGAGGTAGTGGCCCTCGGCGGTGCGATAGCCAATCACTGGGATGCCGAAATAGAGGGTTGGATCTTGGAGATAAACCCAGTTGACCGAGGTCATTGTGCCGGGTACGGGGCTGCCCACCACCTTGCCCAGGCCCATGGTCTGGTACACCCAGGGTGTGCCGTGAGCATTGGAGTAGCACGATGGGTTGGTCACCATCACAGATGGCTTGTTCCAGCGGCGCGAAGGCATATCGCAGATGTCTTGGCCGCGCAGTACCTGGGTCAGATACTTCTTGCCAGAGAATAGGATCTCGATGTCTTCGTGCATACGGCCACCGCCATTGTTGCGGATGTCAATCACGATGCCGTCGCGGTCGTTGTATTTGCCGAGGATGTCGGCGTAGATGGGGCGGAAACTGTCATCGCTCATCGATTTGATGTGCACATAGCCCAGACGCCCATTGCTCCAGCGGTCAACATCGGCAGCGCGAGCCTTGACCCAGCGGTCGTAGAGCAGGTTGGAGAATTTGGTAGCGGTGATGGGTTTTACCACTTCGTCCCAGAGTAGGCCGGTAGCTGGGTCGCGGAAACTTACCAATACCTTCTTTCCGCTTTGGTCGAGCAGCAGCTGGGTGATGTCATTCTCGGGTGTGATCTCGATGCCGTTGATTTTCTCAACCAGCACGCCGGGCTTGACGCGAGTTGTGGCATTGTCAAATGGGGATTTCTCAACCACCTCGGCTACCTTCATGCCGTCGCCGCTGTAGGTGAGGTCGTAGAGCAGACCGAGCGAAGCGGTAGATTCGCCAGTGGGCGAGGGACGATAACCAGCTCCGGTATGGCTCACGTTGAGCTCGCCGAGCAGTTCGCTGCCCATCTCAGCAAAATCATAATTGTTGTTGATGTATGGCAGGAAACGGCGATAATTGTCGGTCAGAGCCTTCCAGTCCACACCGCGCATCTTAGTGTCATAGAAGCGGGCTTGCTCCTCGCGCACGATGTACTCATACATATATTCGCGCTCCTTGGCTGGATCAATGCGATACGAGGCCGAATATTTCACCGGGGTGAGCTTGCAGCCCGAGGGTTCAAATTTGTTGATGGTTTTGCCGCTGAGCAGCATAGTCTTGTAGTCGGGAGTGTAGTCAAATGCTTTGAGGCCCTTGTTGATGGTCTTAGACATTTCGACTTCGCCCTCGCGCAGGTCGAGTTTCCAGAGCATATTGTCTGACGACCCCTGGGTGATAAAATACAGGTTGTCGCCATCCTTATTAATAAATGCATCGGCAAGGTCGGCCGAGAATGGAGTCAGGCGCACTACGCGGTCCTGGATGCCATCGAGTTCGACAACGATGTCCTTGGGAGTTTCTTTTTTATCCTTGTCTTTGTCGTCTGATTTCTTGTCGTCCGACTTCTTTTCATCTTTCTTTGCGTCCTTCTTGAGTTCGGCATCCTCCTTTGAAAGCTTGAAATCGTCGTAAGCCTCTTGGTTTAGGAATGCGAGCATCACATCTTCTTGCGAACCCCACGATGCCTGGTTGCGCATGCCGTAGCGGTCGCTGAAGAAAAGGATGGCGTTGCCATCGAGGGCCCAACGCGGGTGCGCGTCAAAGTAACCGCTCTGAGATATGTTGGCAGATTCGCCAGTGGTTGCGTTGAGGAGAATAATATCGTAGTAAGGAGCGTGGAGACGGTCGCAGCCGCAAGTCACGATCCATTTGCTGTCGGGGCTCCACAGGAATGTCACGTCGCCCTCATAGTCGTCAACCCAGGTGCCATCGGTGAGCTCGGTCACCTTGCCCGATTCCATATCGCGCACAGCTATCTTGCGGCGGTCGAGCAGGAAAGCCATCTTCTTGCCATCGGGCGAGATTTGGGGCTGGCAGCGCTCGTGGGAGTCAGCCTTGAATATAGCCTTCTCCTCAATCAGGGTAGCGTTAGGGAAGTTTGGATCCTCGGTGCGGCCCATCTTGGCTTGGTAGATATTGTACTTGCCATCGCGCTCTGAGGTGTAGAATAGGCTGTTTGAATCATGGCCCCAAGCCACTTGCTTTTCGCCCTCAGGGGTCGAGGTGATTTGCTTGGTGGTCTGATGTTCGACCGAGGTCACGAACACATCGCCGCGATACACCATCGCTACCGACTTGCCGTCGGGCGAGAGCGCAACCTCGTCGGGATTGCTGAGTGAGATTTTGCGAGTGTCGTCAACCCAGGGGTCAACGAGCGAGATGGCAACCTTGGCCGGCTTGCCGCCTTGGGCCATGGTGTAGATTTCGCCATTGTAGGTGAAGCAGAGAGTGCCATTGTCGGCGCGCGACAAGAATCTCACCGGGTGAGTCTTGAATGTGGTCACTTGCTGTGGAGCTGATGCATCGGCCACCGACGCGCGATACACATTCATCGAGCCGCCATTGCGCTCGCTCAAGAAATAGATTTCGCTGTCAGATACGGCAACCGGATTGCGGTCCTCACCAGCATGGGCTGTCACATTGGTATGAGAGCCTGATGCAGGGTCGTACATCCAGATGTCGCGAGCCACTGACGATGTATGGTGCTTGCGCCACTCGTTTTCGTTGCCAGCCTTGTTCTCATACAGCATCTTGCCATCGGGCAGGAAGCTGACAGCAAGGGCCGGTGTGCCAAGCACTTGGCGCGTCTGGCCTCCGGCGACAGGCACCTGGTACAGCTCAGTCATGCCGGCAGCCGGGAACATAGCCGATGCGGCTGGGTCTTGGATTGAGGCTGAAAAAAGCACATACTTGCCATCGGCCGAGAAACCCTCAGGGAGCTCGCGTGCCGAATTGTAGGTTAGGCGCTTGGGGGCGCCGCCAGAGGCTGGAATGACGAATATATCGAAATTGCCATAACGGTCCCCAGCAAAGGCAATCGTCTTGCCGTCGGGGCTCCAGATAGGCGAAGTCTCATAATTATCCGTGGCAGTAAGACGCTGAGCTTCGCCGCCAGCGGCGGCAACTTTCCAGACATCGCCTTTGTAAGTAAAGGCGATTTGGGTACCGTCGGGCGAAATTTGAGCGTCGCGGAGCCATAGTGGGGCTTCGGCCCAAGCGAGGGCCGGAAGCAGCAGAAGGGTGAGCAAAGAATGTTTCATACTACAAAATTACGAAAAAAAGTGAGATTATTTCGGTTTAGCACACAAAAAAAAGGAAAAATAGATGAAGAAATATTTGTTG
>JAJBUH010000254.1 GCA_020860445.1 Bacteroidales bacterium | reverse complement strand
CCTCCTTGAAATGGATATGCAAAGGTATAGTTAACAGACAAGATTCGTGCTACGCACTGACAGAGACACCCTATAGGGGTGCCTCTGTATAGAAATTTAGTTAGTCCACACTGGGTGGGTTGTTGTCGTCTTCGTTGGGGATGGAGCCACCGGTGGTGACAGTGAGGATATTAGAGGTGTAAGCATCTACAGAATTCACTGCGTAGCCAACCACATAGTAGGTCTGTCCCGCCTCAAGGTCTGTAAATTCATATTGGGTATCAAAACTTGTGAACCCATCATTGTGAACAAATTGAGTGCCCCATACATTTGTTGCGAAATCAGGATCTGTGCTTATGTGGATACCGGCATCATCAACTGGTTGAACTGAATCAAAGCGATAATAAACCGTAATTGAATTCTTTTCTACACTTACCAACTCAATAGAAATTACAGGCCGAGTACCCTCGTATTGATGCACCTTGAAAGTAACACTCTTCTCGGGATTTTCTACCACATACACAGTAATCTCAGCATCACGTGGTGATGTATCCGTATTGGGATCCACAGTAAATGTCAATTGGCTGGTAGTCACATCCAAATGTATCCATGATGAATCTGTTGTGGCATTCCAAAGAGCATAAGCAGCTACGGAAACGGTAGCTTGACCTCCGAGTTCATCAAAGATGTATTGCTCCTCATTACCTACATTTAAGTATTGCTCGGTAGCCTTTTGCTCAACATCTACACGAGCCGACTGCGCAGGAGCTTCCTCAAGCGAGAATGAGATAGAGACAGTCTGGGTATTCTGAGTAAGGTTG
The DNA here is from genome assembly GCA_020860445.1 of Bacteroidales bacterium. Classification (GTDB taxonomy): domain Bacteria; phylum Bacteroidota; class Bacteroidia; order Bacteroidales; family Muribaculaceae; genus CAG-873. The sequence continues at coordinate 9,568 of JAJBUH010000254.1, read as the reverse complement.
GCCGAAGCTGAAACAGTGTAGGTGTAGAGATTTGACACCGGACCTGATTTAAGCTCGCATCTGAACCAGTCAGTAGATGACAGATTAACCACTGGCTTATGGGTAGCCTCGATGATAATATCTTGTTCACCGCCTGTTGCGGGGAATTCGATCTTGCCATCCGAGGGAGCAACCAGTGTCAAAGCATAACCGGGAGCCTCCTGGGTGATAGTAATCACTTGGTCGAGAGTGCTATCAACTGAGTGCTGAGCCACAAGGATGCAAGAACGCGAATTGGCAGTAGTATTGGGAGTAACCTCGATGGTTACAGGCACACTGCCACCCTTGGTAGCACTGCTCGGAGATATTGTAAACCATGCGTCATCAGGTATGCCTACAATTTCCCATGCATCACTACAAGCCAGCACGAATTGAGCTGAACCGCCATCAGCGGTGAAGTTAAATTCAGATTGTGTGACGGTGAGAGTAGGAGTGTATTTCTTCTGGGTTACAGAAATTTCCTTGATACCCTGAGTGGTGGTATTCTTGACAGTCAGGGTTGCATAGCGATCATTATCCTTATCCTCATAGTTTGCCGCAGTGAGTTCGATGGTTGCATTACCCTTGTCTGAGGCATTGCTGAGGGTGAGCCAAGATGTAGCACCAGTAATTTCCCAGCTGTCGTTGCAAGTGATGGCAATTTCTATAGTGCCTCCGACGCAACTGAATTCAACAGTCTGGGGTGAAACAGAAATTGTCGATTCGCCAGCGGTACGGGTCACGGTTACCGACTGCTTGATTTGGGTGTCATCCTTCATGGTGACAGTCAGGGTAGCCGTATCCTTGTCGCCCGACGAGTTGGCCGTATTCACGGTAAGGGTAATCACTGCATCACCGTTACCAGAGGTGGCAGAGAGGTTGAGCCAGCTGACATTGCTCGAGATGGTCCATTCGCAGTCAGACGAGATATTCAACTCGGCAGTACTGCCATAGTCGCCTCCTATCTCAACCGAGGTATCAGCCTTGAGATAGTATTTGCTGATCAGATAGTTGAAGTCGTCGCTGTCCTCGCATGAGGTGGTGGTGAAGGCTAATGCTCCAAGAGCAATGGCCAATATGTAGAGAAGTTTCTTGTTCATTGCTTTAGAAGTTGAGGATTATACCAACGTGGCAGAAAAAGCCTCCGGCCGAGAAGCCAATGGCGTCAGACAGGGCCTGATATTGCTTGCCCTTGCTGACTGCGATGTCATACTCGGGAGCGGCGAAGAGACAGAAATGCTGCATAGGCGAGTAGATGAACTTGGCGCCAACCGTAGCGCAAGCTGCCTTGGCATCCTGGTCGGGCACTGTGCCGTCAAGCACTGAGCTGGAGAGCAGATGGGCGGCAAAGCCGACCTGCGGCACGATACCGAAGTGGGTAACCAGAGGTATCTGATAGCCCAGCTTGGCCCCAATCACATTGAGTTTGTACTCGGCGCGGCCTGTCCACTGAGTATTGTTGCTCAGGTCATAATAGTTGGCGACATCGCTCTTGCTGATGCCGAAGGTATAAGACACTTGCACATCAATATTGGCATAAGTGAATCCCAACAGAGCGGTTGCCCCTGAGAACGAGCCAAAGGTGTAAGCGCCGCCGAAATAGAACTGATTCTTATGCAGATACTGGATACGCTCCATGTTGAGGGTGTCCATCACGGTCTGACGATTAGTGATGCGATACTCCTTTTCGAGGTCGTAATAGTCCTTGCGGCTCAGGCCAACGACATGGTTGCCCACGGGCAGCTCGATGGTCTCTTTGTGATCGATGTGCTTGCCATCGATGCGCAGCTCGGCATCCATAGGACGGGTGTAGAGGCTGAGGTAACCGCGATGGGGTACTGGAGGCAGAGCCTGTACGCGATTGACCTGCTTGGGCTTGACGGTGAAGGTGGTGCGAGCCGGGTCGGCATTGATTTTGCGAGTCTCGATCACATAGTCGCCCTCATGCAGCTCGGCAACCCACTCGCCTACACCCTTGATTTCGCCTTGGTAGACAATGGCAGCATCGGGGTCGGTGGTCACGAACACCTGTCCGTAGTGAGCGCTCTGGTCCTCCATGGGGATGGTAACGGCCAGGTCGGCGCCGGTGCCGTCGTTGACGACGTCAAAGTCTATTTCGCCCTGCATGCGGTCGTTGCGGGCCATCAGGCGATGCTTGCCGTAGAGCAGGTAGTGATTGACAAGAGGAGATATGCCCACGCTGTCGCCATTGATGAAGACAGCCGAACGAGCCACTGCGGTATTGATGGTCACATAGCGGCCCACGCCCGGGTCAAGCACCATCAGATAGGTTTTGCCGCTCTCGATAGGCAGCGGGAAGAAATAGTCGCGCAGCTGGCCAAAACGCGGATGCGAGATGGTAATCTTCTGGGTGCGCGATGGCAGGTAGATCCAGATTTCGCCAGTCTTGTACACTGGGTCGCCTACCAGGGAGATAGAACCGACATCGAAGTTGAAATCCTTCTCGCGGGTCTGGATTTTGATCACGGCGGCATCGCGGCCGTCGGTGCGCGAGGTGCGCTTGGTGTCAGCGAGGGTGGCGGTGAGGTCGTTGGGCAGAGCCTCAAACGACTTGACCGTCATGTTCTGCGCCACCGCAGCCGTAGCTGCTCCAACCAGGAGCAAAACCACAGCAGCACAGCGGCTCAGAATGCCTCGGCAAGTTGCAATTGCCTTGTTTGTCATAACTTGGTATTTAGGTAATAATATATTTAGTCTAAGTAACTTTTTTATATCTAATCTATATTTTAAGTAACTATTCACATTAAAATTAAATTATAGATCTATTATCTCTATCTTAATCTTACTAGTAGCCTAAACACGGAGACCACTGCTTATCCTCGCGCTCAGTGGCCTCCTTTGCGGCGTTGCCGCCTCTGTGACCGAACCAGAACGCAAACAGGGCAGGAAAAGAAAATCCTCCGTGGTCTCCGTGAATCTCAGTGTACTCCGTGTTTAAACTTAATTTCATATTGGAAAGTTGCTTAAGGCCCATCTAATCTATGTTAGCGTAGGAGTAGTTTTTTTGCCGGAGGCGATGTAGATGCCGGCGGGGAGGTCGGTGATCAGGGTGGTGCCGGGGAGCACATCGATGCTGCGCACCAACACTCCCATCACATTGTAGACATCTACATGAGCATTGCGGTCGGCCACGATGCGGATTGTGCGGTCGATGGCGCTGATAGCCACTGGGCTGGCCTTGAGCAGCATGGCATCGATGATGCCAGCGGCTCCGCCAGTCAAGGCTGACACGCGCTGCGGTCCGCGCATGGGTTCTGAGCCCATGGTGAGGTAAGCCTCAAACGGCTCGGCATCCCTGAGCGAAGGCACAAACGCCTCGCCGGGCACATATTCGTCGATCGCCTCGCGATTGAGCACGGCAACAGTATCGGATGCTGCCACCCTGACTGTGGTGCCACAGAATCGGTAATCGCCCATCTCGCCATCAATCGACTCGGTGACAGGCACCAAGGCATCGGTGGCTGAGAATGTGACATTGCCAGCGAGAATGTATGATGACATGTAGGCCTCATTGTTGGGCATGCTGATCACATAAGGCTTATTAGCCTCGATGCTTGCAGCCGGCACAAAGCCGGTAGCCCCGAACTCATGCAGCCAGAATGGCTTGGCCTCGTCATAAGACATACCAGCGGCAAAGGGCGCAAGCAGTCCTTGGCTTTCGTGGCGAATGATAGCGACATGGAACGGCATGGTGATGGCTTCCCAACCGGCGGTGAGGCCGTTGAGAGCCGTGGTCATCGTGTACTCGTGGGTATAACTGATTGTGCCAGCAGTAAATGCCTCGGGGCAATAGAAATTGCTATCCTCGGTATCGGTCAGCACCACGGCATCGGCATAGCCGTCGACCACCACATTGGTATAGTCATCGCGCACGGGCAGGTATCGCTCAGCCGAGACGTACAGCAAAAGGTTGGGATTGCTGATATCGCCAAGCGCATCGTCGCTGAATTGCATTGGTGCGGGCCATACCACTGCGGCAAGACGCGAACAACCAGTAAACAGCGGGGTCGAGAATGAGGTTATCGTCTCGGGCATCACAACGCTCACGATATTCGAGCCAGCAAGGGCCTGAGTCGGGATGACTGGATAGTCGGCGTTGCGCAGATCAAGATGGTCGAGCATCGGCATCGCCACAATGAATTTAATATCTTGCTCGCCCACTGGGCCGCTCACTGATAGACGCTTAACCAAGTCTGAGTCAGTCCAGCGGAACGCGGTAGCCAAACTGTCGGCAATGCCAATCTCGGCATTCACGCCATCGAAATAAGCCGGGGTGTAGTAACTTGCCTCCTCGCTATCCTCCAAATCCTCGCGCATCGAGATTGCGCGGATGGTGACCACGCCGTAGGTATCAAATGGCTCGGTGTAGGTCGGCGAATACTCGGTCGGCTCGGAGCCATTAATAGTATAATGTATGGTCGAGCGGTCAGTATTAGCCAGCGTAGCATACCGTCCATTGAATGTGATGGTCGGGGTCTCGCATTGGATAATCTCCAAGGCATCGTACACGGCTCCGATCACCAACGACTCCTCAGCCACAAACACGTAGGGGTTGGCGGTGGTGTCGTCGGTCCAATGACTGAACTCATATCCATAATAAGGTATGGCCTGTAGGGTCACGGTATCGCCGAGCTTATACTTGCCGCCGCCGGTGATGTAGCCGTAGGGGCTGCTACTGGTGGTAATGCGGCAATAGCCCTCCTCCATAATCTGCAGACCGCCGTTGTGGGTCTTGAGGGGCGTCTGGCTATCGTCCATATTGGTCAGCACACCATACTTGACCATGACGAAGTAGGTGGAATCGACCACTGCATCGTCGGGTATTGTGACGGGTATGCGCATCACGATGCCGCAGGCATTCTCGAGGGTATTCTCGGTGCCGAGGGTGGTGATGCGATAGTGGTTGTCGCCCATATCCTGGGTGGTCAGTTCCTGGTCGGTGGTCAGCACAGTCTTCTCGATAGCGTCTGGCTCAACGGCAAATCCCTCAGGGAATTGCACATCAATCACCATGCCTTTGGCCTGGTGGAGCGAGTTGTCGAGATAGATAGGATATTTGAATCGCTGTTTTAGCGCCACATACTCGGTCAGGCCATACACGCCGGCGAAATTCTCGGGCTCTTCCGGTTCGCTCGGGCTATCGGGGGTATAGGTTAAGCTGGCAATGATATGCACATCGGCCTCGGTGACTGTGTAGGTGTAATAGTTGCTGGTGCTCAGCAACTGGCCATCAAGGGTCCAACCCTTGAACACAAAGCCGGCATTGTTGCTATAGCTCAGCCTCACTGTCTTGCCCACTCGGTGCCGATCGCCCGACGAGGTGTAGCTCCCCGTAAATTCGTCATAGATATTGATGCTGCCAGCCTCTGAGTCGCTCATCGTGACATACAGTCGCGAATACGATATCTCGCCTGGATCCTCCGGCTCGCTCGGGCTATCAGGGGTATAGTCGAAATTAGCAGTGAGATAGGAATCGGCTGGCGTTACGACATAATCCAGGCCTGGCTCTGTACCAATAATTTCGCCATCACGCGTCCAGTTACGGAAAGTAAAATTTGCATGGTTATATGCATAGACACTGTAGGTTTCGCCTACAGTCAGAGGATTGGCAGGAGTATTGGAGAACCAACCGCCTGCAGTTGGATTGGACAGAAGGTACACATTTGACACACGCACCTCGTCTGGTTCATCTGGCTCACTGGGATTGGCAGGGTCATAGACGAATCTGGCCGTTAGCACAACATCGCGAGCTGGCATGGAATAAGAGAAGCTCGTCGATGTGGAGAGCACAGTACCTTGATCATCCTCCCAATGCACAAACTGGAATTTGGTTGCATCAGAGTAGTACACCGATACATTAAATACATCATCGGGAGCATGGGTACTCTCTGTGGCCATACCAAACCAGCCGCTATCATCAGGATACGCCTGCAGATAGAGCTTATAGCTCGCACCTGGCTCTGGTGGATCCTCAGGATTATACTGTGCTTTTGCGGCAACGCTCCCAAGGAGCATTGCCACAAATAGCATTATGCGGGCTAACTTCATCATTTTACGATGACTTTGGTTGTGGTTTGGCCAACACGTACAATGTAAACTCCGCGCTGCAACGAAACCGTGGTTTCGCTATCTTGCAACTCAGCATTATAGTAGGTAATACCAGCAACGTTAGTAATCATAGCGCGCTCACCAGCAGGAGCGATTATGGAAATACCCTCAGCCACAGCCTTAATTGCAGTCTTACCCTCAACAGCGCTGATGATGCCCGAAGCATCAGCCGAAGCACAAAGATAGAAACGGTCTGATATAGTTTCTGCGCCATCGACACTGAAGGTATAAGAATCAGTCGAAAGGTCAGTCACCGAGTTAGTCTTAGTATCAAGCAGTGTAAGCTCTCCATCGATGCGCGAAGCTGAGAAAGTATAATCGCCAGCGGCTCCAAGCGTTACACCAAGGGCGATACGGCCATCGAGACGTAGACGCTCGTTGATTGCCATGCGGGTACCATCGGCATCATAAGTGTAAATCTGAGGCACAGTGGGGTCAAGGCTCATAAACTTTGAGGCATCACACTGTAACTCATAGCTAAGGCTTCGCTCTTCGTTGAGCACCACGCGTGTTGCATCACTGCCAGCAGCGCCTGTGATTTCTACATTGAAGAGGAAACGGCTTTGAGCCTGTGCATCTTTAGCTGGAGCGCTAACCTTGGAAGCAATAGTAGAGGTGTTTTGGCGACCAGTAATTGGGAAGACTATATTCTCGAGCTCATCGGGCTTCTGCACGAAGAATGCTTGCATAGGACGCAATGCATAGTCATCATCAGTAATGGAATATGCGGTATAAGTACGAGATGAAGTATTCCACACTGTAATAGGAGCTGTGAAGTCGAGGTAATAAATGTCGTAGTAACAGGGGAAGGGATTGCCTACAAGGTTCCAACTCTTATGAGCATTGCTCTCTGAGGCATGCTCTTCCAATACTGTAGCAGCAGCCTCAGTCTGGAACATGGCTGATCGAGTAGAGGCCGTAGTTGGGAGGTAAATATCTCCAGTCTTGTTAGATTGAATGATATAGCCTATACCGGGATGCAACTGAGCATCGGTGACATTTTTCCAACCACCTGAGCCATTAGCTGCACGAGTAGCACCATCGTAATAGCGAATAGCTATTGAGGCTGACGCATCGCTATGCTGGATATCCTCAACATTCACATCATAGAGAGGGGCAAAGAAATACCAATAGTCAGCAGTAATTGGGAATACAGTATTGATACTGTCAGTATTGATATTCTCGGTGCGGTTGACCATGCTGCCTGGATTGCTCTCGCCAGCGTAGTAGACAAATGTCTTCATGTTAAGCGGGTTGCTGCCGCTCACAGTAAGTTTACCGCCATAATAGAGGTCAACATCTGGCTTCTCTCCCCAACGCAAATCATTGGTCAGGCCAAGAGTACCCGAAATGCGCCAGTAGTCAAGGTCAATATCAATAGGTTGAATATTACCAAACTCTTGCCAATAATTGTCGAGTTTGTAATCGGTTAATGCAAATGACGGTACCAGCAGTGTAACATTCGACTTTGTGGCTCCTACTCTAAAAGGATCAGTTTCCACTACGGGAGGTGTAGGAGACTTACATACTACTGTTTCTAAGAGCGGACATCCATAGAAGTTATCATTGTAATACGGGATGTATGAGGGCAATTCTACGTAAGTAAGATAATCAGAATTCTGGAAGGCATAGACCCCAAGTGTAGTAAGACGTTCCGGAAGGACCACCTCAGTCAGATGATTGAGAGCAAAAGAATTAGCTCCGATCTCTCGCAAAGATGTTGGGAAGTTAACGCTTTCGATGGGTGAGAAGTAGAAACAGTTTTCTTCCAACTTTTCTAAATTCTCTGGCAACTGCACCTCTTTCAAAGATGTACATTCTCTACAGACCGAACTGGGTATTACAGTCAAGGAATTAGAGAATCTGATTTTTTCCAACCCTGCACACTCACTGAAGGTGCTACAATCATAGTTGCTATAATTCTCATAACGTTTCAACGATGATACGCTATTGGGCATGTAAAATTCTTTCAGGCTTTTACATTGGCTAAATGCAGCATAACCTATTTGGGTAAGGTGATTGTCTGATTTGAAATTGATTCCACAAATGGTTGAATATCTGAATGCATAATCACCTATGGTCTCTACTGGAGCAGGCACATCCAAAGAGAGAAGCTTGGTGCTTTCAAAGGCATAGTCGCCAATTGAGGTTACGTTGTCGGGAAGAAGCAAATAGCTAAGATGGCTCATGCCTTGCAATGCCTGGTCGGGCACAGCATCAAAAACTGCCTCTGAGAGGTCGAGACCAGAGAGATAAGTCATATTGCGCAGGTCATTCCAGTCGTCTTGCTCGGCTGTACCCACAGGGCCAACTATCTTCAAATAAATCAATTCGGGATTATCCAAGCGGTCAAATTGATAAATGGTCTGCTTACCCACTTGCCCATTGGTATCGGTTGTGATAGTAGCATATTGACTATGAAGCACCAGATTGCTTACCGTTGCCTCGTATCCTTGGTCTTGATAACGAGTATAGAACTCCCATTGCAACTCCCAATCACCTGCGGGAACTACCACATTCACTGTACCCTCATTAGATTCCCCAGAAACAGAGGCCATTGTGGCTCCATCTACTTTGAAATCCAAATAGCTATACCATGAATCTGAATAGCCTTTCTGGGTATAATCAAACGACACCACCGTGGGTTGTGGCAAGCTGACCTTTCCTCTTAAAACAGAAGTTCCGTAAGCCATACCGTCTGAGACTTTCACTCCATTGTCAGTGTCAAGCCATGGGAAATCTCCATCTTGGGAGAACTCGATAGTATATGGGCTCGATGACACCAAGCCACTGGCCTCAGATGACTCATACAGGCCACAGTCAATAAACGCCTGACCGCCTCCATTGTCAACAGCTTGGATAGCGAGCACATTGTCGCCTTTGACCAGATAACCTAAAGCCTCAGCATCCAACTCAACCATTCCCGGGTAACCGGTAACATACTCACCAGAGTAAATCAAATGGCCATTTAGGTAGGCAAAGCATTGATCATCATGAATTGCCAAGAACCAATAATGATTGTTGAGATTCTCTACTGTGAAATGACGACGAAGCCAATAGGTAGAGTAGGTATCTTCCCAAGCAGTATTGTAATAGTACTCTGAGTCGTTTGAGATGGGGCCTTGGATATCGCCCCAAGCCGAATCATCGAAATCGCGGGCAGCCCAATTAGCATCCGGAGCATCGTAGCCACTCTGGAACACATACTTAGCCGTCCAGGGCTCTTGGCTCCATTGGCCATAATCCAAGCCAGCGGCTTGGGCGCTGATGAGGCCCACCAGCGCTACAAGTAGCAAGGTAAAAGTTTTTTTTCATAAGTTATATTTCGGTTTATTATTCATCGCCACAAATAATACCGATGGCACCCGACCTCTGGGCCGAGTCCCCTCAGTTAAACTATTTATCACGCAAATTTATATAT
>JAJBUH010000023.1 GCA_020860445.1 Bacteroidales bacterium | reverse complement strand
CCATGTAGGATGTAAGGAATCATTGAGTTTCCTTAGAATCGCTGAGTAGTTACTGGAATTTGTCTAAAAGTTAAAAATAATAGAATGAGGACCCAACATAGACTTGATCATCGGGATAGGAACTGTATACTCTAACGTAAAGGCACCGAATGGTTTGGTGACCATTCGGTGCCTTTGCATTTACTAAGGTTGGACTATTTAACTCGGTTTAGAGATTTGGGAGCAATTACATTGGATTGAAAGCTGGTTGGAGCGATATTTGTGGGAAGGTTTAGAAATGAAGTAACTTTCTCTGCCATCATTTTGGTAGGAGCATCATTCTTCAATGTGGCTGTGCTCAGAGCTTTAGCTTTGCTGCGGCTTGCGATATCGCCATTGGCTTTCAGCAACTCATAACCCTCAGGCAGATAGATGATAGATTGATAGCCATACGAATTGGTACGCAGCCAATCGTTTTTTGACCAATTGACCATAGGATATTGCACATAGAGAGCCCCAGCCGATTCGTCATAATAGGAATTCATTCCAGAGCGCATAATATTCCTATCAGAGAGACCTTGTTTTCTGCCATACCAAGTGCCATCGCAAATATAGAAAATTTCACCCTTGTAAGCGAAGCCGCTATTTGAGGGAGAGAAGGTCACCATATCGGGATTCTCCATGTCAAACTCAATGCTGCGCAGTGTGGTCATTTCATTAAATTCTGCTACCGCATTGTCACCATCTGATGCATACGGATTCACAATCCGGTACTTTGTTTCGCTGTCAATGGCTTTCTGAATTTCGACTTCATAGCCATACTCATTAGGATTAAGCGCTACATATTCGCCATTTTCGTTGGTCGATCCAAATAAAGGCGTAATCCATCCATCTATAAAGTAGCCAGTGCCGAGGCTTTCCCAGTTGTCGCTTTCGGGGAGCCATCCTTGCAACACATAGTCTGCCAGAACGATGGTACAGCTTTCAAGCTTTTCTCCGTCGGCATCGCGTGACTCAGCATAGATTGTATGGGTATTGAGATTGTCGATTGGGAAGCTCCAAGTGAGGAATTCGGAGGCTTGGACTATTTCATAATCCTCTTCAGTCAAAGAAGAGATACTTGAGCCTTCTATACTACCAAAAGCAATTGTTGAGGCATATGAGCCGCAGCTAACCTCAGTGTCAATATAGTATTGCCCATTTTCTTCAGTTACTCCAGTCACGTTCATGCTCACCTCAGCGTTGAAATCATCCAGCACGAATTTTTCGTAGTCAATACCAAAGTTAGCCGTTTCACTATATTCCGGGACAATATAAGTCATGCAAAGGTTCAATCGACCTTTTTCGGGATAGTAGGCAGAGTAAGCATAGTCTAAAGGATCTCCTCCGTTAATCTCACTCATAATCACTCCATATTCAACAGCGTATACTGTACCATAAGTGGAATGTACATACCCTATCGGTTGACGTGATACCATCACTGCATAACCGCCATCTGCATATTGATAATTTGTATTCACTGTGATCAGAAGGCTATCCGTTCTGGCCCAAGGCTCGAGCTTCAAGGTATAAATGCCTTCGTATTCTGTAGGCGTGATTTTGGTGCAGCGTATGCCTTTATCCGTACCGTTAAAAAATACGGTATAGGTATAATTACCAGTGCCCAGGTACTCTTCAATATAACCAGGATCTTCACCCTGAGTATAGGCCGAGAAGCTAAAGCTCTCGATGTCATCGACCTCATAAGAGACCGTTGTGTTGTCCTTAAGCTGGATGTCCAGAGTGTATTTGACCACTTCTTGCGCCACTCCGTATAGGCCAATGGCCAAGACTGCCAAAAGTAAAAGTTTTTTCATAACTATGCCTTACTTCTTGATTATTTTGATATTTTTGATTGATGGAATTTGTATGACGTATACTCCTGCCGAAAGCGAGGAAATGTCGATTGACAGGCTTGTCTCTTCGCCGCTGTTCACCGACATCCTCTTGTTGCCGCTGATGTCATAGAACGAGATTTCAGAAGTTGGGACGATGCCATAGAGCTCGATGCGATTGTCGAGATACTTGAACATGAAATCATTGGCTTTGGGTGCGGTGAGCTTGTCAGTTTTCACATCATTGGTGAAATAAAATTTGGAGACCTCATCAAAGGCGTACTCACAGAGCAACTCATCGGCTTTGTAGATGCCGAGTTGGGCATCGCCCATCTTGGCAATGGGCTGCTCAGAGAGTTGGTAGTAATGAGAGTCGCCGGAGAGCAACTCCACTACGAGAGTGTCGTTTGGATCGTTTTCTCCGGCCGAAGCCATAATCGGTATGGAGAGACCCAAGACACCCATCAGCAGAATAAAGATTGACCTCATGGATACATAGGTTTTGTCAAGTTAGTTCCGAATGATATCCCGAGATTCGGATTGAATGATTGGATTGTAAAGCAAGGCCATAGGATAAAGAAAGTGGGATCTTTCATCGCCGCTCGTCCCACTATAAGAGGCCTTCGCATTGCCTACACCGTCGGGATGAGCAACGCGAAGAACCCACGTATTAGGAATATAGAAATCCTACCGTATACCAATATTGATATACGGTAGGCATTTATATACCTACCGTGAGCATCTACCGGTTGCAAGTCCATTGACGGTGTTTAGAAAGTTGCGAAGTTTCTTATAGTCAAGAACGTAGCGTGATAAACGCTCAATATCGTATGTCTGCCAGAGGGCTGAGGCCTCTATGGCATGACAAAATTATGAATAAATTTTGATATGAGAAAATTTTTTTTGGTAAAAATCTCAAAATTCTATTCATAATTCTTGAGTTTAAACCGCAAAAAAGGCTTTCCTCCTTTGAAATTCACTCAAATTGTTGTCTTGTGTATAGGGGACAGCGTTACCGGGGACTATCCCCTGTTCCAGAGGGGATTTTGATTTCAACAAGAAGACCGTCTTTCCAAGCAAAGCCCTCTCGGAAATCTCCTACCTTTTCATACTGGATTGGAATCACCGGTTCATCCAGAGTGTTAATGAATCCCCATTTGCCATTGGACGATGGTTCATCCCCCATTCCTACGGCTGCAAATCCTTCGCTGAATGGGCGCGCCATATTGTATTTCTGTGGAATCATCCACTGACCAGAACGGTTTATATAACCTAAGCGGTACAGGGGACTGTCCCCTGTACCAGTCTGTACCAGCTGATTGGAACAAGGGACTGTCCCCTGTACCGCTAATTTGATAGAGTAGGGTCAGGGAGAATGTAGCCCTCTTGGTCGTAGCCTCGGCGAGCGTCACGAATCAACCAGATGAGGGATTGGAGGGGCTCAATGTTGGTCGAAAGGTAACGGTATTGGCGATATTGTTTATCATATCTTTCACTAGATCCACATTTCAGACGCTCTTTAATATCCTTGGGAATAAGGAAGGAGCTTCGGCCAGGGATATAACATTGTATCTCATTAAGAAAGATGGAGATGCCTGCCAAGTCAAAATCCCCAAAGTGTACGTAACGGTTGGGTATCAGTTTAAGCCATGAGCGTAGGGCTTTTGATTGGGGATAGCGAGCCACAAAAAGAATATCATTCTCATATCCTTTGAGTTCTTGCTCAAATAGGTCGCCATGGCGGTCAATCAATCTGAAATTCTCCATATTCTCTACGCCTACAATCAGCGTATCGGAGGGTATTTTGAAGTGTTCCCAATCGTGAATGTAGACAAATGAGCCAGGAGTTGCAGAGAGAATCAATGGGGCACCAGATAATGTGCATTCTACATGGTAATATGTATTGACCATGAAGCCATTGCAAGCCGATGATTTGAGGCTTTTTGAGTTGCCCAAATTATGGACTAAATCGTATCTATTGCGAGATTTCTCTTCTCTCAATGTTTCCCTGAGGTAGTCGAAATTTGTAAGAGCCTCGTTAATCTCCAACAGACAATGGCGAAAAATTTCCGGATTAGAGAGTCTCAACGAACAAGTCTCTCCGCGATAGACAGGCCGTATGGCCCCCTCGGCAATGAGGTAGGCTGCCAAGTCAGCATTTAGCTTGCTATTTGCCAAAGGGAATCCGTTGAGCAATGTCTCTAATTTGTCTATAAGATTAAGCGTTATTTTGATCTTCATCTAATTTTGCTTGACGGGTTGTTAGGATTTGGTGTACGATAGTGTTGGCCTCAGCATCTTTGGTGAGGAGATAGAGGTGACGATATGAGAGAGGTCGGTGAGACTTTGGCGAAGAGTTTACGATGAATATATTGCGAGCATTTGCGAAATCGAGAATGCCCTGAATGTTCTCATCAGCCAATTTGCCAATTTCATCCATCATGCAATGAATTCTGAAATCAGCATTCTTTTTTGTGGCTCTCGACTTGAAGACATTTATAAGGAGGATGTTTAGAATAGCTTTAACCAAGATGTCAGTGCCATCTGAGCCCACCATCTTGATGTTTTCTTGCCAACCAGTAGTGTTGTCATTTTCGTCTATCTTGAATCGTAAAGAGAAGATGTCGGAGAGCAATAATTCATCCTTTTCAGGATGTCGGTTGAGCTCCTCCATCAGACGGTGGAGATGGTCGACAGCTTGCCTATTTACTTGATCATTATCTTCGGATGAGAACAAATTTTTCTCTCCCATGTCAAGATGATGCTCATCGTTGAAATCATGGATGCGCTGCAATGTATTGATGAGTGGGTCATCGCTACGCCGAAGTTCGAGATCAAGAGAACGAATCACCCCAGCAAATGTCTTTTGTGAGAAATCATATTTTACTTCATTGATGATTTTCTTAATTCCAGATTCCTGAGCGAGGATTTGATTGAACTCAGTGCCAATCTGAGAAATTATGCCCGTGTAGACATTGCTTGTAAGCTGTTGGAAATGCTCAATTTTATTGTTGACGACAAAGTCTTCTACGCTATCAACGTATGCCATGTAGTCATCTTGAGATTCAAATTGAGTAGGGAATTTGAAGATGTTCTTTTGAGAGAAAGGATGTTTAAATTCTATCACAGCCTGCTGCAATTTTTTCTCTGCTTGGTATTTTTCGGATAAGAAGGTGTGCATGGCCTTCACTATCTCATCACAACTCATAGGGGTGCGCATAGGCTTGACATCTCTCCAAGCGACTAAGAAAGAATCGCTTGAGATAAATTCCTCGGCCATGGCTATACCATTGGAGCCTTGGCTTATTCTATCTTGCAACTCCGTCTCGGTGGCTTTGAGCTTTTCGATGGCTGCAACAAGTTTTTCCTTTTGCTTTTGGCGCCGATCTCTTAGGGTGGAGATGGAGGCTTCAACCTTGGCTTTCTTTTTTCGGAAATTTTCTTCTTGGTCTAGTTTCTCAACCTTGTCTTTTAGATAGTTGTGAATCAACGGCTTATTATCCAATATTTGACGCAAGGTGTCTTGAATTGATTCTAACTCATTTTCCAGGGTTTGAATCATTGATGTATCAGCTCCCGAATGAGCCAACTCTTCATTTAGAGCCTTTTTGTATTGGGTTACTTTTTGGTCGGTTTCTGCACTATGAGCGGTTATTAGCTTATCTATCTCTGAATTGAGACCTTTAAGCTTTTTCTCCTCAGCCCTTCTTTTGGTTTGATATTGCTGAGCGACTTTTTCTAAGACCTTAGCCATTTGAGACTGGATATTCTGAAGGGTGTCCTTCTGTTTCTCCAGATTGAGCTGCTGCTCTTGGGTCTCAGCATTGATGGTGGTGATTTGACGCTCCACTTCATCTTTCTGCTTTTGAATCCAGTCATCGATCTGAAGCATCGCAAGTTTCAGATTCTGTTGGGCCACAGCTTTGCGTTGGATTGCTTGAAGTTTCTCATCACGCAGGGCTTTTATCTTCCGGCTGCGAGAAGTCTTTATATCTTCCGCCTTCTTATCTTTATCCCATTGCAAAGTTTCGATGGCTTTCAGTATGTCACGCAATTTGGAATTTAGCGATTGGAGGTGCTCCTTGATTTCTTGAGGTGAGCGCACATTAGTATCTAAGGAGCTCAAATCAAGATCTACTCCAAAGAAGCTGGATTCCTCATTTTCGCTGAGCCTAGGGCAAAGCGTAGTGCTGTAAAGTACCTTGTCTTCACTGGCGACTTTGCCTATGTTGTCGCGCCAATCAGGTTTGTTGGCTTGCAACCATTGGCAAAATGAGCCTTCGGCTCTCGCCAACAGTTGCTCTTCTTCTTTGATTTGGCGTGTCAGGTCTGTTTTCTGCCTATCCAGATCAAAAAACTGTGGACGATATTCTTCTTCCAACTGGGATATTTCTAATTCACCGTCTTTGATTGCCAACTTAATATCAGTTTCCCGAGACCTGATAGTATCTTCCTCAGTCTTGATAGATTTTTGAATCTCCAGAGTTGTTTCTTTCCACGTTTTTATCTCTTCGGCATAAGGAGTGGAATGTTGTGTTTCGACCAGGCGTATTCTCAATTTCTGTATAGATTCATTGGTAAGGGCGATGGCATGCTGAGATTCGGCAATTTGGTCGGCGAATCTCTCTTTGGCTTCTTCCTGCGCTTTGTCACGCGCAGCAATCAGCTGATCGATAGTATTGTTGAAATCTTGTCGGTTCTGAATTTGCTGTTGCAACTGCTCTTGCTTGTATTCAGTATGAGCCATCAGTGCAGTCTCGATAAGTGTTGAAAACTGGCACTCAATATCCATAAACTGAGACTTTAATTGAGCCAATTGCTCGGCCACACGTTTTTGTTTTTTCTGCAGAGCACTTTCTTGCTGATCGAGTCTGAGAGCACTTTCTATTTGTCTCTTTTCATATTCCTCTCTGAGTTCGCGACATTCTTTTATCTGAGCGCTTATGGCACCCAGTTCACGGTCAAGCTTTGATTTATCGGTTTCGTATTGTTGCTCTGATTCAGAAAGACTAAGCCTTTTTGCCTCCAAGCTTTGGCTTGTAAGCGCGAGTTGTTGGCTCCAAACTGGCAGACTCTCGCGAGTCTTGTCAATTGAGAAAGCCAAGAATCCGGCGTGCTCCAACAGTAAAGATTCTTTAAGTTTTATGCCATGGGAAATTTCAATCATGACATTAGCCTTCTGTAAAGTCACATTGTTGCCTTTCTTGTCGATTTTTGACCACAGAAGGATATCAGTATAGTCTTGGTCAAAGTCGCACAGCTTAGATCTAAAATCACGCAAAGGGATTTTGGACTCGGCCTCATCTCTTAAGGATTTTATGATAGTGTCTTTGATGAAATCAGCGTCAACGCGTTCGTTGAGAAAGACATTCTGAATGATGCGTGGGATATTATGATACTTAGCGCTCTCCAACAAGGAGTACTTTTTCAAATCCTTTGTGAGCGAGGCGTGGGTGTTGCCATAAATGATGTCGCGGTATACACCATAATTGTCAATAATGCGGCTTGAATCAAAGCCGTCCTTAGTGATGCGTTGCTTTACTATGGCATGGTCGTTACATATAAGCCCATCTTGGTCGATAATCCAATTGGGGTTGAATGGAGCATCGACAAAACGGAAAACTGTGCGCCCTATATTACGAAAGGCTATGATTGAGAAGGGGCGTTCATCCCCTCTTTCAACTTGATAAATGATATAGGAATAAGCAGTGGGGAGATAGAAATCGTCGAAAGTGCGTTGACCTTGTTTGCGTATCCCAAGTTTTTCCTTTTCGGCATTATAAAAAAACAGTATGGCTCGCAGCAAGGTGCTTTTGCCCACCCCCTGAGTACCAATAAAATGCACATTGCCGTCAAGCATTACCTCGGCATAGGGGATGTGAGCACTATTGATGAAGTATATTTTACTCAGATATCTCATTTTCGTTGTCGATACTTATCATTGATATTAATTCTTCAAGATAACGGTAGGCGTTGACCACAGTGTAGCGCTCGGTATTGTCATCAGTTTTTTCTATGTATCCCATCTTAGCCATTTCGTCGAGCATCTTATCTACTACATCGCTATATCGGTCTTTCTTCTCATAAAGAGCCTTAGCTTTGTCACGCAATTCGATATCGGTATCCATTTTCACCAACAATTGGGCTTTGGTAAAAGTAAATCCTGGGCCAAACACAGGCTCCCATGCCTTGAGCAGGTCAATAATGTCAAGCCAATGTGAAAAGCGATTGAGTTTTTCACTAAGTTGGATTTTAGTTTCTTTGCGAGAGAAATAGAGATATCCATCGCCTAATTCAAGCCTAAAACCTATGCGGTCAAAATAATAGGCATAATCTTCCAGGTTGTCCTCTACGTCTTTATAGATTTGTCTCTGCATATCTATGGAGCTATCACTTGAGATAAATAGTCCTTTGCTTAGAGTTTCGAAAACTTGACGCACGTATTTCATGGCTATTGTCTTTATTTTTGGTAAATTAAAGGATAATCAATGCCTTGGTAGGTCGACCATTGATCGGTAAATTCGAGTTGCTCATAGTAGGTCTGTGTTATTTCAGTGTAGTACTCAACTCGGCGCTCAAGGCTTTGTGGTTTATTGTATCCGTATTGCAGAATATAGGAGAACAAGTCCTTGCCAGAAGCAAAGAAAGAATGAGCCAAGGCATCAACATCTACAAAATCTTCAATCACTGTCTCACCCTTAATCATTTTGGAAGAGATAATAGGAGGGGGTGTTGATCGCAGGCTGATTGATTTCTGGATGTTTTTAGCCACCTCCTTTATTACCATGGCACCCTCGTCGCTATTACGAAGAAAACCAAGAGAGGGTTTGGTAGAATAGGGGGCTATGGGGCCAAGCCAAAGATCGCTCTTCCGGTCCAGAACTTGGGTAATATTAGTGCTATGGAGCCATGTCAACTGGTCTTTAAGATATTTGAGAAGCCTGATTTTCTTGACAAGACGATGTTGTAATTCCACTTGATGCAGATAATCTCGGATAGTTTTTTTGCAGATCAATGAGATTATAATAAGCTTCTTTGAGTTGGGTACGCGCATCGATAGTAATGTGCATGAAATGCTCATCAGGGGAAAGGACACGGAAAGTTGAATCTTCGCTATCGAGCAGTTGCTCAGTGTCTCTCACTAAATGGGCGATATCTATGGTCTGTTGTTTGAATTTTTCGAGGCGCAGACGTTTCACTTCATAATTTACCTCATTGCGATATGTATCATTGACATTTCGCTTAAGATCAATCACATTTCTTACGGCCAATTGGGCAATGTATCTGAGAGTTCGCCTGGCTTTGCGCAGGTAGGTGACTTGCTTATCCGGATAATTGCGTTCTTTTAGATAGAGCTCAATAATCTCCTGCAGCTGTTGTACACATTCTTCGACAGTGCGCTGGCTTATATCCTCATTGATTTGCAATACATCCTCAAAGAAGCGCATATAGGTTTCATCAAGTTCGATTACTCCCTCTTCGAGATGCAAAATGCCATAATCAATCAACAGTTGCAAGTTCTTCTCGCTATCAACATAGGCCCACGCGTCAGCAAGCGTGAATTCGATTCTCTTTCGATTCTCGAACACCGCGCTTAGGAGCTTGCTTTCGGCATTCAGCCTACGTATCAGCTCGCCAATCCCTGTAAAATACTTAGCCATCGTGATATGTAAGATTTACTCTGCAAATCTACGAAAATTTTCATAATATCACAAATTTGAGGTATTGAAGATTTCAAACTTCAGAGGAAATCACTAAATTTGCGGAGGAAAAAGAATTGATCATAAACATTGACGATATGAATTGCAAACTGATAGGGAGTTTTATCCAGCATCTTGAGGTAGAATTGATGCCTGGCGAAGAATTTTACGCTCAAAAGGGTGCTTTGATTTATTTGGAGCAAGGCGTGGAAAAGGAGACGGTGTTGAATAGCGGAGGCTCCAACAAGGGAGCACTCGGCGCGATTGGCAATCTGATAGGGGCGAAGCTGTCGGGTGAATCGATATTCTTGGTCCACTATGTCAATCGTTCAAATTCGGCGCGGAAGTTGGTGTTGGGTGGAGCATTCGGGTTGCTCCCAGTGAAGCTGCAAAATGAATCCATTCTGTGTCATAAGGGGGTGTTTGTGGCCTCAAACAATCTGGTGCAAGTCACCACTCGTGTATCGGTTGCTGGCATAATGGGAGGCATGGGCGTTTTCTTGCAGCGTATATCGGGTTCATCGACCGTATTTCTCGATTGCAAGGGGCAAGCCCTGACCAAAGAGCTCTCTTATGGCGAGACTATCGAAGTCGATGAGGATCACATCATTGCCCTGCAGGGCATCAGCGAGAGCCAACTCTCCTCGGCCTGGTCCTTCAAAAATGTATTCGGTGGCGAGGGCCTGAGCATGCTTCGCATCACTGGTCCCGGCCGCGTCCACCTCAGCCCCGGCAACCTCAACCCAGCCCTCCTCGAAGTCTAACCCCTTGGACAGCGCCGCAGATAGAGAGTCGGGACCGACTGTAAATCGGTTCCTCAGAGGCTGAGCAGGGCAAAGGGATTGTATTTTTC
>JAJBUH010000118.1 GCA_020860445.1 Bacteroidales bacterium | reverse complement strand
ATAACTCATAACTCATAACTCATAACTCATAACTCATAACTCATAACTCATAACTAATCGGATGGAGAGGCTGAGAGGGTATAGGGATGTGCATACGCATCGGATGGATGCGGGCCCGGAGGCGATTATCAATCTGCCGATGGGTGCTGAGGTGCCGAAAGATGGCTCCTACAGCGTGGGCATCCACCCCTGGGATACCTCTCAATCAGACGAATCTATACAACAGCAAATGGGCTGGGTGGCGCAATGCGCCATCCAGCCCAATATTGTTGCTATCGGCGAGTGCGGCTTAGACGCTCTGCGCGGCGCTCCCCTCCCCGACCAAGAGCGAATCTTCCGCTGGCACATTGCCCTGAGCGAACAGTTGCAAAAGCCGCTAATCCTACATGTAGTCAAGACTGCCGACCAAATAATCAGGCTGCGCAAAGAGCTGCGCCCCACCCAGCAATGGATAGTGCACGGATTCAGAGGCAAGCCCCAATTGGCTCAGCAATTGCTAAGGGCTGGCATAGATATTTCGCTTGGGGATAAATACAACCCAGAGACCTTGGCGGTAATTCCGCCAGATCGTCTCTATCGCGACTCTGACTGAGTCCCGAGGGCGAGCATTGCATCGTAGTGGGCAGTGATGTCGTTGCGATGCGAGATAAACACCACAGTGGTCTGTGGCAACCGCGCCTCAAGGCGCTGCATCAATGTATCGGCCGTGTGTTTGTCAAGGGCCGAATTAAATTCGTCAAGTATCAGTATGGGCGTCTCGCGCAACAAGGCTCGCGCTATGGCTATGCGCTGGCATTGACCTTCGCTCAGGCTGCTGCCTAACTCACCACATGGCGTATCCAAGCTCTTGGGCAATTCATATACAAATTCTGCGGCTGCCGAGTAGAGCGCGTCGCGCATCTGCTGCTCGGTGGCATCGGGATTGCCAAGCTGCAGATTCTGTCGGATAGTACCAGCCAGCAAGGAATTGCCCTGGGGCACATACGACATATATCGCCGCGTGGCTCGCGACACAGGTTCGCTTCCATCGTGCCCATACACAGAGATGCTCCCCTGTTGGGGTTTCAGCACTGCCAGCATCAGCTTGGTAAGAGTGCTTTTGCCTATGCCCGACGGCCCCATTACCACAGTCTTGCTGCCGGGTGCGAAATTGTAGCTCAGATGGTCGATCACCACTGGAGAATTGGGAGAGTAGGAAAATGTAACATCTTGAAACTTGATGCCAATCTTGCCTTGCAACCGTGGCTCTGCTGTCTCAGCCTCCCCACCCTGATCGGCGGTTATCTCCATCAAGCGGTCAACTGCCGTAGCCGCTGCCACCAGACCAGGAATAGTAGAACTAAGAGCCGAAATCGGCCCCTGTATGCGGCCCACCAGCTGCAAGAATGCAGTCATGATGCCAAAGGTGATGACCCCGGCATGCAGCTCAAAAATGCTCCAAATAAATGCGGTGAGATAGCCAGCAATGAATCCCAAGCGCACGGTGGTGCGAGAGTACAAGTTGAGACGCACTTGCGCCCCGACAGTGGCTAATAGATTCTGTTGCAACAGGTTGAGCGATGCGGCCATCGCCGGTTGACATTGCAGGGCGCTGACCACGAGCCGATGCTGCAGACCCTCTTGCATATTCTGGTGTATGCGGCTCTCGTTCTGGCGTATCTGCGAGTTGAGCTGGCGCATGCGCCGAAAATAAATCTTGCTTGAGATGATGGCTAAGGGGGATATGATCAAGGCGCACAGGGCCAGGGCGGTATTCATGGTGCAGAGCAACCAAAATGCGCCTATCAGTTGCACCGATGTTACCAAAATCATTGGTATCGTATCAGTGGCGGTATCGGTAGCCGTGGACACGTCGATAGTGAGGCGATTGAGCAAGTCGCCCGAGTGGCGCGTGTCGGCAAAGCTGTCACCCTCAATCAGATGGGAATAGATGTCATGGCGCATCGAATTTGCCATCTTCTGATAGCCCAATTGGCGTATGTATTGCACCGCTTGCGACAATGCCAACTCGGCAAGCATGGTGCCGACCAGCGCGGCAGCGAGCCACCATAGCCGCTCGGTTGGCACCGAGCCATCGGTGGCAGTATCGATTATCACCTTGCTGAGCCATACGAATGTCAGACCAGCGCCCACGCGCAGCACTCCCAACACTGCCACAGCCACTATGCGGCCATGCACGCGCTTGGCCGCATGCCACAGCCAGCGTGCTATCACCGACAGCGGAGCCGAGGGGGTCTGAGCGAAAAGCGAGGCAATCTTCATGGCACAGGGTCATACCCGCTGCCACCCCAGGGATGGCAGCGGCTAATGCGCTTGATGGCGAGCCATGAGCCCCGCAGTGGGCCGTGCTTGCGCAGAGCCTGCAGGGCATACTCGCTGCATGTGGGCAGATAACGACAATTCTGTCCAAGCATCGGCGAGATGCACAGACGATAAAAATGAATGGGCAGGCTTAAGAGCCACACGAGGCACTGACGCATTGCAATAGCTTTTTCATCGCCTTGTCGACCTTGGCGTAGGGTTGCAGCCCCGAATCAACATACACAAATGCCACATCTACCCTTGCGCCCTCGGGCCAAGGATAGTCCTGCCAATTGAGGCGAAAAGCCTCGCGGATGCGGCGCCTCATCTTCACCCGGTCAACGGCATGGCGCAGCCGCTTCTTAGGCACGGAAATCAGGAATTGCACCGGGGCCGACGAGTGGCGCCCGGGATTCTGACGCCACACTGCCCTGAGCGGAAAAGACAAAGCAGCCTCGACACCCTCGCCTCGGCCAAACAAGGCATCTATGGCAAGGGTGCTGCACAGTTTCTGCTTTTTATACAATCGCAAAGCCATCCGCGGGCGCGCCTCAGCTATCGTTACTGATTCACTCCTCAGCCTGCGCTTCTTCCTCCTGGTTTTCGGCCAGGTACAGGTCGAGAGCGGCGGTCATCGACGGAGCCTTGGCGGTGGGAGCCTCAAGGTCGAGCCTCAGGCCGGCATCCTTGACAGCCTTGGCGGTAGTGGCTCCGAGGGTAGCTATTCTCAAGTCGCCCTGCTGGAAGTCAGGGAAATTCTTGAGCAGGGATTCAATGCCTTGCGGGCTGAAGAATACGAGCATGTCGTAGTCAAAAGCCTCGTCGGGGGTGAAGTCGTTGCTCACCGTGCGGTACATCACAGCGCGGGTGTAGTCGATATTGTTCTTATCGAGGATGTTGGTCTCGCCGCTGTGCACATCGCTGACAGCGAACAGATACTTCTCATTCTTATGCTTGAGAATGTAGGGGAGCAGGTCGTCGAACTTGCCAGTGGAGGCATGGAAAATCTTGCGCTTGCGATACACGATGTACTTCTGCAAGTAGAGGGCGATAGCCTCGGTGGTGCAGAAATATTTCATAGTGTCGGGGATGGTGATACGCATCTCATCGCATAGGCGGAAGAAATGGTCGATAGCGGTCTTGGCCGTAAAGATTACGGCGGTAAAATCAGGAATCTGCACCTTCTGCTGGCGGAACTCCTTAGCTGACAGCCCTTCTACCTTAATGAAAGGGCGGAACACGACCTCAACGCCATATTTCTCAGAGATATCAAAATAGGGCGACTTGTCTCCTTTAGGTTGAGGCTGCGATACTAAGATCTTCTTAATCTTCACTTCTTAACTGGTTATCAAAGGGTGGAGACATCATAGGCTATTTACCAGAAATAGCGCAATCTGGCACACTAAAATCAAGGGTATGATTTCAAGAGTGCAAAGATACAAAATAAAATAAAGCAACGAGCCAAAATTAGTGTAAAAAATTCTAAAACCCTTTGCAATAAAGATGACTCTTGCGGCAATATACAACGAAATTCCTATCACAACACACACTGCGGCGGCATCGGGATAGAAAATTGCTACCAAAGCGGGGATAATGAGAGCAAAACCGAGCAATAGCTGCGAGGCCTCAAATCCCTTGACAAATAGGCGCCGACCAGCGCTGTCTGAGAAGGTGTAGCCCAGCAGCTGGTAAGCCCCGTACTGCACCACGTAATACACTGCCATCAGGCCGATGAGCAGACCGGTGTGCACAAACGCTTTGCTTGGCAACAACAAGGCGTGCACCCCCAGGGCACTGTCGGCCGAGGCCACGCTGATGCCGCTGTAGAGCAGCAGCCCGGTGTAGACGCACCACTGCACGGCCATCAGCACGATATATCGAGTTTCGTTTGACGTATGCGGATCAAATACATTTGCACGGCGCCTCATGCCCCACAGCTGGTGGCCAAGCGACGAGAACAGTCGTCGGCACTGCTTGTAGCCGAGCATCATCAAGATGAAGATGCACGACACGATGGCCAGCACCCCCGAGTTGTCGCCGATGTTGATGGGGCGCTCGTCGCCGAGCCGACCCTCGCGCCAATTCTCAGTTGGGAGCTCGGGTTCGGTCTCAATCAGGGCCTCGTCCTCAGGGCTGATCAGCAGGCACGGCTCATCGGCGTCCTGGCCGGCAAACAAGGAATCGAGCGCGGCCATCTTGGCAGCGTCGAGAGAATCGAACTGCGCCTTCTGAGCCGCAGCAGCCGAATCCAACACCACCGGCGCCTGCGCCGTCACGACAGAATCATTCTGTATTTTTCCCACCGGCCTCATCCTTCATTATTCATTTTTCATTCTTCATTATTAATTCAACTGCCTTTTTAGGATTGGTAGCCACCATCCAGGGCAGATGCTCTGCTTCGGTAAACTCCTGTTCGATTGAGAGCTGCAGCCAAGCCAGCAGAGGGTCAAAGTAGCCGTTGATATTGAGTATCACCACGGGTCCGTGGTATAGGCCCAGCTTGTGCCAGGTCATCATTTCGGCCAGTTCGTCGAGGGTGCCCACTCCACCCGGCATGGCTATAACGCCGCGCGACAGTCGCGCCATGGTGGCCTTGCGCTCGTGCATGTCCTTGGTCACGATCATGTAGCTCAGGCTCTTGTGGTGGCGGTCGGCCTCAAACATAAACTGAGGGATAACCCCGATAGCGATGCCGCCAGCCTCGAGGGCTCCCTCGGTGACAGCCGCCATCATGCTCATCTTGCCTCCGCCATTGATCACTGGCACCCCGGCGCGCGCTATGTCTACGCCCAATTCGTGGGCTGCTTTGAGATACAAGGGGTTGATGCGCGTGCTCGACGAGCAGTAGACTGCGATCCCCGGCTTGATGTTGGCAAGATCTATATTCATAAAGCGGTCTTTGGTCTTTAGTTTTTGGTTTTTGGAAACAATACCTATTATTATTAAACGGATTGTATATCTATATTAACAAGAGGAGGGGGTTATGGGTTTTCGTTTACGCCAAGCTTGCGACTGAAGAGAGCCGCTATAGCCGCTGAGCACAGGGCTATGATGCAAACCAGGCCAAAGACAGCCAGCAAGTCAATGCCCTCGACCCGCACCGGATACACCGAGATCGACAGATGAGCCGGGTCGCCCGACAGCTTGATCAGCCCTAACCACTGCTGCAATAGCGACAGCACTGCCCCGAGCAGGATTCCGGCTACCCCTCCGGCTATGCTAATTAGGCAACCGAGGTCGACAAACACATTTCTCAGCAAGGAGCGCGGAGCGCCCAAGGCCGAGAGGGTGTGCATATTGGCTCGCTTCTCAATCACCAGCAACGAGAGGGTCGAGATGATGTTGAACGATGCTATCACCAGTATGAACGCCAGCATCAGAAAGGTTATCCATTTCTCAACCATTATCATCTTGAAGCTGTCGGCCTCCTGTTCGCTGCGCGTCAGCACCCGATATCCAGACCCAAGCTGTTGGGCCAAGGCCGTGGCTTCTGCTTCGGGAGTGCGACCCGCGGCCACTGTTAGCTCGATAGCTGTGGCCTCGGTATCATACTCGAGCAGGTCGCGAGCCACGCTCAGCGGCACATACATATAGTCGGCGTCATATTCGGGCTGGTCGATCTGAAACACCGAGGTCACCAGCATTTGCTGTCCCCGAAAAGCTGTCGAGGGATTAGCTGGGTTGATGCGCCCCACGCGCCGAGGCACATACAGTTCGACCACGCTGCCGAAGTCGGGCCGGGCGTTGAGGTTGACAGCCACACCGGCGCTGAGCATTGCCGCCGGGGTATCGTAAGCCTCGCGCAGATATTCGCCATCGATCACTATGTCGGCCACTGGCACCACGCTCTGGTATGCCTCATCGACACCTTTAAATATAACAGGCTTCTGCAGATTGCCACAGATAGCCAGTCCGCGTTCTTCGATCACTGGCGCGGCAGCGACTATTGTAGGGAGCGACTGCAGAGCCAAGGCGAGCGAGTCGGCGCTATCGATAGTCTTGCCTTGGGTGGGGATGATTTTAAGCTCCGGGTCGATGGCCGAGAGGCGTCCGGCGCTGAGGGTGGTGAATCCGTTGAATACCGACAACACGATTACGATGGCAGCCGTGGCTACTGCCACGCCTGCCACCGAGAATATCGATATTATGTTGACGGCGCCATGGCTCTTTTTTGAGAGCAGGTAGCGCAGCGCTATTCTCAGCGAGAGCATGCTGCTTGGGCGCCCCAGCGGGGATTATTGGCCATCTTTGATGCCTAACAGGTGGTCGATGTTGTCGATATAGTCGAGCGAATCATCAAGGTAGAAGCTCAATTCCGGCGTCTTGCGCAGTTGGAATCTTACTTTCTGGGCCAGGTTGTAGCGTATGGTCTTTTCCTGGGCCTTGATGTTCTTCATTATCTCAGCGCTCTTGTCTGAGGGGAATATTGAGAGGTAAACCTTGGCGATCGATAGATCGGGAGAAACCCTGACCTGGCTCACCGACACGATGGTGCCGTGGGTGGCAGCGGTCTGTTGGCGGAATATTTCGCTCAGCTCCTTCTGCAGGAGGCGGGCTATTTTAGCTTGACGGGTCGATTCCATAATACTAATGTTTGATCAGTTACGTTATTTTTCTAATAATAACGCAATTCGTGACCGCAAAGTTACGAATTTTTTATATAAAAAACCACAACTCAAAGGCCAATTGTGGCGCAAGCGCCACAGTACCATAAAGCCACAAGGACATAAGCCACAAGGAAAGAGACACAAAAGGTTATTCTTAAAATAAAATTAAATTACCAACGTTTTCTTCTTAAGGCATTTATACTTTAGATTCTTGTGGCTTTATGCCCTTATGGCTTTATGGCAAAGTGACGCCTGCGTCACGCAACTGGCTTTATGGCAAAGTGGAGCTTGCCCTGCGCAATTGAATTTATGGTTTTACTATGGAGATTGACGATTATATATTGGAGCATATCGAGGCTGAGCCGGAGCATCTGCAGCGGCTGTATCGCAACACGTATCTGAGGCACCTCTACCCGCGCATGTGCTCGGGACACCTGCAGGGCCGACTGCTGAAGATGCTGACCCAGATGATCCAGCCCAAGCGCATCATCGAGCTGGGCACCTTCACCGGCTACAGCGCCCTCTGCTTCGCCGAAGGCATGCCCAACGATGCCGTGCTCCACACTGTCGAGATCGACGATGAGATGGCCGACGAGCTGCGCTCGACCTTTGACTCCACCCCCTGGGCCGACCGCATACACCTGCATATCGGCGATGCGCTCGAGGTGGTGCCGCAGCTCGACGAGCAGTGGGATCTGGCGTTTATCGATGCCAACAAGCGCAATTACATCGAATATTACGAGATGCTCGTACCGCGCATGCGACCCGGCGGCTACATCATCGCCGACAACACCCTGTGGAGCGACAAGGTGCTCGACCCAGCCGCCAACCATGACCCCCAGACCCGCGCCGTGCTCGCCTTCAACGACCACATCGCCCACGATCCGCGCACCTCCATCGTCATCCTCCCCCTCCGCGACGGCATGACACTGATTAGGGTAAATCCATAAGGCCTGGGCTAATCGCCCAGAAACCATAAAACCACAAGGGCACAAAACCACAAGAAGACTTTTTTGTGGCTTTATGTCCTTGTGGTTTTATGGTGTAAGTGGCGTTCACGCAACTATTTGTGGCTTTATTTCCTTAAATAATGCTAAATCGAAAATATTTTTGCCCCAAAATTATGTTATATAACATAAATGTTGTAACTTTGCATCAGTTTTTCATGGTATTAGATTTAAGGTAAGAAGATTAGTCGTCGCGATGACGATTAATTTTTTTTGTACCTTCTTAATCCATGGGCAAATTTTGCAGTCAAAATTTGTAGAATTAGAGAAAAAGCAGTAATTTTGTAGCATATTAAAAAATAATGATTATGTCTTTGAGAAAATACTTTCTTTTGGCTGTTTGCGCCCTCGTTGCTATCTGCGCAAGCGCCCAGCTGCCATCAGTGCAGCTCAAGACCCTCGATGGCCAAACCGTCAACGCCTCTGAGCTCTCCAACGACGGCAAGCCGTTTGTGATTTCATTCTTCGCCACCTGGTGCAAGCCCTGCAACCGCGAGCTCAAGGCTATCCACGAGCAATACGTCGACTGGCAGGACGAGACCGGCATGAAGCTCTATGCCATCTCGATCGATGAGGCTCAGAATGCCAGCAAGGTTAAGCCCCTGGTTGATGCCGAGGGCTGGGAATACGACGTGCTGCTCGACAGCAATAGCGAACTCACCCGCACCCTGGGCATCCAGTCAATCCCCCATGTGCTCATCATCGACGGCAAAGGGCAGATCGTTGACAGCCGTTCAGGCTACACCGACGGCTCAGAAGAGCACATCATCGAGAAAATCCGCGAATTGATCAACTAAATTTAAGACCAAGGATAATTATAAACCACAGATTCTCACAAATTTCCGCAGATCAATAGTGGTAATCCTTTTAATATTTCTATTATTAGAAATTTGTGATAATCCGTGTAAATCTGTGGTTTTAATTCCCCGTTGGCCCCGACTACTTCCCACCAATGAAAAAACTGCTTGCTATCGCCCTCGCCTCTTCTCTTGCCGCCTCGGCCTCGGCTTTCACTGTTGGCAAAGACGGCGTCACTGTCCACGGCAGCCTACAGAGCGACATACTCTTCCCCGAAGAGGACGTCACCATCGGCACCGAGAAATACAGCGACAAAGTGCTCACCAACACATACGCCAATCTGGGCCTCTTCAGCAAATACGTTGACGCCGGCGTGCGTGTCGAATACCTCGAGCACCCGCTGCCCGGCTTCGAGCCTGACTTCAAGGGTTGGGGCGTGCCCAACTTCTTCGCCAAATTCAAATACAAGGGCTTGGAGGTCACCGGTGGCGACTTCTACGAGCAGTTTGGCAACGGCTTCATCCTGCGCACCTACGAGGAGCGTTCGCTCGGCATCGACAACAGTATCCGAGGCGGCCGCGTCAAGTTTGACGGCCTCAAGGGTTTCCGCTTCACGGTGTTGGGCGGTTGGCAGAGAGTTTTCTGGGATTGGGATACCCACAAGACTGTGTGGGGCGCCAATCTGGAATGGGACGCTCACGAGTACAGTCGCTGGATGCGCGACAACAAGATAGTCTGGACCTTCGGAGCCAGCTATGTGCTTAAGCACGAAAAGGATGAGGACATCCTGGTGTCGGGAGCCAATTACAAGCTCAACCTGCCCCAGAATGTGAGCGCATTTGATGTCCGCACCCATTTCTACACCCAGGGCCTCGACCTGCAGGTCGAGTATGCCTGGAAGGGCCAAGACCCGTCGTTCGACAACGGTTACACCTACGGCTACGGCTCGGCAATAATGCTGTCGGGCTCTTACTCCAAGCCAGGATGGAGCGTGTTCCTCCAGGCCAAGCGTTCCGACAATATGTCGTTCCGCTCTCGCCGCACCCAGAGCTTGTCGGCAGCCTTTATCAACTCGCTGCCGCCGTTTGCCTACCAGCACACCTACGCTCTGGCTGCCATGTACCCCTACGCCACTCAGATGGCTCCCGGCGAATACGCACTGCAAGGCGCATTTGCTTACACCTTCAAGCGCGGCACAGCCCTGGGCGGCAAGTATGGCACTAAGTTTAAGCTCAACGCCAGCTACATCTGCGGCATCGACCGCGACCTGGCCTATAATAATTATGGTGGGCAGATGGGTACCGACTGGTACATCCCCGGCACTGAGTCGTTTGGCGAGACATACTACACCGACGTGAACCTGCAGATGGAGAAGCGTCTCACCAAGAGCTTCAACCTCACCGCGATGTATATGTTCCAGAAATACAACAAGACGGTGATTGAGGGCCATGGCGGCATGATCAACAGCAACATCTTCGTGGCTGAGGGCAAGTACAAGTTTGACAAGAAGTACACCCTGCGCATGGAGCTCCAATACCTGCAGACCCCCGATGACGAGCGCGACTGGTGCTACGGACTCGCCGAGTTGTCAGTGGCTCCCTATCTGATGTTCACAGTGTCAGACCAGTGGAACCATGGCACATCGATGACCCACTACTACATGGGGGCCATCACCGGCACTTACAAGGGCGCTCGCCTGATGGTTAGCTACGGTCGCACTCGCGCCGGCTACAACTGCTCAGGCGGTGTATGCCGCTACGTACCCGCTACTCGCGGCTTCCAGATCGCCCTGATGTACAACTTCTAATTAATAATGAAA
>JAJBUH010000276.1:8545-10580 GCA_020860445.1 Bacteroidales bacterium | reverse complement strand
TTTTAATTTTTTTAATTAAGAAATGTGTGTAGTTAATTATTTTATAGCTAACTTTGCAAAAGAAAAACCATTTAGCTATACCTCAATGAAAACCGTCGACCGCATCATAGCAGAGAAGTTGCTCAAAATCAGAGCTATAATTCTCCAGCCGGCCAACCCATTCACATGGGTCTCGGGATGGAACTCCCCCATCTACACCGACAATCGCAAGACCCTCTCCTATCCGGAGATCCGCAGCTTCATCAAAGTGGAGCTTTGCCGCATGATTCTTGAGAACTTCGGACGCCCCGACGCTATCGCTGGCGTGGCCACCGGCGCTATCGCTCAAGGCGCTCTTGTGTCTGACACTCTCGCCCTGCCTTATGCTTACATCCGCGCTACCCCCAAGGATCACGGCTTGGAGAACCTGATTGAGGGCAATCTCCTGCCCGGCCAGAAAGTGGTAGTGGTCGAGGACCTGATCTCGACTGGCAAGTCGTCGCTCAAGGCTGTCGAGGCCGTAAGGGCTGCTGGGTGTGAGGTAATTGGCATGGCTGCCATCTTCACTTATGGTTTCCCCATTGCCGAGAAGCATTTCAAAGAGGCTCAAGTACCATTGGTGACCCTCTCAAACTACAACGCTATGCTTGAGGCAGCCGTTGAGTCAAACTACATCAGCAGCGATGATGTTAACGCCCTCAAGGAATGGCGCAAGGATCCCGAGAACTGGACCCCATCGCAGACCATCATATAATACCCACAGGCCTATGTCAACCTATTCCGGCACACCTTTCACGGTAAATAAGCCCGCCGCTGAGATTTCAGAGAAATTCAGCGACCTCACCTCATTGCGTCCTTTGCTCGACAAGCATGAGGCAGAACTCAAAGACCATGTGGGCAACATACAGATTGACACCGACAGCATTGAATTTGAGACCAAGCCCTTGGGGCAGGTGAAATTCAAAGTGGTGGAGAATACTCCCCAGGGTGTCACTATGGACGCTCAAGGCACCCCCGTGCCCCTCAAGCTCAAGCTCAAGCTTGATGAAAAGACTCCCGATACCACCGAGGCCACATGCTCGGTCGATGTTGAGATTCCGATGATGCTGCGCGGCATGATTGCCCCCCAGATCAAGAAGATGACCGATATGCTGACAGGCGTGATGGAAAAGGCCCTCAACAGCGCACAATAAAACACCTGTACGATACGTATTATAAAAGGACGCACCTCACTGACCGATGTGCGTCCTTTTATAATACGTAAGCGAATGAAGAACATACTGATTATACTATCTGTGCTACTATGCGCTGTGGGGCTGAGCAGTTGCCACAGCATTGATGATGACCGCATACCGCCGGCCACTGTCTATGTGCCATTCTCTACGATTGGGGATTGGAATGTCTACGGCGTGGCAGGAGCTGGCTCGTATCGCTATTTCATCAAGTCGCAAAAAAAGCCCTCGGGCTATCCCTATACCGCCTTGTCGGGCACTGGCTTTGGCGGAGTGTTGCTTGTGGGCGATGTGTTTGGCAATCCCGTGGCTTATGATATGTGCTGCCCGGTAGAGTGCCGCAGTGACACGCGCATACAGGTGGTCGAGAGCGAACTTATCGCCGAGTGCCCTACTTGCCACAGCACCTATGATGTGTTTACCACCAACTATGGCTACCCGCTGTCTGGCACAGCCGCCGAGCGCGGCTACGGCCTCAAGCGCTACTACGTCATCTCCGGCTCAAACGGCGAGTACATGGTAATTACAAGGTAATAAGTAATAGTGAATAGTGAATAGTGAATAAGTAATAGTGAATAGTGAATAACGGCTGCTCCGGATGGCCCGTTATTCACTATTCACTATTCACTATTCACTATTACTTATTCACTATTCACTATTAACTATTCACTATTACTTATTCACTATTCACTATTACCTATTCACTAAAAAAGTCCCGCCGAGCGGGCTTTAAGGGCCCGTCGGCGGGAGGGATATATAGAGGAGATTGGAGTGAATCAACCTATCTTGTGCTACCTTCTTTGCACCTTTGCACCTTTGCACCT
>JAJBUH010000276.1:0-8445 GCA_020860445.1 Bacteroidales bacterium | reverse complement strand
TTGTCGAGGCATCTTTGTGCCTTTGCACCTTTGCACCTTTGTCGAGGCATCTTTGTGCCTTTGCACCTTTGCACCTTTGTCGAGGCATCTTTGCTCCCACAAAGGTGCAAAGGTGCAAAGGTGCAAAGGTGGGGAGGGACTATTCAGCTACTGAGAAGACCACGATGCGGTTCCAGTTGTTGACGTTGTAGAGCTGGGTATCGCTGCCGGCAGCCACCATTGCGAGGCGGTCGGGGTTGATGCCGTATTCGTTTACGAGGATGTCATAGACAGCCTGAGCGCGGCGCTGCGACAGAGCCATGTTGTAGTTGGCTGCGCCGGTGTCCTTGTCGGCAAAACCGGTGATCACTACATTCTGGTCGGGATTAGCCTTCATCCATTCAGCCACGTTGTAGACGTTGACCTTCTCAAGCGAGGTGACCTTGGCCGAGTTGATGGTGAAGCGTACGGTTGCGAGCAGAGGAGCGGCCTCGTTGACAATCACTGTCTCAGATGCTGTAACCTCGGGGCAGGGGAGTTGTGCGTTGGCTGCGGCCAGTGCGGCAGCGGTCTCGGCGAGTTCGCCACGCAGCTCATTGACTTGACGGTTGGCTCCATCGATGTAAGCGGTGTAGTCACAGGGGTTGAAACTGTGGAACTCGCTGCCACCCAGATTGAAGGTAAAGCCGCCGAGCACTGTGAGGTCCATATCCACTGGACGACCCACTACATAGTTGTTGTAGCTGTCGCCGTAGAATGCCATGCGGCCCTCAGCGAAGAAGTCGACATACTTGCACAGGCGGAAGCGCAGTTGCAAACCGGCTGATACGGGCAGCAGCACTTCGTTGTTCTTGTACTGGCCATGGCTCATCGGGGTGCGGCCCTCGAATTGGTCATTGCGATATCTCCAGTTGACTGTTGCGCCCAAGCCAACAAATGGTACGATTGAGAACACACGCTTGGTGTTGACACCGCCGATGGTGTTGAACATATCCCACATGATGTCGATATTGCCATTGATGGTGTTCATCTTGCCCATCGTCTCGTTGACCGAGTTCCAGTGAGCGGCACCTCCGTTGAGCTCAAAGCGCCAAGCGAAGTAGGGGGTAAACCATTTGCCCACGCCTACCGAATAGTTGGCGGTGATATGACGGGAGTCGCCTCCAGGGTTTTCTACTAACGGCATGTTCATGCCGGCACCGATTTGAATAAACCAGTTGTCTGACCGGGTAGTGTAATAGGTCGTCTGGCAGGGCTGATCGGTAAGGTTTGGAACCGTCTCCTGCGCTGTTGCTAAATTTGTGGCAAAGAGCGTCGAAGCTCCCACAATAAGTAACAATTTTTTCATACTGACTTGAATTTTGTGTGTGTTTAAAATAGGTGTGTTTTAAATAGTTGTCAATGGTAAAACACCTCTAAGATTTTTTGTGTTCAATTTTAACAATCTTTTAACCAGAAAGTGTCATAGTGGGCCCCACAAAGGAGCAAAGGCACAAAGAGGTGGCTCCCCTAAAAACAAAGGAGCAAAGGTACAAAGGCGCAAAGAGGGGCATCCCTAAAAACAAAGGAGCAAAGACGGCTCTTTGCTCCTTTGTGCCTTTGCTCCTTTGTGGGAGCAAATTAGTTTAATTATTTCAAACCGCGATTGCGGAGGAGGGCATCAACTGTGGGGGCTTGGCCGCGGAAACGGGTATAGAGCACCATCGGGTCTTCGTTGTCGCCCGGCTCAAGGATATTCTCTTTGAACGACTTAGCGGTCTCGGGATCAAAGATGCCTTTCTCTTTGAAGAGTTCAAAGCCATCAGCATCGAGCACCTCAGCCCAGAGATAAGTATAGTAACCGCTGGCGTATTCGTCGCTGCCAAACGAGTGCTTGAAATAAGGCGAGCGATAGCGATAGGTAAGCTCCTTGGGCATGCCCAGGTCTTTTGCCACCTTCTGCTCAAATGCAGCAACATCGATGTCGCTGTCAGGATTGAGCTTGCCATACTGCAGGTCGAGCAGAGCTGCGCCAACGAGTTCGGCAGTGGTAAAGCCCTGATTGTGGGTTGATGAGGCTTCGAGTTTCTTTACCAAGTCGGCGGGGATGGGTTCGCCAGTCTGATAGTGGTGAGCGTATTGGCCAACAAAGTCGGGGTCGAATGCCCAATGCTCATGGATTTGTGAGCAGAGCTCAACATAGTCGCGGTCGACATTGGTGCCAGCGAGGCTCTTGTAACGAGCAGTGGTGAGCATTCCCTGGAGAGCGTGGCCAAATTCGTGGAACATTGTCTCAACCTCGTCGAGAGTGAGCAGAGCGGGAGTGTCGCCTGAGGGTTTGGTCAGGTTGCCTACATTGTAGACGATAGGACGCGAGCTGGTGCCGTCAGGATTCTCCCAAGTGCCTTTGAACTCAAACATCCAAGCACCCTGGCGCTTTGATGGACGTGGGAAATAGTCAGTCATGAACACAGCGATATGGTCGCCAGTCTGGGCATCGGTCACATTGTACACGTCAACCTCGGGGTTGTACTTTGGTGCATTTGGCATCGGGGTGAAGTTGATGCCATAGAGACGATTAGCCATGGTGAAGATGCCATTGCGCACCGAGTCGATGGGGAAATATTCGCGCACCACTGCCTCATCGAGGTCATATTTGTTTTGGCGCACCTTCTCGGCGTAGTAATAATAGTCCCAAGGCTCAATCTTGATGCCAGCGCCCTCTTTGTTAGCGATGGCTTGCATCTCTTTTACCTCTTGTGCCACGCGCTTCTTGGCGGGCTCCCAGATTTGCATCAGCAGATTCTCAGCATTGTCGACTGTCTTAGCCATAACCTTGTCGGTCATCATCGAGCCAAAGTTGTCATAGCCGAGCAGTTGAGCCTTTTTGGCGCGAACCTTGAGGATATCGTTGATTACTGGATAGTTGCTGTATTGGCCCGATGAGGCAAGCGAGGTGTAACCCTCGTACATCTGGCGGCGCAGGTCGCGATCCTTGGCGTATTGCAGCAGGGGCAGACGGCTCGGGGCATGGAGTGTGAATACATACTTGCCTTCCAATCCGCGTTCCTTGGCAGCGTCTGCAGCCTGTGCTACGCTTGATTGGGGCAGACCAGCCAAACGAGAGGCATCGTCAACCACGATTTGGAACTCGTTGGTGGCTGAGAGCAGGTTTTTGTTGAACTTAAGATACAGATCGGCGAGCTGGCCATTGATGGCTTTCAGCTCTTCTTTCTGCTCGGGCGACAGCAGGGCGCCGGCAGCAGTGAAATTTTTGTAGTATTTCTCTACGAGACGCTTCTGGTCAGGGGCAAGGCCCTCGGGATTGTCGTGAATGGCTTTGATGCGCTGGAACAGGCCATCGTTCATCATCACCTCATCGCTCTGGCGAGTGATAGCGGGCATGAAGATGTTGGAGATTGAGTCGAGCTCGGCGCAAGCGTCTGATTCGGTGAGGGCCCCCATCACCATAGTGACACGGTCAAGCGTAGGGCTTGAGGCCTCGAGA
The DNA here is from genome assembly GCA_020860445.1 of Bacteroidales bacterium. Lineage (GTDB taxonomy): Bacteria > Bacteroidota > Bacteroidia > Bacteroidales > Muribaculaceae > CAG-873. The sequence continues at coordinate 4,979 of JAJBUH010000276.1, read as the reverse complement.
GGCACGATTGTGTTCTCAAAGGTCGGAGCTTCGGGGTTGTCGATTATAGCCTGGATGTTGGCGTTTTGCTCATCGATGCCAGCCTGCATAGCGGGCAGGTAGTCGGCGTACCGGATTTGGCTGAATGGCGGAATCTGGTACTCGGTGGTGTACTCTGACAGGAGTGCGTTGTCTTGTTTTTTCTCGCTGGTGCACATAGTTGTAGCAGCTGCCAAAGCAGCAAGGCATGCGATTGTTGATACTGTTTTTTTCATAAGGAGGGGTTAGAGTAATAGCTAATATATTCTTATACCTGTTTTTTCTATCTCTTTTACTAAATCTTGATTTTTTATTTGGGAGTAAATGGAAATATCATACATATAGGGCAGAGGGAGATCATCTAATGCCAAGTAGGCATCAGTCAAATCTTTTCTGCTCAGGGAATTACCTAATAAAGTAAAGTCAATGTCACTAAAAGGCTTATTGGTAGCTTTGGCCCTTGAGCCATAGAGAATCACTCCCTCAATCCGAGGATTGGCAGAGAAAACACTGATTATAAGATTCCAGTCTTTTTCTTTTACTCCGTAAATCATAAAAGGGAAATCATAGTGGCCTCTAAATCCTTGAAAAGAGGAAAATATACGTCATGAATACGCTCATAGATTTCTGAAGCTTTTTCTTCATCATAATCATGGGCAGTGAGGTTGCGATCCTCTATGGCGGTCATCCACTCTGCATCTTTGATTAAATCAAGATGAAGACCTAAACGGATTGCGTCGCGCGAACCGCGCACGTTGGTGTAGCCTTGATATTCAGCGTAATCCTTGAGGACATTCCAAGCCAATTCATGAGTAAACTCAAAGCGCTGGATTACCCCGTCTCTTAGCAAGTCATCTACTTCCGAGTCAGAAGATAAGGCACGCTCGAGAGCCATAAGACCTTCCTCTAAGCGCTGTAGGGCCTTAGAGTAACTGTTTAAGCGTTGGCGCCATCTATTTACATCCATATATCTGTTTGTGTTTATGGGTGATATACAGATACAAAGTTACGACATTTATTTGAGAAAAACAAATGTCGCAACTTTTACTTTTGGTTCTGAGGCCAAAGAGAATACCTGGGCCTTTTATGCTTTCTTGTCGGGGGTGTCGACGCTGAGGTGGTCGGCACTGAGGATTTCGAGACCGAAGGTCGAGCTGGCCAGCATGGCATGCTCCATGACGGCGCTGAGTACGCCCTCAAAAGCCTCCCATTGTGTTGTGACCGAGAAGCAGTAGATTTGCAATGGCACACCTTCGGGGCTCATGGGCTGGATGCAAACCATCAAGTCTTGATCGTGAGCAATCATCGGACTGGCCAGCAGATAGGTGACCATATAGGCGCGGAATAGGCCTATATTACTCTCCAAGGTACCGTTGACGGGCGCATTGCCCGGATCCCATGCGACAGTCTTGCCGTCTTTTTTCATCTTGTCGACAAACGGCTGCACTTCGGGGAATTTCTTAGTGATATTCGCCAACATCTCATCGGTCAGCGGTTTGATTGAGTCGGGATTGATATATATTGACTGCGCCACGCGCCTTACGCCCGAATCACTCATGGCTCTCCAATTCTGGAAGGAATTAGACACCAACGAATACGGTGGCACCATCACCATGGTGTTGTCGAAATTCTGTACCTTGACGGTTGTTAGCGTCACATCCACCACCACGCCATTGGCCAGTGTGTTTGGCACCACAATCCAGTCGCCCACGCGCAACATGTCATTGCTCGACAGTTGCACCCCGGCAACGCAACCAAGGATGCTATCCTTGAATATCAACATCACCACGGCGGCGAATGCGGTCAAGCCACCAAGCAGAGCCGCTGGCGACTTGTGTACGATGATCGACACGCAGATGATTACCACCACAATCCATACGATGCCCATCGACAAGTTGAGGATACCCTTGATAGGCAGGTTGCGCTGGTTGCGCCGCTGATTGTATTGCATGAATCCAAACTTGAGGATAGCGTTGATGGCTATGCCGATGGTCAGGAACAAGTAGATTACCGACAGATTGATAATAAAAGTCAGGATTTCTGACTTCTGCTCAAAGGCAAATGGAGCCAAGCTCAAAAACACCAATGGAGGTATGAAGTGAGCGCAACGGCTTAGGGTTTGCTGCTTCAGCAAATCCTGTCCTATCTCAGTGGTATGGAATTTGGTGATTTTGCGTGCTATGGCTACGATAATGGTCTTGATGAGCCAACCAATAAAATATGACGCAATGACGATGAGCAAGAAATACACTACTTGCTCGACAGCGGGATGGCGATTGAGGCCCAGTAGGTCGAGAAACCTATCGATCACATCAAGCAGCCACGCTGCAAAGGGATGTTCGGGGATGATTGTGAGTTGAAGCATGGTTATGACATCTATTCTTTATTGCATGGTTATGACATCTATTCTTTATAAAGAATAACATTTGGGGTATGGAAAATTGTTTGTAACTTTGTACAGAATTTATTTGCCAACCCTGCTCGCCTCGGAGAGGCGGTATTTGGTTAACCCCACTCAGCGGAGCGAAGCGTAGCTGGGTGGGGTAGGAAGAGCAAACAAGAGCCTAAACTATTCGCCTCGGAGAGGCGGTATCTCAGAGGAAAAAAATACCGCCTCTCCGAGGCGAATAGCATAGGCTATGGAATTTATCTCCAACCCCAGCCAATTCCGCTTCGCTTCATTGACTGGGGTTAACCAAATACCGCCTCTTCGAGGCGACCTTCTGATGGAAGTAACTATAAATGTAACCTTGGTTTTACCTTTATATAGTAATGAAATATATGAACAGTATGAAATATAAGATATTAGCCCTTCTGGTTTTGTGCTCGGGGTGGAGTGCTATGGCTGGGGAGGGGATTCGGTGGTTGGAGACGGTGCATGATTTTGGTGCTTTCAGCGAGGATGACAAAATCGGCGCTGCCTTCCGATTCGTCAACGAGAGCAGCGAGCCAGTGGTGATAACCAACGCTTCGGCTACCTGTGGGTGCACCATACCGGCCTACAGCGACGAGGCTATCGCCCCCGGCGATACTGCCACAATAAATGTCACCTACAATCCCGTAGGGCGCCCGGGCCGATTTGAAAAATATGTGTATGTGCGCACATCGGCCGGCCTGGAGCGCCATAAACTCACAATCAAGGGGGCGGTCATTGGCAATCCGACCACAGTGCAGAGCCGTTATCCGGTTGATATGGGCCCATTGAAACTGCGCAATGGCGCTGCTATGCTGGGACGCATACCGGCTGGCAGTAGCAAGAGCGAATTTCTTGATGGCTACAATGCCTCGCGCGATTCGCTGCGCATCACCTTTGCCGACGTGCCTGAGTATCTCACTGTGAGTTCTACACCCGAGGTAGCCCCTCCCGGCGAGATTGTCAACCTCAATTTCTTCTTCAGCGGCCAGAAATGCAAGCAGTGGGGCATACTCACGGATTCAATCAAGGTGTCGGCTGATGGCGGCCAAAACTATTATACACTGCCAGTAGTGGCTATCGTTGAGGAGGATTTCCGAAATCTTACCCCTGAGGAATTGGCCAACGCGCCACAATTGAGCATTGCTGACGACAGAATCGACCTGGGCGATGTGCCCAATGGTTCGACTACGCCCCTCAAGGCTGAGATGCAACTGACCAATCGAGGCAAGACGCCTCTCAAAATACACCGTATATATTCTCAAGACAGAGGTGTGAGTGCTACCGCATCGTCGATGACCATCAAGCCAGGCAAGACTGAGAAGTTGCACGTCGAGTATGACCCCTCCTATCAGCCAACCGGCATCATCGACACTCGCCTTACCCTCATTGTCAACGACCCCTCGGCCCCAACGCGCTCCCTGCGCATAGTAGGCCTAAGAACAGTGAATAACTAACAGTGAATAGTGAATAGTGAATAACGGGCCATCCAGATTCCACCTCGTCACTTTCTACTTCCGTTATTCACTATTCACTATTAGCTCTTCACTATTAACTATTACTTATTTTGATGTTTGAAATAACGATATTGGGGTGCGGATCGGCCACCCCGTCATTGAAGCACATGCCATCGAGCCAAGTGGTAGACCACAATGGCAAATATTTTATGATTGACTGCGGCGAGGGCACCCAGCTTGAGGTGCGTCGCCGAGGCATCAAGATGGCGCGCCTCAACAATATATTTATCTCGCATCTCCACGGCGACCATATCTTGGGGCTGCCGGGCCTACTGTCTTCGCTCTCGCTCAATGATTTCACTGGCGAGATGCATGTCTACATGCTGCCCGAGGGCATAGATGTCATTAAGCAAACTCTCGCAACTTTTGCCCACGAGCCAAACTATACCCTCACTTTCCATCCGCTCACGGTTGAAAATAAGGTCATTTATGAGGATGCGACAATGACAGTCGAGACCTTCCCATTGAGCCACACAGTGCCAGCCGTGGGCTTCCTGTTTAAGGAGAAGCCAAAGCCAAGGCGCATCATTGGCGAAATGGTAGAGTTTCACCAGGTGCCGCTGCGCGAGAGAGCGGCCCTGAAGGATGGAGCCGACTATGTAAAGGAAGATGGCACCGTGGTGCCTAATCGGCTGCTAACACGCGACCCGGAGCCGCCATCAACCTATGCTTATGCCTCCGACACAATGCCATGTCGCAGCGTGCGTGAGGCTGTGGCTGGAGTAGATTTGCTCTACCATGAAGCCACTTACGGTGATGACAAAGTCTCGCAAGCCCATGGCCGAGGCCACAGCACGGCACGCGAGGCTGGGCGCATCGCACGCGAGGTTGGGGCAAAGCAGCTCGTCATAGGCCATTTCTCAAAGGCCTACAACAACAACGAGCAAGTACTCATCGATCAAGCCCGCGAAGAATACCCCACCGCCATCCTCGCCTACGAGGGCCTGCGCATCAAGTGTTAATGAAAAATGAAAAATGAAGAATGAAAAATGAATAGTGAAAAATGAAAAATGGCCATCCGGTATTGAGCC